>JAAXXP010000064.1:5385-11020 GCA_013334435.1 Chlorobiaceae bacterium | reverse complement strand
CGCGTCTGCACCTGACCGGCGCTTCTGAGCGCGTCCGTTATCATTGCCTGCTCGAAAGCCTCGACCTGTTCAACAAGAGAGCCCTGCGATTCCCGGCTGCCTGAAAGATCGGGATGGTATTCCCTTACCCGCATGGGCAGATCATCCCTCATGATGACCGGTGAACGGCTGAGCACGACGAACTGCTCGACGATATTCTCAAGTTCACGGACATTTCCCGGATAGGAGTATTTCAAAAGAGAGTCGAGCGCTTCCCTTGAAAGAGCGGTCACCTGCTCGCCGTTCCGGGCAGTGAATTTCATGAGAAACATGTCGAGAAGAGGTCGGATATCCTCCCTGCGCTCCCGAAGCGGCGGAATATGGATGGAGACAACATTCAGACGGTAATAGAGATCGGCACGGAACGATCCCTCCCGAACCATCGATTCGAGATCACGGTTCGTGGCCGCAACGATCCGCACATCGGCATGAAGCTGCACCGAGCTGCCAACACGCTCGAACGTCCTCTCCTGGAGCACCCGAAGCAGTTTGACCTGCAGGGAGAGGGGAATCTCCCCCAGTTCGTCGATAAACAGGGTTCCCCCTTCGGCTGTTTCGAACCTCCCTTTCCTCAGCCTGTCCGCCCCGGTAAATGCCCCCTTTTCATGTCCGAAGAGCTCGCTTTCGAGCAGGCTTTCAGCCAGGGCCGCACAGTTTGCCACAATGAAGGGCTTGTCCCGTCGCGGGCTGGAAAAATGCAGGGCTTTGGCTACAAGCTCCTTTCCGGTGCCGGTCTCGCCGGTAATGAGCACCGTCGCACTGCTTGCGGCAACCCTTCCGGCAATATTCAGCACCTGAGCCATCGCAGGCGATTGCGAAATGATCCCCTTGAAGCTGAACCGCTCCTGCAGCTGCTTCCTGAGCAGGCTGTTTTCACTGACAAGCTGTTTTCTCTCGAGGATTTTTCGGATCAGAACCTGAATCAGGTGAAGATCCACAGGTTTGGTGATGTAGTCGGCGGCGCCGAGTTTCATGGCTTCGATAGCCGACTCGACGCTGCCGTAGGCCGTCATGATGATAACCTCTATTGCCGGATTGATGTTTTTCAGTCCTGCAAGCAGTTCGACGCCGCTCATCCCCGGCATCCGGAAATCGGAAAGCACGATATCGACCACAGCCTGCCGTGCAATGTCGAGAGCGTGTGCGGGCGTGGAGGCTTTCTGCACCCGGTAACCCTGCTTCAGAAGAAAACCGGCAATGCTTTCAAGCTGAACGGGTTCATCCTCGACGACAAGTATGGTGTAGTCCATGGTTTTATGCTGGTTAACAGATACCGGAAAGTGAATGACCCTCAGGCGGGGGGAAGCACGACACGAAACACGCTCCCCTCTCCTTCAGTGCTGGAAACCCCGATCATGCCCCCATGGGCGTGGACGATCTGGTTGGCTATGCCCAGCCCCATTCCCGTTCCCTCTTCCTTTGTGGTGAAATAGAGGTTGAATATCTCCGGCAACCTGCCGGAGGGAATGCCGGAGCCGGTGTCGGCTACCTCGATAAAGGCTCGACCGGCACTGTCGCATCCTGTCCTGACCGTTACGCTGCCGCCCCCGGGCGTGGCATCGACCGCGTTGCGCACAAGGTTGAGCAACACCTGACGCATCTGCTCGGTGTCGATATCGACCACAGCGCCGCAACCCGCTTCAACCGAAAAACAGATCCCTTTGGCTTGAGCCCCGCCTTGCAGCATATCGCTGTAACCGACTACAAAGTCGTCAAGAGAACAGGGCTGTAAAAAAAGCTCCGGAGGACGGCTGAATTTCAGGAAACGCCCGATGATGGCGTTGAGGCGACCGACCTCGGAGACGATGGTTCGAACCAGGTGACGATATTCCGGTTCATCGGTAACCGGAGTGAACTCGATATCGAGCCGCTGGGCAAGTATGCCGATGGCATTGAGCGGATTTCTGATCTCGTGAGCGACTCCCGAAGCAAGCTCTCCCATGGCGCTGAGTTTTCCCTGCCGCTCGATAACCTGCTGCATTGCCCGTTGTTCCGTAAGATCCCGCAGCACGCCGACCGCTCCGTCAATCCGGCTGTCGGGGCCTGTGATGAGACTGAAATTCCCGTTCAGAAGCAGTTGACGGCCGTCAGCCCTGCAGTGAAATTCCCTGTTGAGCATCGCATGCCGGCCCGAGAGGACCCCCTCGATGAACGGTGCGAATTCCCGAAAGACCTCACCGACCGGCTTGCCGCTGACCTCCGGGGAGGAGAGACGGAACAGTTTTTCTGCAGGAGGGTTGATCATGGTTATCTGCCCGGCAGCATCGACGGCAACCACGGGGTCCGCCATGCTTTCAAGAATGACGGACGAAAAGGTCTGCGCCCGCAGGAAGGCGCTCTTCATCTTCTCCTCGCTCCTGTGCGTCACCATAAGGTTGAACATGAAAAGCGACCCGATAACGACAAGACCGGCAAGCAGCAGCAACCGGTTGCGAAGCTTGGCTGCGGCAACCTCATAATGGTCGGTTTTCAGGCCTATGCGCAGCAGACCGACATTGATGCCGTTATAATAGAGCGGCTTGACCACCTCGAAAACATGTTTGCCGTTGAAGGTTGTCATCCGGGTTTTCGCAGAGGTCCCCCGGGACGAGGCGAGCAGAAAAGGATCGGAATGAACGGCATCGAGTCCCGTTACATTCGGCGTGGCGGACAGAATGGCCTTCGAATCCTGCCATACGATGTACTCTATGCCTGTGGTGTCGGCGCCTATGCGCCGAATAAGCTGACCTGCACCCAGCTTGCGCTTCAGGTCGAGCATCCCTGAAGCATCGATATTGCCGGCAATCACGCCACCCCTGGAACGTCTGACGGCAGCGACAAGCCGGGGCCCTCTGTCCGAAGTGCTTTGCCGTATGCCGAGCAGCAGGGAATCCTGCCGGCCGGAAAAAACGGGCTGCAGCATCTCCCGCGGATCGCACGTCTGTTCGAGAGGCGTATGGTCCTCAGGGGTGTTGAAGGCAATCCTCCGGCCGTTTCCGTCAAAGATATTGATCCGGTAGATGCCGCTGCTGCCTGCTATGACAGAAAGATCGGCTGAGGTCAGCGGTTTCTGCCGGTCGAGACGGTCGAGAAGGCGCAGCTGGTCGAAAAGGCTGCCGGTCAGCAGGGAGCGGTTTTCGTTGTAACCCGTAATGGCGCTCTCCACCCCCACCGTCAATGCATGAACAAGCAGCGATGCTTCCTCGCGCATGATGTGCTCGATCTCGGCTTTCCGGTAGTGATACTCGAAAAAAGCCGTACCGAGAAACAGCAGTACAAGGAGCGAAAACAATCCGGCAAGATGCTTCGGCGGAAGCATCAGGAGCCTTTTTTCCGGGCCGGCGCCGCGTTTCATTCGCCCCTGAAACATCGTCGGAACAGGGGTGTGTGAAGCGGGCTGCTGCTCACCGGCTTATCATGGTTTCAAGCATCTCGCGCAGCCGGCTCATATCGGTGCCGTTCCTGTCGGCTATTGCCTTCATGGTCATGGCGGGTTCAGCCTCGACTCCCTGCTGCTTCAGGGCAAGCTGCAGTGAAGCAGCCGATACTCCCGCACCGTCGGCGATCTCCTGCAGGGTTTTACGCCCGAGTCCTTCTGCCGGCAGTTTACCGGCTCCGCTTTTTTCAGGAGCAAGAGGAACGTAAACCTTTTCTGCCGTCGTATGGTTCTTCCCGGCTATTTCCGCAAGGGTCTGCTGAACGGAATTCACCCTGAATCCTGCTTTTTCGAGCTTTGCCTTCAGCACTTCGGCGTCACCTCCAAGTCCCGGCTGGAGGGCAAGCTCCACAAGCGTCATGCTTTCGGCATGGGGCACGGGAGGCTGCCGGTCACGCCGTTCCCACGAT
This sequence comes from Chlorobiaceae bacterium, assembly GCA_013334435.1. Taxonomy (GTDB): domain Bacteria; phylum Bacteroidota; class Chlorobiia; order Chlorobiales; family Chlorobiaceae; genus Chlorobium. Next base: position 7,156 of record JAAXXP010000064.1, on the reverse strand, counting down.
TCCGAAATGCTGTTGCCGAAATCGATGACTGCCGAGAACGGCTGGAGAGCGTAAAAGGTCCCGATCCCGAAGATGAGCGCAAGCACAACGCTGCCGAACAGCTCCTTCGGACTTTTCAGGCCTTCGCCGGTCTTTGTTTTCAGGTACGACAGGAAGGCCTTCCAGTTGATGAAGAACAGGTGGAATATGGAGAGGATCGCGAACGCGAAGCCGAAAATCGCATGCTGGTTTTCCCAGCCTGTCTTCGTAAGGCCCAGCATGCGCCAGTCGGTCCAGTTCGCAACCCTGCCGGGAGGAGAGATGTAGAGGATCACCCCGGAAACAAGCAGCATCAGAAACGAGAGCAGAAGTCCGAAGCTTATGAATATGCGCCAGCTGAAAGATTTTTTCATGGGAATATTCCTGTTACTGGTTCATAAGTCTTCGCTGGCCACCGCCAACCCCCCTGCCGCCACCCATCGATGGATTGTACTGATCCCAGAACCATCCCGAAACAGCCGCACGTTCCGCATCGGTAAGCGGTATGACCGGCATGAGTCCGAAGCGTGTTACCGCCTGCTGATCGACAGCCCTGTTCCTGTCGGGTTTCTTCAGAAATGCCGTAATAGCGGCAACGCCCTGCGCTTTCGTCTGGAACCTGAGATGGTAGCGGTTGGCCAGAGGAACAACCGGCGGCGCGGATTTCGGAGGAGGATTGACGGAATGGCAGACGCTGCAGCTTCTGGTAAAAATCGCTCCGCCATCCGGCGTCACGGCCGACGCGGCAGCCGATGAAAATGCAGACGCGATTACGGACAACACACACACATACAAGATCTTTTTCATAACGACACTCCCTGAATAATGATAATTACCATAGACTCCGACACGTACTTCACTTCATTGCATAAAGTACAACGCGATTAACCCGTCCGGCGTTCTCTTCCGAATCGCCCAGCGGCTCTGCGCAGCACTACATAGTACCATTCAAGAGTCATGCCAATCGAACAGGATAATCTTCAACCTCTTTTTTTTCATGCAATTACACCCGGATCGGCAGTTCCCTCCTCAACGCTTCATTATAACAATTTCGACCGAAAGGTCGATATTCCGACCTTTCGGTCGAACGACGGTCTGCTGAAAACCGGCGGAAACCGCAATTTTAAGCGAATTTTAAGCTTTGCCTGAGCATCCTTTAAGGAACAGGGTGCTACTTTGATCATGTTTTCATCAGCAGTCAGGCGATGGCCGTCATCCGCCTGACGGAACAGAACCCTAAATCTTGTAAAGGAGATAGCATGACATTGAAATCATGGGCAACCCCGCTTGCCATCGGAGCTTTTATCATTTCAGGCGTTACAGGTCTGCTGTTATTTTTCGATATTGAAATCGGGCTGGTCGAACCGGTTCACAAATGGCTCAGCTGGCTGCTTCTTGGAGGCATCCTGCTCCACACCGCTTCGAACTGGAAGGTGTTTACCGGTTATTTCTCGAAAAAGGCCGCCATCGGCATCATCGGCGCTGCGGCACTTGTCACGACGCTGTCGCTGCTGCCGATGTTCGGCGAAGGCGAAGAAAAGCACGGAAAGGAAAGCGCCGGAAAAGCCGCCGTGCAGGCGCTCGAATCCTCCTCGCTCGAAACCGTCGCACTGGTTCTGAAAGCGACACCGGCAGAGCTTGCCGCCAGACTTGAAAAAGAAGGCATCGCAGCCGCCAATCCGTCCATGACCATCGCCGAGATTGCGCAAAAGAACGGAAAGGAGGAAAAAATGGTGCTCGGAGCGCTCTTCGG
>JAAXXP010000064.1:0-5285 GCA_013334435.1 Chlorobiaceae bacterium | reverse complement strand
TTAACGAATTGCAACTGCCATGCGGATTCTTGTCATAGAGGATGAACCCGGAATTGCCCGGTTTCTCAAGGATGGACTTGAAGAGGAGTATTTTGCCGTCGATCTGGCGTTCGACGGCAAAAACGGCCTTGATATGGCTCTCCTGAACGAGTACGATCTCCTGATCGTTGACTGGATGATTCCCGGAATCAGCGGTATCGAGGTGTGCCGACAGGTACGCAAGTCCGGCATCGATGTGCCGCTGATTTTCCTGACGGCAAAAGACGCCCTCGACGATATCGTATTCGGCCTCGACGCAGGAGCCAGCGACTACATCAGAAAACCGTTCGCCTTCGAAGAGCTGCTTGCCCGCATACGGGTTCAGCTCCGCAGAAACAATCCGGCCGGCGACCAGCTTACTGCCGGTCGTCTCAGCGTCAATCCCGTTACCCATCAGGTACTCTGCGGAACCGGCGAGATCATGCTGACCCCGAAGGAGTTTTCCCTGCTCGAGTATCTGGTGCGCAACAAGGAAAAGGTCTGCACCAGAAGCCGCATCATCGAACACGTATGGGACATTCATTTCGATTCCGACACCTCGGTAATCGATGTGTATATCAATTTTCTTCGAAAAAAACTTGACCAGGCCGGATGCGGCAACATCATTCAGACCATCCGGGGCGTCGGCTACATCATCCGTGAATCCTGAATGCCGGGCATGAAAAAAAAAACAAGGCCTGCCGGTGAGCCTGCCGGTTCCGTTCAGGAAAAACACTCCCTGAGTCTGCGCAGCCGTATTGCACTCTATTACACGATTGCGACGGCACTCCTGCTCGCCCTTGTCTTTACCCTTGTTTTTTTTACGGTCGAACGGGTGGTCTACAGCCACTTCGACGACGAACTCGACCGGGAAGTCTCGGAAATCATTGAAGAACAGCCCCGAAGAGCGCTTGATTCATGGAATTTCGACCACTCCGACGACGATTCCCGAAAGGGTGAACGCGACGATCACGATCACGATCACAGGAAAACGGATGGCGAAAAAGTGCGGGATGACGATGACGAAGAGTTCATCCAGCTTGTCGGCCGTGACGGAAAGATAATCGCCAGGTCTGCCAACCTCGCCGGCGACACCCTCCCCTTCCAGGCGGGCCGGAAGGAAAAAAGCTACCGGCTCGCAGAGGCCGGCCGGCTTGCCGTGCGCCAGATTCAGGTTCCGCTGACCGATCCGGAAGGGAGAGTCGAAGGATACCTCCTTGCGGCGGTTCCCGTTCGGGATGCCGTAACCATTCTGGGCGATCTGAAGCAGGTGCTTCTGGCATCATATCCGGCAATCATTCTTATCCTCTTCACGCTTACCAGGGTTATTGCCGGCAGAAGTATCCGGCCGGTTGAAGAGGTCATTGCCGCCGCAGAGAAAATCACCAGGGAAAATCTCGACAGCCGCATCCCCCTTCCCCGGAACCACGACGAGCTCCGCCGGCTCTCGGTAACCATCAATTCGCTTCTCGAGCGTCTTCAGGATGCGTTTCAGCGGGAAAAACAGTTTACCTCCGATGCTTCCCATGAGCTGAAAACGCCGCTCGCATCCCTGAGAGGCACACTCGAAGTACTGGTGCGCAAACCACGGGAGCGCGAACATTATGAAGAACGGATCCTCTTCTGCCTGAAAGAGCTGGACCGGATGACGAGGCTGATCGATCAGCTCCTTATGCTGGCCCGCCACGAAAGCCGCGGTATGACGCCCTGTATGGAACCCGTCGATCTCGCCCTCCATATCAGGGAAGCGATCGGCCGCATGCAATCCGGAGCCGGACGGAAAAACATCCCGATCAGCTTCCACGGACCGCAATCCTGCATGGTTTCGGCGGATCCGGCAATGCTCGACATGATTTTCGAGAATATCCTTTCGAACGCCCTCAAGTACTCCCCTCCGGATTCGTCGGTTGCGGTAACCCTTTCAGGCAGTTCCGGTCCCCTGCTCTGCACCATCGCCGACAACGGCATGGGAATTCCGGAAGAAAAGCTCTCACGGATCTTCGAGCGGTTTTACCGGGTGGACGAATCGAGAAGCTCCGGCACCGGAGGATCGGGGCTGGGTCTGGCCATCGTGAAAAAACTCGCCGACCTGCAGCATATAACGGTATCGGTAAAAAGCCGGCCGGATTCGGGCACGACGGTGGAACTGCGATTTCCGGGAACCTGACCGGTCTGTATTTTTATCACTACCCAAACAAGCCAGATGAGCGACACACGAAACAAACTCCTTAAAGCAGGATCTGCCCTGAAAACCCTTTCATGGTGGCTTATACTCGGCATTCTCTACAGCATCGACCTTGTTCAGCATCCGCTCTATACCGAAAACCAGAATACCAAGTTTCTCCATGCAGCCGCAAAAACCGGTCAGGGTTTTCTTGAGCATGACTGGATGGCCAACACCCTCGATCCGCTGCCGCTTTTCAGTTTTCTTGTAGAGTCGCTTTATCGGATGGGAACGATTGAAGTGGTCTATATCCTGTTTCCTGTTCTTTCCGCCGTATTTCTGTATGCAATGACCGGAATAGCCGACCATCTGTTCGGCCTGAAACGGCATCCGGCCGGAGTGTGGCTTTTTCTTGCCGTACTTTTTCTTGAATACAAGAACATACAGCTCGGATTCGGTACGCAGTACCTTCTGGGGCATTACTTCCAGCCGTGCGTTTTCGGCGTTTTCATTCTGCTTTCCATCGAGCGCTTCCTTGCAGGAAAATCCTTGTGGGCATCTGCATGGCTCGCTCTTGCGGCGGCATTCCATCCTGCCTACATGCCCTCGGCTCTGCTGATACAGGGCTCATACACGGCTGTCACCCTCTACAGGCAGAAAAAAATAACCGGAGAAGCCCTTCTGCCGCTGCTGCTCTTCATCTCGCTTTCGGCTCCTCTGGTGATCCGTTACAAACTGCTTTTCGCACCCACATCCCCGGCGATATTGTCTGAAGCGCTGACAATTCTTTCCGAACAGCGCATCGCCACACATACAAAAGTTCGCAACTGGCTGAATTACGAAGATTATATCGGGATGGCGCTGATCGCAATGGCAATGGTTACGGCCAGAAAAACCTTGCTTTTCCGGGTCATGCTGCCGCTTGCCTCCCTGATTCTGGTGACCGTCCCGTTTCTTTTCTTCTATTCATGGCCGGAACTGGAAGTGTTGACTCCCTGGCGAACATCCGTCGTGCTGCTCCCCCTTGCATGGGCAATCCTCGGCGGATGGCTGATCGTGAAACTGTATCCCCTGTTTGAAAAACAGCGAATTGCCGTACTCGCAGCCAAATCCACGGCGGTCATAACCATCGCGATAACGACGGGGCTTCATCTGCCCGTACAGCTGAAGATGTTCTCCGGTTATGCCAAAGCTCCGGAAATAGCAGTGATGACATTTGCAAGGCACCATACGGTTTCCGGAGACCTCTGGCTTGTCCCGACCAGAAAAACGGAGTTCGAAAAGGTCAGGATGCAGGGAGGCATACCCGTGCTTGTAAACTGGAAAACCCATCCCTACAAGGACCTTGAAATAATCGAATGGTACCGTCGAAACCGCCTGGCGGAATCATTCTACCGCCAGGCATGCAAAGCAGAAGGCGCCCTTACGCTACGAAAAATCGCAGCGCTTTACGGAGTCAATCACGTCATACTTGACGCCGAAACCCCTCTGCGTGCATGCCCCGAGGCGAAAGTCATCTTCCGCGACAGCCATTACGTGGCAATAAAACTCCCAGGGTCATGGTCTGCGGTCCGTAAAAAGACCTCGCTCAACGATCGGGACAATCGTCGTACAAAAACGGTATTGTAGCATCCTGCAGAATATCCCCAACGCAACATTTAAGTTATTTTTAAGAATCCACTTATGCTGCATTAAGACTCAGGAAGTATTTTTAAAAAACAGCCTGAAGACAACACCTCTCTGAATGAACCGACGCAATGTGGCAATCCGTGCTTATACAGCGGGCATTACCGCTCACGCTCTCCTGGCTGCTGCTCGTTGCAGCCTCGATAGCTCTCGATTACATCCTGCATGCCTCACATCTGGCATGGATCGGGCGGTATCTGGGAATTGCCGGAACGGCGCTCCTCGTTTTTTCATTCGGATATTCAGCCCGCAAGAAAAAGATTGTCCGGAACGGCACGCTTAAGCTTTTTCTCCGGCTGCACTGCAACGCGGGATGGCTCGGAACCCTCATGGTGCTGGTGCATTCGGGCATCCACTTCAACGCCCTGCTTCCCTGGGCGGCTACCGCATGCATGATGGCGGTAACGGCAAGCGGCCATGTAGGGCAATATCTCGTAAGAAAATTGAGGGAAGAGGTAAAAATGAAAAAAAAGGAGGCGGGCATCGAAAACAGCGAAGACGAAGAAGCCGAAGGAACCTGCTACTGGGACAGCATCACCCTGAAGGCTCTCGAAAAATGGCGCACCGTTCACATGCCCATCGTTTCCGTACTGCTTGGGCTCTGCATGCTGCATATCCTTTCCGTCATCTTTTTCCAGAACTGGAGGTGAACCTTGAAGCCGCTGTACGTTTTCATCCTGTGCTCCATTATTCTCGCTGCGCTGGCCATGGCGCTGCCCGATCTCCTGCTGAGCCCCGGCCAGCTCCTGAAAGGACATGAAAAACCGGAAACATCCTGTCTGAGCTGCCACCAGCCATTCGGCGGAGCCACATCGGACCGATGCATGAGCTGCCACAAGCCGGACGATATCGGGATCAGAAGCGTCGCCGGGAACCCGATTCCGGCAGATTCCGGAAAAGCACCCTTTCACAGGGCGCTTGCCGGAAAATCCTGCACCGGCTGCCACTCCGATCACCGGGGAGCAAAAGCGGCACTGGCCCTCAAAACCTTCAGGCACGAGGATTTGCCGCCGGACTTCAGCAACAGGTGTATCGACTGCCACAGGAACAGGAAACCTGCGGACAACATCCATCGCACCCTTTCATCGAATTGTGCCGCATGCCATGGTACGAAACAATGGAAGCCCGCAACCTTCGATCACAGGAGGTTCGCCGCCTCGTCGGGCAGGCAGTGCATCTCCTGCCACAGGACGGAAAAACCGAACGACAACCTCCACCTGAACGCAGCGACGGCGAGCTGCAGCGCATGCCACGGCACGAAACAATGGAAACCCGCGACCTTCGATCACAGGAGGTTCGCCGCCTCGTCGGGCAGGCAGTGCATCTCCTGCCACAAAACGGAAAAACCGAACGACAACCTTCACCTGAACGCAGCGACGGCGAGCTGCGGCGCATGCCACGGCACGAAACAATGGAA
>JAAXXP010000125.1 GCA_013334435.1 Chlorobiaceae bacterium | reverse complement strand
TTGTGCCGGATCCTCCGGCAAGAATGATGCCTTTCATAACCATTATTGTGTTGATTCAGTCTGTTGCCGGCTCAGCCATGAAGAATTTCGTTCATGGACTGTGCGATACAGCCGACGTCCTGCTTCGCCATGCGCGAATACAGAACCCCCCCTTTATCTACCGCTCGGCATATAGACCGTTTGTTATTTTATTTTACTAAAATGGTCTGCGGCCGTCAAAATGCAGACCTGCTGCCCGGTGAATAACCGATCTGAAACAAAGTCCATCCGTCCATACCTGACCACGCTGTACCTTGAAACTTTCTTTGCCTGCGATCGCCTCACTTCTTTTCCGGTTAAAAAAGTACAAAAAACAGGCAGAAGCCCCTACTTCAGCGCCATGCGCTCCATCAGTATGGCCGCAGAAACCGAAGCGTTGAGCGATTCGACACGGGAAGTTTTTCCGGCATGGGGTATTTTCACGAGCCGGTGCGAAAGGGCCTGCACCGCAGGGCTGACGCCGTTGGCTTCGTTGCCGATCACCAGCACCAGTTTCTCCGGCCAGGAGGCGAACTCCCGGAAGTCGCGGCCATCGAGCGAAGATGTGACAATAAAGAAACCCTCATCGGCAAGCCTCCGCAGTTCCGGTTCAAGAGAGGCGACCCCGTAATGAGGAAGAGCAAAGATGCTGCCCGCCGAAGAGCGCACCGCCTTGGGGTTGTATCGGTCGGCCGTACCTGTGCTGCAGATAAGGGCGCTGGCCCCGAACCATGCTGCGGTTCTCAGAATAGTGCCCACATTGCCGGGATCCTGCACATCATCGAGCGCAACAAGAAAGGAGTTGCCTTCACCGCCTGCAAAGCGGGACGCTGAGGCTGGCTGCTGGCGGAAGACGCCGAAAATCCCCGACGGAGTTGCGGTCTCGGCAAGACGGGCGCACTCTTTCCGGGTAAGCGTAAAAACCTTTCCGGGAAAAGTCCGGTCGAAAACGGCAGCTTCCGGCTCTCCTTCCCTGAAAAGCAGCGCCTGAAGCATGTTACCGTCAGGAATACTGCCGCACAGCTCCCTGACCGTACGAAGTCCTTCGGCAAGAAAAAGCCCTTCGCCGTCGCGATACTTTTTTTGCTGCAATTTACAGTAGAGCTTGAACTTCGCCCCTCCGAGGGGCTGCACTCCGGAATGCCTCACGGTCTCGCTCCGGGCTTTTTAAGCTTGGCGAAAATGGCTTTCGGATCGTGGGACCAGTCGGTCGGCGGAGCGCTGCTGCCCTGCGAAAGCCCTGCGATATCGAGATCGACGGAAAATCCGTCATCGCCGGAATCGTCGCTGCGATCCGGAGAGGTCATGCAACGTTTGATATAATCGTCGAAACTGCCCCGATCGAGCGCGAACGCCTTGATGGTATCGTCGAGCGAACGGCAGACGCTTTCGGAAAGGTCATCCTTTTCGCCCGATGCCATCACCCGGATTTTCTCCATAACCTCGACCCGGCTCACACCCTCGATATCGGCTTTACGGGCAAGCTGCAGAAAAGCCTGCTCGTCAAGCCGTTCAAGCGCTTCATGCAGTTTGTCAAGCCCCCCGAAAAGATCGGCATGAGCCCGTATCGCCTGTTCGAGATGCACAGGCGGAAGCCCGCCTCCGGCACTCCCTGCTTTCGGCTTCGAGCTCCTCCTGCCGAGAAACTCCTCATCGACATCGTACCCTTCGAGAAGATCCTTCATCCCCTCCTCGCGCATGGCGCGGGCCCTTCGCATGGAAACCGATTCGATTGCCGAACCGTCGCCCTCGCGCATCATGCCGCCGGCGAAAAGCATGCCGCAACACCCGACATACACGAAAAACGCGAGCAGCATCCAGCCGGCGTCCATACCGCCAAAAGCCGCAATAACCAGTTCGGCCAGGAGCAGCGCGACCGAGAACGTGAAGAGAAGTTTCCCTGTAAAGCGTTCGTCCATAGACCGTTTTCCTTGTTTTATGCTTTCCGTAATGCAATCAATGTACATGTTATACAGGAAAATAACACAACATCTCCAGAAAGGGGCTACTGGTTGCGACGACGCGAAGAACGCACACGGTACAGTCTCTCGGTGAATCCCCCTTCGCTTTCAAACACTTGCGCAAGCGCAGAAATCTGGCGATCAAGCAATGCAGAGAGGCCACAGCAATGAGCGTAAGTGCCGCGTTGGCTGCAATTTCCGGAAGAGTGGACGTGGTGGACTTTGTAGACTGCGTGGAGGATTCTTGTCCACCTCGTCCAGAATCAAACTCATCCTTCACCCACAGTGCTATTTCATCAGCAGTCGAGCAGCGCCGATCGACGAGGCGCTGCTTTCGGGAATCGCTACGATGCCGGAGAGGCAGGCTTCGCTGCCGGAAAAAATCCTCGTAATCGAGCCTTAACTCCTCGAGGCTGGCTCGGGCCACGCTGGTCAGTTTCAGTTCCGTTTTCTTCGACGTACCCGAAGCCGAGCTGCCCTTCGCAATATTCTGCACCCCGGAACGCGCAGCCTGCACCATCTGGTCGTGCGTGCGGCTTTTCCTGTCGATGAAACGGTCACAAAAACGAACGGTCACATCGTAAACAAGCTGCGCCACCTGAAAACTCTTCAGATTCCGATAGCCGCCATGTTTAGGAATCAAGGGTTCAGAGCTCATCAGCAGAAAAGTTTTTTTGAGCTGATGGGCGACGTCGACGTTATGGACAAAATGGACGAAGAGAACTAGTCCTGTCCACCAGGTCTACCTCGTCCACCCCGTCCACTTCTTACTCCTCAAAAGTTACAATAACCCCGATCATTTTGCTATTATCCCCTAAATTCAACGCCACAGCATGCAGAACAACGCCACAGAACTCATCTCCCCGGCAGGCGACTGGACCTGCCTCCGCACGGCCCTGAAGGCGGGCGCCGATGCCGTCTATTTCGGCGCCGAAGGGTACAACATGCGCGCG
>JAAXXP010000063.1 GCA_013334435.1 Chlorobiaceae bacterium | reverse complement strand
GCCATTTTTCAGGGAACATGTGAATGCTTATGGATGAGTTAAAGCCTTTCAGAATCGAGATCGAGTGGACCGACAGGGAGGATTTCCTCTTTTCCTGCCACTACCGGAGTGCATCTTTCCCGGAGTGCCGGGTTGTGCCGGAGAGCGTCGCCGTGCGGCACTTTTTCCCCGTGATGACGAGAGCGATGGGCAACGTGCTGCGCAAGCTCAGGCGGGAGCACATCTCCTTTCCGCTTTTTCTGGTGACCCTGGCCTTTGAACACCGTCACCTGCTTTCGGAAATCGATCAGATGCTCAATGCCTTGCACAGCCATCTTCGGGAGCAGAAGAGCCCGGGCAGCTGGAATTGTCACGTATCGGGGGAAACGATGAAACCGTCGTCGTCGAGAGGGGGGTAGTCGAGCCCCTTTTCGCGGAGGTGTTCGGCGAGGCGGGGATAGGTGTACTCGAACAGGAAACGCTGCAGGGGCTCTTCGGGTATTTCCGGATGGTCGTACATGCCCTTGAGCAGCCGCTGGCGCTGGGCTTCGAAAATAATGACGGCGCCTGCGACCGATACGTTCAGCGATTCCACCATGCCGAACATCGGTACGGCAATGCACCGGTCGGCTCCCTGCACCGCTTTTTCCGAAATACCGTCCCATTCCGCTCCGAGAACCAGCGCGGTCGGTATGGTGTAATCGATCTCCCTGAAATCCACGCTGTTCTCTGACGATGCCGCTGCCAGAATCTGCATGCCTTCCCGGCGCAGAAGGGCGTAAACGCTCTCGATCTCCTGGTAGAGGTTGAGGTTTACCCACTTGCTCGAACCTGCTGCGGCGTTGTGGCGCGTGAAGATGTGCTTCCTGTAGGATACCGCGTGCATTTCACGAATGCCTGCAGCATCGCAGCTTCTGAGGAGGGCGGCAAGGTTGTGGGATTTGTTGACGTTGTCCATGACAACGGTCAGACTGGTCTGTCTTCTGCAGAGCATCTGACGGATTTTTCTGAACCGTTCGGGTGAAGGCAAGGGCGTCAAGGCGGATTGCTGATGTCAGGGCCGAGTTATTTTCAATAAATCTATCAATTACCCGCTTTTTTTCTCATTTTTTATTCCCGATTGCCATTATGCCGCTTTGTGAGCAGGGAGAACGGCAGGTTCCGGGTGTTTGCCGTAATGAAAAAAATAATTATATCGGAGTGTTGCTTTCTGCCGTCACCGGATGGCGGCGGCATGGAGGTTGGAGTAAACGGGTGGTGCCATTAGAATATGCCTTTACATCATAAAAAACATCCACATCTCGAGCGCCTGCTCAACAGCGCCCGTTCGCTTTCGCTCGAAGAGAACTCCCGCGTGCTGATTCTCAGCGATCTGCACATGGGCAACGGGGGAAGAAGGGATGAATTCCGCCGGAATGCCGCGCTTGTAGGAACCATGCTTGCGGACTACTACCATCCCGAAGGGTACAGTCTGATTCTGAACGGCGACGTGGAGGAGCTGTTCAAGTTTTCCCTCGACAGCATTACCGCCCAGTGGGGAGATTTTTACGATCTGTTCATCAGTTTCCGCCAGAACGGTTTTTTTTTCAAAACCTACGGCAACCACGATGCGGAATTGCTCGAGGAGAAAGAGTACCGGCTGGCGCCCTATATGCTCGAATCGCTGAAGTTTTACTACGGAAATGAGACCATCCTCTGTTTTCACGGCCATCAGGCATCGGTCCTGCTCTGGGAGACCTATCCGCTGGTCAGCCGTTCGGTCGTGTTATTTCTCCGCTACATCGCGAAACCTGTCGGCATAAGGAATTTTTCCATGGCCTACAACAGCCGCCGGCGCTTTGCCATCGAAAAGTCCATTTACGATTTTTCCAACAACGCCAAGATCGTTTCGGTGATCGGCCATACCCATCGGCCGCTTTTCGAATCCCTTTCGAAGGTGGACTATCTGAACTACCGCATCGAAGAGCTTTGCAGGGCCTATCCTGCATCGGGAAGCGATGAGCGGATCGTCATCGAAGAAAAAATTGCGGCATTGAAAGAGGAACTCGATTCCTGCTACAAGCAGGGCAAAAAGATCGGTCTGCGCAGCGGACTCTACAATACGCTCACCATTCCCAGTGTCTTCAATTCGGGCTGCGCCATCGGAAAACGGGGTATCACTGCGCTTGAAATCGAGGGAAACATCATCCGGCTGGTGTACTGGTTCAATGGCAAACAGAGCCGGAAATTCATCAGCGACCGCGACAACAGGCCCCGTGAACTCTCAGGAACCGGATTTTACCGAATCGTGCTGAACGAGGATCATCTCGATTACGTTTTCACCCGTCTCCATCTGCTTGCCTGAGCGGAAAGCCGAGAACTGCGGCAAGCGCTACCTTGCGGCTTCCAGAAACGCCGTGATCTCCGCCGGTGTTTTCACCAGTGTTTTCGCCCCGAATTCCAGCAGCTCGTCCTCCGGTCTGAAACCCCACAGCACGCCGAGCGGGTACATGCCGGCGCGCGAAGCCGTCAGCATATCGATGCCGCTGTCTCCCACATAGAGGATATCTTCCGGTTTATGCCCCAGCTTTGCCGCTATCAGCAGCGCTCCTGCCGGGTCGGGCTTGTGGGGAATCGCATCGTGATGGCCCATAACAGCATCGAACGACCATTCGGCGAGCAGTTCGGAGGCGCAGAGCTGCGTAAAGCGGTCGGCCTTGTTCGAGAGGATGGCCTTTTTCATGCCTCGCCGGTCGAGGTCGTCGAGCATGTCGGCTATGCCCTCGTAGGGTTTGGAATTGCGGTTCCAGTTGCGGCTGTAATGGTCCATGAGATCCGCGAGCAGCGTGTCGATAAGCGTTTCGGTAGCGGTATTTTCAGGCAGAGCCTTTCTGACGAGTTCCCGCAATCCGTGGCCGACAAGAAAGCGTCCTTCATCGAGCGAGTGGGTAGGGTAGCGATGTGATTCGAGAACGGCGTTGAGCGTGTTGACGATATCTTCAAGCGTGTCGAGCAGGGTTCCGTCAAGGTCGAAAATAACGGCGTTAAAAGGCATGTCTGTACGTAAAGGTTAGGGTTTGACGGCGGTAGCCAGAAAAATAGGATAGGTTTTCACTTCTCCTGCGCGATTGGTTTTGCTGATCTCGCAGGCGGTGATGAATGAAACGCGGTCGAAGCCGGCCTTTTCGAGCATGGCCTGCAGCAGGGATCGCTCGAAACCGGGATGTACCTCTTCGGTTTCGTCGTCGTGAAAAAAGCCGTCCTCGAGGTCGAGATCGGCTATGGCGATGGTGCCGCCCTTCCGGAGCAGTCCGTTCAGCCTGTCCAGCAGGGCCTGCGTATCGGCAATGTGGTGCAGGGTCATGCTGCTGCAGATGAAATCAGGTTTTTCCGTCCAGAGCTCCCTTTCCTCCACCTGCAGAAGGTCGGCACAACGGGTTGCAACCGTCCGGATTCCGAGCGTTTCGATTTTTTTGTTCAGCACGCCGAGCATTTCCTCTGAGGTATCTATTGCCGTGAACCTGCCGAGATGGGGGGCGAGGGCAAGGGTGAGCAGGCCTGTTCCGCATCCGAACTCCATGGCCCGCATCGTTGCGACGGGTCCGGCGGTTTCGATGATGGCTTTTGCCACGCATTCGGCAAGCGCGGTGCGCCGGGGATTTTCATCCCACTCGGCAGCTTTCCGGTCGAACCGGTGCGAGCTGTTCCAGATGGTTGTCATAAAATCGTGTGTATGCGTTTGATGGTTACGCTTTAGTGTTGCGGATCGGCTTTTTCTTTCCCTCTTCGTCAAGGCAGACAAAGGTGATGTGCGTGCTGAAGACGATAACCTGTTCACCGGTTTCGATGTTGTCCTTGGAAACGGTTACCGTGTATTCGATCGAGGTCTCGCCGATCCGGTTTTTCTCGCTTGCGAAACAGAGTATCGTGCCCCCGCGGATGCTTTTCCGGAACTCAACCTTGTCCATGCCGACGGTTACAAAGTTGCATCCGGGGTAGTCGAGCGTGACGGCAATATAGCTTACCTCATCGATCCATTTCAACAGGTTTCCGCCGAAAAGGAACCCGTAGTGGTTCAGATGTTCCGGCAGCACGAGCTTGTAGTTTTCCATAGGGGTAAAGGGTTTTGGTTTTCCTGATGTCACTCAAAAGGGTTTCGGGCCGTTGAACGTTCCTCCCGCACGGGAGCTGCGCGAGGTTTATTCCATCTCTCTGGAAGGTTTTACGAGAATCACCTCTTCTCGTTCGACCTTCACCTGGCCGGGAGGAAGGTTTTTTGCGCGCCGTACATGTTTTTTCAGGGTGTACATCACCGGCACCAGTTCGGAGTGTTTGGCGGCCGAATGCCATGCGGCGATCCGGGCGGCCCGGTGTATCTCGTCCCTGTGCTGCATGCTCGCACCCCTGAGCACGCAGTGCGAGCCCGCGCTGCCCCGTGCATGGAGCCAGATGTCGTTCGGTTTGGCGAAGGCGAAGGTGAGCTGTTCGTTGTTCCTGGCGTTTTTGCCGATATAGAGCGTTGCCGACGCCGAAAGCCTGATGGTTCTGAAGGGCGAAGAGGGGGCTGCGGCTTTCGGCGGCGCAATGCCGTTTTTCCGGAGAGGAGCGGCGTTCGTTTCAAGAAACCGCTTCACGGCTTTCGGTGAGGAGAGCGAGGCAAGTTCACCCAGAAGTCCTTCAAGCTCGACTTTGCGTTTTTCAAGCTCCGCCCTGCGCCGCCGAAGGGATTCCGCCCCGCCCCGGGCTTTGGCGGCCTTTCTGAAATAGGCCGCCGCGTTGTCGCCGAGGCCAAGTTCGGGTTTCAGGCGTATTTCCACGTCCGGGCCCCCGGGGTTGAAGATGTCCTTCACCCTGATGCTTTCAGGCGCACGGCGTTCCATGTAGAGCGCACCCATCAGGAGATGGCCGCAGGTTTCATATCCGGCGGCGCTTTTTTCAAGTTCAAGCGGCCTGAACTCCTGCAGCTCCCGTTCCGCTCTCCGGAGCTGCTGCTGCAGTTTTCCGCTCAGCTCCCGCTGCGCCTGTACGGTGTTCAGCCAGCTCCACATGGCCGAGCTGTAGCGGTTGAGCCCTTCGAGCACCGAACTGTGGATCTGTGCACCGGCAAGGCGGGTATGCAGCAGGCTGAACAGCGGTTTTCCCTCAGTGCTTTCGCCGCTCTGCACCAGCGGGTCGAGCAGTTCGTAGAACATGTCCTGAAAAGCCGCGAAAAGCGCTTCGGGGTTTTCCGTGCCTCCGGCCCTTTCCAGAAGGCTCCGCTGCAGGGAGCGGTCGAATCCGGCAAGATCGGGTGCGCCGCTCCCACTCGTTGCTATTCTCCCGAAAAACCGTTCCGGGCTTTGCGCCAGCTGTTCGAGCTCACCAAGGATGCTCTCTTTCGAATGGTCGCCGGATTCCGGATACGGCTGCCCGACGAGGGTATTCCTGTTGCGGCAGGCGTCGGTGACAACTCCTCCGCTCGAGAGAAAGATATTTGCCTCTGTGCCGAAGAGACGCAGTACCAGAGTCTCTTCGCCCGAAAGCCGCACCAGGATTTCCCGGTCGCAGGGCGACATTTCCACACTCTCGACCTCCCGCTCACAGATGCTTTTGAGCAGGCTTGCGCTTCGGGGGTTTTTACGGCTCATGCCTTCCCTCGTATAGAAGGAGAGTTCCGGAATCCGCGATATTGCCATGACCTGCAGATGCTCACCCTTGGCGGTAATGAAGCAGATGCACAGTTCTTCTTTACGGGGGGAGTGAATCTCGAAAACAAAACCGCCCGCAAGCCGTTCATGGAGTTCCATGGCGGCATGGTAAAAGGTGAAGTAATTGCGGTGCATCGGTTGTTTTAACGGTTTCTTTTTCCCTATTTTAAAAGGGAATTGCACAGTCGGGTTTTCCCTGGCGGACGGAATGGTTCCGGTATCAATGTATTAAAAAGTATCTCCATGTCAGAAGAACAGGGTTCGTCCGGATGCTGCGGCTCCGGGGGTTGCGATGGCCACGAAGGGCAGGAAAAGCGGCTCGGATGGCATGAATATTTCATGAGCGTCGCGCATCTGATTTCGCGACGCGCCACCTGTACGCGCGGCCATATCGGCGCGGTGATCGTCCGGGACCACAACATTCTTTCCACCGGTTACAACGGCGCCCCTTCGGGACTGCCGCACTGCAACGAGACCAACTGCAGAATCTACCGCAGCACCCATCCCGACGGCACAATCGAGGAAAACTGCGTCAATACCATCCATGCCGAAATCAACGCCATCGCACAGGCCGCCAAGCACGGGGTGTCGATCAAGGACGCCGATATCTACATCACGGCCAGTCCCTGCATCCACTGCCTGAAGGTGCTCGTGAACGTGGGAATCAGGACCATCTACTACGACAAGCCCTATAAAATCGAACATATCGACGAACTGCTCAGGCTTTCGGGAGTCCGGCTGGTGCAGGTGCATGTCGAGGAAACGTGAAAGGGGGAGCTGTGCCGGGTCAGGAGCATGAACACTATATGCAGCGATGTCTGGAGCTCGCGCTGAAAGGGTCGGGTTCGGTGAGTCCCAATCCGATGGTTGGTTCGGTGATCGTTTACGGCGGACGTATCGTCGGGGAGGGATACCACATGGAGTACGGTGGCCCTCATGCGGAAGTCAATGCCGTAGCATCGGTTGCCGATGCCGGAGTGCTTCGGGATGCGACGCTTTATGTCAACCTCGAGCCCTGCTCCCATTTCGGCAAGACTCCGCCCTGCAGCGACATGATCATCCGGTGCGGCATTCCCCGCGTGGTTACAGGCTGTCGCGATCCGCATGTAAAGGTTGCGGGAAAGGGGATCGAAAAGCTGCTTGCCGCCGGCGTGGAGGTGATCGAGGGGGTGCTGGAGGCAGAGTCAGAGAAGCTGAACGAGGCTTTTATCACCAGCCACCGCAAGGGGCGACCCTTTGTGGCCCTGAAACTCGCCCAGACGCTCGACGGCAAGATCGCCACCGCTTCGGGTGCATCAAAATGGATTACCGGTGTGGAGGCGAGAACCGAAGTGCACCGGCTCAGGTGCGCCTACGATGCCGTGCTGACGGGCGCTGCGACGGTAATGGCCGACGATTCGGAGCTAACCGTAAGGCATTGCGCAGGCCGCAATCCGCTTCGAGTGCTGCTCGATCCGAGGCTTGCCGTTCCGCTCGACGCGAAATTTTTCGATGGAGGAGCCGAAACCCTGGTGTTTACCGTCCCATCGCTGCTGCAGTCCGAAAAAGCCCGGCAGATAGCCGGAAGAGGCATTTCGCTTCTGGGTGCGCCTGCCACCGGATGCGGTCTCGATCTCGGGCTCGTGCTCGATGCGCTGCACGAGCGAAGGGTGCTGTCCGTTCTGGTGGAGGGGGGGAGTCGTCTGCACTCCTCTTTCGTCCGCTCGGCGCTCGTGGACAAGTTCTATGTTTTCGTCGCTCCGAAACTCTTCGGCGGTGACGGCCTGAGCGCTTTCGCTCCTCTCGGGATAACACTTCCCGGAGGTGCTCCGGAACTCTGCTTCGAAGCGCCGCTCGGTTTCGGCAGTGATCTTCTTCTGACGGCATATGTTGTAGATGATGTGCAGTAAAAAAAATGAGCGTCATGAAACGAAAATTCTCAAAAAGGGGGTCAGGCATGTTTGACAGAACATTCAACAACACCGATTTCGGCAAGCTGCTCCTGCGGCTTTCCATAGGGGGTCTGATGTTGTTCCACGGCGTCAGCAAACTGCAGCATGGCTACGCTTTCGTGGAGAAAATGCTGCTGAAATCAGGTCTTCCGGAGTATCTCTCCCACGGTATCCTTGTCGGCGAAATCGTCGCCCCGGTGATGATCGTGCTCGGCTTCAATACCCGTGCCGCGGCTCTGGTGGAAGCGTTCGTCATGGTGATGGCGGTGTATCTGGTGCATATGGGCGACCTCTACTCCATCAACGAGCACGGCGCCTACGCGCTTGAACTTCAGGCGCTCTACCTGTTCGGTTCACTGGCCATCGTGTTTCTCGGAGCGGGCCGCTACTCTCTGGGAGGATCTAACGGCCGGTGGAACTGAGTACCTTCACAGGCACAGCGGCGGGCACACTTCTCGACATCCGCAACATCAGCGCGTTCCGCGGCACCACAAAGGTATTCGACGCTTTTTCGCTGCAGATCGACGAAGGGTGCAGCACGGCTATCCTGGGGCCGAACGGCGCGGGGAAGTCCTCTCTTATGAAGCTTATTTCGGGTCATCTGCACCCCTGTTTTTCGCCGGAAAGTGCTTTGCGGATTTTCGGCAGGGAGCGCTGGAATGTATGGGAACTTCGTTCCCGTCTCGGCATCGTTTCGTACGATCTGCAGCATGAATACCTTGCCTCTGCCGCCGGCTTAAACGTGGTGCTGTCCGGGTTTTATTCGAGCATCGATACCTGGCGGAATCAGGTTTTCAGCGACCGGGAGTACCGCAAAGCCGAAGAGGTTATGGAAACGCTCGGTATCGGCACCCTGCGGAACCGTCCGTTCGGTTCCCTTTCGACCGGCGAACAGCGCCGCTTCCTGCTCGCCAGGGCATTGGTCAACGATCCGGGAACCCTTCTGTTCGACGAACCGACCTCCGGGCTCGATATCAAATCTTCGTTTCTCTACCTCGAGCTGCTCCGCAAACTGATGCGGAACGGGAAAACCGTACTGCTGGTCACTCACCACGTACACGAGATTCCGCCGGAAATTCGCCGCATTGTAATGCTCCGCGAGGGAAGGGTAATGGCCGAAGGAAGCCGCGAGGAGATGCTTTCCTCCGCCATGCTTTCTGCGCTGTTCGATTATCCGCTACAGGCGGTTTCCCGCAACGGGAGCTGCCAGGTTTTTCCGGCGTTTCAGGATGCTCCTGATGTAAACCGGTAACCGGCAGACAGGCTTCAGGGGGTGTCGAGTTCTCTATCGGGGATTTTTTTTGTCCATATCCTGATAATGTTTTACATTCAAATGCCCCACCATAAAATGGCCGTTAAATTTTTTATCCCCGTTCCGAAAAGATGCCGGATTGGTGGAGGCGTCATGATTTAAAATGCGAGGGCGGATTCTTTCGGCTCCGCCGGGTGATACGATGTAAGGGTTACGCGCCACTGTTTACAAACATGCTGCAGGTGTCTGGTTCTCTTTTTTTCGGGTTTGCCGGTATGCCGTTTCTTTTTTTCGACAGGCGCCGGAAACGCTTCTGCTTTCAACGGTGTTTGTTTGAAAAACAGTCATGAACAACAATACGGCCTTGTATCGTCCCCCTTTTTACGGCAGCGCCCTCCTTACCGGTTTTTTTGTGCTGTTCGTCTCTTTTTCATCTCCGGTTTTTGCCGAAAAAACCCAGAAAACGCCCTTCAAATCTTTGCCAGGGTCTGTCCCTCTGGCGGACTCCTCGCGCATCATGCAGAAGCATGAGCTCAATGCAGGCGTTCCCGATTCCCTCAGGGGCGGTTCCTCGTCCGGCCAGGCACAGGCGGAGATTCCCGAGGGTTTTGTGACCCAGAAGCTGAAAAAAGGAGAATCGCTCGCCAGGCTTTGTGGAGAGGATTCCGTCTGCCAGACTATTTTCATGAAGGTGAACAGGGTCGACAAACGGCATTTTCCTGTGGGAAAAACCGTGCTCTTGCCGGTTGACCTTGCAAAAGCCGTCCAGTACGCTCCGATTCCCGAACTGCTCACCGACAGCAGGGGAGAGAGGGAGATAAGGGTCTATCTCAACAGCCAGTATTTCGGGGCCTACGAAAAAGGGAAGCTTGTTTTCTGGGGCCCTGTTTCAACCGGCAGAAAAACCTATGCGACGCCGCCCGGCAGGTTTTTCGTGAACTACAAGCAGCGCCACAAGCGTTCCATCAAGTACGATAACGCGTCCATGCCCTTTTCCATCAACTTCTACGGCGGCTACTTCATGCACCAGCAGTCCCTGCCGGGCTATCCGGCTTCCCACGGTTGTGTGCGGCTGCTCATGACCGATGCGGAACGGCTCTTCAACTGGGTAAAACTCCGTGATCCCGTCACGGTTGTGCGTAACGGCGCGTAACCCGGCTCTAAGGCGTATCGTCTTCCCTGTCCTCCCAGTGCAGCCGGTGCATGATCCGGTGTACCACCGGTGCGAGCATGATGCTCATGACCGCAATGAACACCAGCCCGGCATAGAGCGCATACAGCCCGGCAAAAAGTTTGCCGTTCGCGCTCAATCCTTCGGTTTTTACCGGTCCCATGCCTCCAAGCAGCATGGCTGCGTTCAGAAACGCGTCAAGCAGTGTCATCTGTTCGGTGCGCATATACCCGGCAATGCCGATCAGGAGCGAAATGCCTATCAGAAGAAAGGCCAGTCCCGCATGTCCGGCGATGCGCAGGATAAAACGGCCGGCAGGAATCGGCCGGCTATGGCGATGTTCGTACATGGTGCTGCGTGATGTTTGTCAGGATTATCATAACCCGTTTTGAAAAGCCGTTCATCCACCCTTTTCAGGAAAGGTACGGCTTTTTGCCCTGACCGTTAAATGCAGGGGGTCTGGCCAGGAACCGGAGCCGGGAGCAGGGAAGCTTCCTTGCCGTTTGAGTAAACCGGCCGCAAACGATCACTTTTTTCAGCGAAGGGTGCCGGAGACATGAGCGCGGCTGAAACTTAATGCAGCCGGTTCCGGTTTTTGGGGTTACGCTGTCTGAAAATCCGTTCTTGAAACCCGATCAATAGCAAACATAAATCCTTCGCACCTATGGCAACAGTTACCCTGAAAGGCAATCCGGTGGAGACCACCGGCGAACTTCCGGCAATCGGCGTTGAAATGCCGTTTTTCTGTCTGGTGAAGACCGATCTTTCGGAATCAGGCCCGGCCGATTATGAGGGCAAGCGTCTTGTTCTGAATATTTTTCCAAGTCTCGATACCGCAGTCTGTGCTGCATCGGTCAGACGTTTCAACCAGGAGGCTGCTTCGTTCGACAACACCGTGGTGCTCTGTATTTCAGCCGATCTTCCGTTTGCCCACAAGCGGTTCTGTGAAGTGGAGGGGCTCAGCGACGTGGTGCCGCTTTCGGTTTTCCGTTCACCGGAGTTCGGCAGGGATTTCGGCGTGGCTATGGCTACCGGTCCACTGAAAGGACTGCTTGCCCGCGCGGTGGTTGTTGTCGATAACGAGCATCGGGTGGTGTATCGCGAACTGGTGCCGGAAATCGTCGAGGAGCCGGATTACGGTGCGGCACTGAAAGCGCTCGTTTGAAACTCGCGCGCCTGCACGGCGCTTG
>JAAXXP010000062.1:0-10000 GCA_013334435.1 Chlorobiaceae bacterium | reverse complement strand
TTCGCCGGTCACTTTCAGGACGATGACGCTGCGTACCGAAGGGGTGTTGACAATGGCTTCGTCAACGATCTTCTTCAGGTTGATGGAGCTTCCGCGACGCCTTGTGCCGTCACAGCAGATCACCAGTTTCGCCCGCGAATCGTTTACTCTTTCGGTAATGGCATGAGCGGAAAATCCTGCGAAAATGACGTTGTGGACAGCTCCGACCCTTGCGCAGGCAAGTACGGCGATGACGAGTTCGGGAACCATGCCCATGTAGATGGCTACGCGGTCGCCGGGCTTGATGCCGGCGATTTTCAGCACATTGGCGAATTTGCTGACCTGGCGGTGCAGTTCGCCGTAGGTGATGATCTGCTGGTTGCCTTCCTCGCCTTCCCAGATGATGGCAGCCTTGTTCTTTCTCCAGCTATTCATGTGCACGTCGACGGCGTTGTAGCAGATGTTGGTCTGGCCGCCATTGAACCATTTTGCATACGGAGTGTTCCATTCGAGCACACTGTCCCATTTTTTGAACCAGTGAAACTGTTCAGCAATACCGGCCCAGTAGGATTCGGGATCTTCAGCAGCTGCCGTATAGAGCTTCTCGTATTCCGCCATCGATCCGACGTGGGCGTTTTGCGAGAACTCTGCCGGAGGCGGAAATTTGCGTTTTTCCGACAGGACGGAGCTGATTGAATCCTGATTGGTTGATGTTTTTTCGTCTGTAGCCATTTGATCCGGTTTTTATGGGTTAACTGAAAAAAGAATATCTACATCACAGGTAAGTGAACAGCAAGATTGAACGATGACGTACGGAAATTACAGGCTCGGATAGAGTGTGCATGCACAATCCTGATTTTACATAAAAAAAGAATAGTTATCAATAATTGTTACCGATACGATATGACATTCCTGTAGATTTTTCCCGCTTATTTTACGGCAAAGTTTACAAGTTTGTCGGGAATCGTAATTTCCCGTACGATTGTTTTTCCTTCGAGGAATTTGGCGACCGATTCGAGGCCTCTGGCCCTGTCGAGAATTTCCTGTTTCTCGGCGCCGGCAGCAGCGCTGAACGTCCCCCGGAGTTTTCCGTTGACCTGAACGGCTATCTCGACAACGGTGTCGGTTGCCAGAGCGGCGTCGTATGCCGGGAACGGTTCACGGCTTATCGATCCGTCGTGGCCAAGCGTCTGCCAAAGCTCTTCGGTAATATGAGGCGCATAGGGCGCAAGCAGCAGCAGCAGGGTTTCAACGGCCTCTTTACTGCGCAGGCCGCTGCGCTGCAGTTCATTGACAAAGACCATCATTTCGGCTATGGCGGTATTGAACTTGAGCGCATCGGTATCCTCTCCGACTTTTCTGACTGTTTTATGCATGCGCCGCAGAAGTTCTTCCGGCATCGCTTCAAGGGAGAGTTCCGCCACTTCGTCTTCATGTTCGCCATAGACCAGCCGCCACACCTTGCCGAGAAAACGGCTGATGCCCTCGATGCCGTTGGTGTTCCATGGCTTGACCTGTTCGAGAGGCCCGAGGAACATTTCGTAGAGCCGTACGGCATCGGCTCCGTATTTCTGGAGGACATGGTCGGCAGGGATGACGTTGCCCCTCGATTTCGACATCTTTTCGTTGTCCTCGCCGAGGATCATTCCCTGATTGAAAAGCTTGTGGAACGGCTCCGGAGTGGAGACCACGCCGAGGTCGAAAAGCACCTTGTGCCAGAAACGGGCATAAAGCAGGTGCAGGACGGCATGTTCGGCTCCTCCGATGTAGAGATCGACGTTCATCCAGTACCGCTCTTTTTGCGGATCGATGAGCTTTTCGCTGTTGTGCGGATCGATGAAGCGGAGGTAGTACCAGCAGCTTCCGGCCCACTGCGGCATGGTGTTGGTCTCCCTTCTGAATGCGCCGTGTTCATCGCTTCCGTAGAGCCAGTCGTGGATGGTGGCAAGCGGCGATTCGCCGGTTTCGGATGGCTGATAGGCCTCGACCTCGGGCAGGGTGAGCGGCAGACCGGTTTCGGTGCGCAAGGTGCCGTCTTCGTAGTGTTTTACCGGAATAGGCTCGCCCCAGTAGCGCTGACGGCTGAAAATCCAGTCGCGGAGCCTGTAGTTGACGGTGCGCTTTCCGGCGCCCCTGGCTTCGAGCCACGAGGCCATGCGGTCGAACGCCTCCCTGAAAGGCAGCCCGTCTATGCTGATTTCGCTGTTCGAGGAGTTGACCGGTACGCTCTCTTTTCCCTCGAAAACAGCTTCGTTGACATCATGAGGGCTTTTGATCACCTCGATGATGGGCAGGTTGAATTTCTTGGCGAACTCCCAGTCGCGGCTGTCGTGGGCAGGGACCGACATGATGGCTCCCGTTCCGTAGCTCGTGAGCACGAAATCCGAAATCCAGACCGGAAGCGGTTCTCCCGTAGCTGGATTGATGGCCCAGGAGCCGGTAAAGACGCCGGTTTTTTCCTTCTGCAGTCCGGTGCGTTCGAGTTCGGTTTTCAGCTTCGCACCGCTGATGTACGCTTTGACCCCCTTGAGGTTGTCCGCTGTGGCGAGTTTTTCGGCCAGCGGATGTTCGGGAGAGACCACCAGATAGGTCGCGCCGAACAGGGTGTCGGGACGGGTGGTGTAGACCCGGAGGTTTTTACCGTGACAGCGCAGTTCGAAATCGATTTCGACCCCTTCGGAGCGTCCGATCCAGTTGCGCTGCATCTGCTTGACGTTCTCCGGCCAGTCGAGCAGGTCGAGGTCGGCCAGCAGCCGTTCGGCATAAGCCGTTATTTTCAGTACCCACTGCCGCAGCGGCCGGCGCACAACCGTATAGCCGTCGGCAATCTTTTCGTCCACCTCTTCGTTGGCAAGCACGGTCTTGAGCTCCGGGCACCAGTTGACGTCCACATCCGACATGTAGGCGAGCCCCATGTCGTACAGGTGCAGAAAAATCCACTGGGTCCATTTGAAGTAGGCCGGATCGGTCGTATTGATCTCTCGTGACCAGTCGTAGGAGAAGCCCATCGCCTGCAGGGTTTCCCTGAAACTGCGGATGTTGTTTTCGGTCGTTGTTTTCGGGTGGGTGCCGGTTTTGATTGCGTACTGTTCGGCTGGAAGTCCGAAAGCGTCCCATCCCATCGGATGCAGCACGTTGAATCCCCTGCTGCGTTTGTACCGGGCGATAATGTCCGAAGCGGTGTACCCCTCCAGATGTCCGACATGCAGCCCTGATCCGCTGGGGTAGGGAAACATGTCGAGCACATAGTATTTCGGCCTGTCAGGCTTTTCACCAGTTCCGAATGTGCCGTTCTCCTGCCACCTGGCCTGCCATTTTTTCTCGATCGCTGAAAAATCGTACCGCATGAGTTTCTTTTCTCTTCAAATTCCTGTTTCTGCTTTTGTAAGCATAAAAAGTATGCTGAAAATTATGAACAGCCGTTCGCTGAAAAACGGTTTTCATAAAAAAAAAGCAGCGCAGGATTTCCTGCGCTGCTTCTGTGCGCAATGTGCGTTTTACCTGTTTTCCTGGTTGTTCTCTTTTTCCGTGCCGTTCGAAGCATCCGTTTCGACTGCTTTCATGGAAAGCGCGAAGCGGGTTTTGCCGGTACGGGGATCCTTGCGGACATCAACCAGCTTTACCTTTATCCGGTCACCGATCTTAAGATGGTCGCTCACTTTGGCGACCCGTTCGGTTGCCGATATTTCGGAGATGTGTACAAGTCCGTCGGTTTTCGGAAGGAATTCGACAAAGGCGCCAAGCTCGTCGCGGATGTCGCGGACCTTGCCGAGGTAGATCGTGCCGACTTCGGGTTTGGCCAGGAGGGTTTTTATCGTGGCCAGGGCTGCGTGGGTGCCTTCGACGTTCGAACAGGCGATGGTCACGGTTCCGTCATCCTCGATATTGATTTCCGCTCCGGTCTCTTCGGTAATGCTGCGGATGGTCTCTCCGCCTTTGCCGATAATGAGGCCGATGGCGTCAACCGGGACCTGTATGGTCGTGAGCCTCGGGGCGAATTCTGCAAGCTCAACGCGTGCGGCGGGAATAGCCTCCTCCATTTTGTCGAGAATGTGCAGTCTTCCCTTGCGGGCCTGTTCGAGAGCGCTTTCAAGAATATGGTAATCCAGTCCGTCGATCTTGATGTCCATCTGGCAGGCGGTAATGCCGTCACGGGTGCCGGATACCTTGAAATCCATATCGCCGAGATGATCCTCGTTGCCGAGAATATCCGAAAGTACCGCATACTCGGAGCCTTCCTTGATAAGTCCCATGGCGATGCCGGATACCGGTTTTCTGATGGGAACACCGCCGTCCATGAGGGCAAGGGTTCCTCCGCATACCGAGGCCATCGATGAAGATCCGTTCGACTCGAGAATGTCCGAAACGATGCGGATGGTGTAGGGGAACTCCTGCTCGGACGGAGCGACCATTTTAATGGCCCGTTCGGCAAGATTTCCGTGACCGATCTCCCTGCGGCCAGTACTTCCTATCCTTCCGGTTTCACCGACGGAAAACGGCGGGAAGTTGTAGTGAAGCATGAACTTCTTGTCGGCGTTGTTCGTCAGGTTGTCGACTGACTGTGCGTCCTTTTTCGTGCCGAGAGTAATGGTGACAAGCGCCTGGGTCTCTCCTCTGGTAAAGAGCGCCGAGCCGTGGGCTCTCGGGATGATGCCGAGTTCAATGCTTATCGGCCGTACCTCTTCGAGGGTTCTTCCGTCGAGGCGTTTTGCATCGTCGAGAATCATGTGGCGCATGACTTTCTTTTCTACCGCATGAATCTGCTCGTCGATGACATGCTCGCTCAAACAGAGGGCTTTCGAAGGATCGGCCTGAAGCTCTTCAGCGCTGATGGCAGCCTTGAAGTGCTCGATGGTTGACTGTATGATCTCCCGGTAGATGGATGCGGTCTGCTCGGCGCGCTCTTCCTTTCTGAGCGGTGTGTAGGCAAGCTCCCTGAGGCGGGTTTCGCAGAGTCCGCGGACGACTTCGGTAAGTTCTGAAGGAATGACTGTCGGAGCAAAGGGGCGGGCCGGTTTTGCGACTTCCGCAGCCATTTCGTTCTGGAGTGCGCAGAGCCTGCGGATGGCATCGTGGCCGAACTTGATGGCGTCAAGCATCTCGGCTTCGGAGATCTCCTTCATCTCGCCTTCAAGCATGCAGATGGTATCTGTCGTGCCGCCGATACAGATATCGAGATCGCTGTTGACCAGCTCGTTGACGTCGGGGTTGATGATGAATTTGCCGTTGATTCTTCCCACCCTGACTTCGGACATGGCGTTATGGAAGGGAATGTCGGAGACCATGATGGCGGCGGATGCTGCCAGGCCGCCGAGCACGTCGGCATCGTTGATCTGGTCGGAAGAGATAACCGTTACGATAATCTGGGTCTCAAAGAGGTAGCCGTCAGGAAAGAGCGGTCTGAGTGCGCGGTCGATCAGTCTTGCAGAGAGAATTTCTTTTTCGGAGGGGCGGCTTTCACGCTTGAAGAATCCTCCCGGAAACTTGCCCGCAGCCGAATATTTTTCGCGGTATTCAACCTGCAGCGGAAAGTAGTCCTGATTCGGGGGTGGTGTTTTTTTGCTTGATACAACCGTGGCCAGAACCATGGTGTCGCCAAGGCGGACGACAACGGCGCCGTCGGCCTGTTTTGCCATTTTACCGGTTTCGATCGAGATTATTTTTCCCTGGCCAAGATCAATTTCTTTGTTGATAATCATGGAAATCGTTTGAAAATTAGTGATAAAAGTGTTCCCCCTTTCCTTTGCATAGCCTCGATGAGCCGCCTTCCGGGTTTACGGGATCTGCCGTTTGTTCCGGCAACAGAACAGAAAAACAATCAATCCTTCAATATAATAAAAAAAGTGTTTCAAGGTAACCCGCTTTCGGGGGGTCGCCTCACGTTTTGAACAGGCTGTTGTCGATCAGCCGGACGGCTCCGGCCCAGGCTGCGATCAGCAGCCGGTACTCCCTTCCCGGTTCTGCGGTTTCAGCCGGCATGAAGCTCCGGTCATCGACGAAACTGACATAGTCCGGACGGCATTCGGGTTCCCGCTCGATCATCATCCTGACCTCTGCGGCTATGGACGAAAGGTCGGTACGCTTTTTTTCAAGCTCCATGCCGGCATGGCGTATGCCCCTGAAGAGCACCGATGCCGACTCCCTCTGTTCCCTCGAGAGATAGATGTTTCGGGAGCTTACCGCAAGGCCGCTCTCCTCGCGGACGACGGGGACCGAAACGATATCGACGTCGATGTTGAGGTCGCGCACCATCCGGCGGATTACGGCCAGCTGCTGGGCATCCTTCTCCCCGAAAACCGCCGCGTGGGGTTTGGTGATCTGCAGCAGCTTCGTGACGACGGTCGCAACACCGTTGAAATGTCCGGGTCGCGTGGCTCCTTCGAACCCTTCGGCGACGGCTCCCGTATGGACCGTCGTCTGGAACCCTTCCGGATAGACGGCCTCGGGTGAAGGGGCGAAGAGGTAGTCGATGCCTGCAGCCCTGGCATGTGCGGCGTCCTGCTCGAAGGGCCTCGGATAGCGGTGAAAATCTTCATCCGGGCCGAACTGTTTCGGATTGACGAAGATGGTCATGATGACCGTTCCTGCGATGCTGCGGGCTTTTTCCACCAGACTGAGATGACCCTCGTGGAGCGCTCCCATGGTCATGACAACGCCGATGCGCTGCCGGTTCAGGCGCAGTTTTTCTACGGCGGCCTGCATCAGGCCGGGTTCAGTGATGATCTCCATGTTCCTCGTACTTGTTGGGTAAGGCGTTTTTCCCGGGGCCTGGGCTGCCTGCGGGATGGACAACCACCACAAACTCGCCCCGTATCTTCTCTTCGGGGAGCTTTTCGATGATGGTCTCGACGGAGCCGCTCAGATACTCCTCATGTATTTTGGTCATCTCCCTGGCGATGAAGATCTGTGCGCCGGGAAGCTGCAGGGCGAGCTCTCCGAGCAGCTTTTTTATGCGGTAGGGCGATTCATAGAGCACAAAGGTGGCTCCAAGCGAGGCGAGCTGTTCCAGGCGGGTTTTCCTGCCTTTCTTGTGGGGAAGAAACCCGGCGAAGAGAAAGCTGTTGACCGGCAGCGGACAGACGGAGAGCGCCGCGGTCAGGGCGCTGGGTCCGGGGATCGGAAGCACCGTGAACCCTTTTTCCCGGAGCGTGCGTACCATGAGAAAGCCCGGATCGCTGATGGCCGGGGTGCCGGCGTCGGTAATGAGCGATACATCGACCCCATCATCGAGCAGGCGGGTGATGCGGCTTATGGCCGCCGGTTCGTTGAAATCGTGGTAACTGATCAGCTGCTTGCCGCTGATGTCGAGATGGCGGAGCAAAATGGAGGAACGCCGGGTGTCTTCGCAGGCGATCGCTTCCGAATTCTGAAGGGTTTTTATGGCTCTCAGGGTAATATCGTCGAGGTTGCCCAGCGGCGTTGCAACCACATAAAGGGTGCCGGTATGTCGGAGTCCAGAAGGCAAAATAGTAAAGACCGGATTGCGGCTCAGGTTTCTTATGATAGTTTCAGCATGCGTTTTATTATACTAATTTATAGTAATAAAAATACGATAAACAGCTATTCCCGCAACGATGGACCCACAACGACAGCTTCTTTCGGCAAGGGATATTTTCGTTCATTTTCCCGTCAAGGCGGCAGGCGGCGGAGGCAAGCCGAGGCGGGTCAGCGCCGTCAACGGCGTCTCTTTCGATGTCTACGGAGGGGAGACGCTCGGGCTCGTCGGCGAATCGGGGTGCGGCAAGACGACGCTCGGACGGGCCATCATGCGTATCGGCCACGGGATAGTGAGCGGCAGGATCGATTTTGACGGCCGGGAGATATCCTCGCTGGGAAACAGCGGTTTCAGGCCGCTGCGCAAGGAGATGCAGATGATTTTTCAGGATCCGTTCGGCTCCCTGAACCCCCGACTGACCGTGGGCCAGATGCTCGGAGAGGTGCTTGCCGTGCACCGGATCGCAAAGGGGGATGCCGCCCGGAAGAGGATTCTCGAACTGCTCGATACGGTCGGCCTGAACCGCGAGTACGCCAACCGTTATCCCCACGAGTTTTCGGGAGGACAGCGGCAGCGGCTCGGCATTGCCAGGGCGCTGGCCGTCAACCCGAAATTCATCATCTGCGACGAGCCGGTTTCGGCGCTCGATGTCTCCATCCAGTCGCAGATCATCAATCTCCTCAAGGATCTCCAGAGGGATTTCGGCCTTACCTATCTTTTCATTGCGCACGATCTCTCGGTGGTCGAGTACATTTCGGACCGCGTTGCGGTGATGTATCTGGGCAAAATCGTGGAGATCGCTCCCGCCGAGGAGCTGTACAGCAACCCGAAACACCCGTATACGCAGGCGCTGCTTTCCGCCATACCGGTGCCGGAACCTGACGGCAACCGGGAGCGGATTCTTCTGAAAGGGGACCTGCCCGGCCCGATGAACGTTCCTCCGGGGTGCGGTTTTCATCCCCGCTGCCCGGTCGCCATGCCGGAATGCAGCAGAACGGAGCCCCGTCTCCTGCCTCTTGGAGGCAACGAGGCGCATCAGGTAAGCTGCCTGCTTTATGAACGACGTGAAAGTCCCGTTGCATGTTGCCCCGTATGATGAGTTCACCACTTTGACTGCCATTATCAATAAGATGCCATGAAAGGAAAAAGCTGCCTGCAGAAGGGATGTCTGTTCTCGCTGGTTATTCCCGCCATTCTTGCCTTGCTGTTCTTCTGGATCTCCCGTTCCTCGCACGATCTTCCCGACCGCTTCGTCCTTGTCGTGCCTGTGGGCGGCTCGCTTGAAGAGCGGAGCGCGGAATCCGTTTCGCTGCCTTTTCTCATGCAGGGGGAGGATCTCTCGTTCCAGGACCTGCTGTTCATATGCAATCAGGCAGCCACGGACACGCGCATAAAGACCGTTCTGCTCGAAATAGGGAACGTGCACTCTTCGCCGGCCAAAATCACCGAATTGCGCCAGGCCATCGCCAGGCTGAGGGCCGGCGGGCGGAGGGTCGTCGCATGGCTCCACTCCGCCGAGGACAGCGACTACATGCTGGCCGCGGCATGCGATTCCGTTGTTGTGGAA
The DNA here is from genome assembly GCA_013334435.1 of Chlorobiaceae bacterium. Classification (GTDB taxonomy): domain Bacteria; phylum Bacteroidota; class Chlorobiia; order Chlorobiales; family Chlorobiaceae; genus Chlorobium. The sequence goes on along the minus strand of JAAXXP010000062.1, from coordinate 959 downwards.
AGGGGCGGCTATCTTCTGCTCGACGGTCTCCGGGCCGAGACGCTCTACTATACCACCCCGCTTGGCAGGGTCGGCGTCGCTTTTCAGGCGGCTCAATGGAAAAAATACAAAAGCGCTATCGAGCCCTATACCCGAACCGGAGCGAGCCCGGAATATCTCGAACAGATCAGCACCCTGCTGGAACAGGTCTATGCCGACTATACCGGTTATGTCGCAAAGCGTCGCGCCATCAGCCGCGATTCGTTCGTATCGATAATCGACAATATTGCCCTTGTCAAGGCCGCCGATGCCGTAAAGCTCGGTCTTGCCGACGGTGTTGCCTCGAACTGGGAACTGAAACGTTCGCTTGCCCGAAAGATTACCGGCAAACCGCCCGAGGAGAGCCGTGATCTTTTTGTTGCAGCCGGAGCATACCGTGAAACGCTCGACTGGCCGGTGAAGGCCTCGCAGAGGGATGCGGTTGCCGTCATCACGATTTCCGGTCCGATTGTGCAGGGAGCCGGGGAAGCCGCCATGAGCGGTGACGAGGGTACCGATGTCGGCACGCTTCGCCGTTCGCTTGACGCGGCCCTTCAGGACGACGGGGTGAAGGCGCTGGTGCTGCGTATCGACAGCCCCGGCGGAGATGCGCTTGCCTCGTCCGACATGCTGCAGATGCTGGATTCGGCTGCGGTGAAGAAGCCACTTGTTGTTTCCATGTCGGGAGTTGCCGCATCCGGCGGCTACATGGCCGCGCTGGCAGGAAAAACGGTGTTCGCCCAGCCGCTCACCCAGACCGGATCGATAGGGGTGTACGCCCTGAAGCCGGAGATCAGTGAGCTTGCCGCAAAGATCGGTCTCGAAAGGAGTGTGGCTACCCGTGGACGTTTCGCCGACGCCAATACCCTGTTCAAGCCGCTTGAAGGCGAGGCGTACGAAAAATTTGTCAGTGCTTCCGGCGATATTTATCTCGATTTTAT
>JAAXXP010000061.1 GCA_013334435.1 Chlorobiaceae bacterium | reverse complement strand
CGAACGTTTTCACGCACTCCCGGTGTTACAGAAAACAGTACGGCAATACCAACATCATCCCTTCATGACCATGCAGCCATCGCTTCACAAACGAAAAAGCGCTCTTGCCGACGGTACGGAACAGATCCGGGTGCTTGAAAAGACCGACTGCAGCATCCCCGCTTTCGCCTCGAAACTTGCCGAAGCCGGCATCCAGCCTCTCCGGCCCGACGGAACCACCGTTCTGCAAGTCAATACAGGATATCGCTGCAACCTGCTCTGTCGCCACTGCCACGTTGACGGAGGACCCGACCGAAGTGAAATGATGAGCCGTGAAACCATGCTGCACTGCCTGGAAGCGCTCCGGCGGAGCGGCATCCGCACGCTCGATATTACCGGAGGCGCGCCGGAGATGAACCCCGAACTTCCCTGGTTTATCCGGGAGGCGAGAAAAATCATGCCCGAGGGCGAGATTCTCGTGCGAACCAATCTGGTGATCCTCGTGGCCGGAACAAAATACCGGCACTATGGCGAGCTCTACCGTGATAACCGCGTTTCGATCATCGCGTCGCTTCCCTGCTACACCCGCGAAAACGTGGATGCCCAGCGCGGCGAAGGGGTGTTCGATAGCTCGATTGAGGCCCTGCAGATGCTGAACTCGCTGGGATATGGAACAGAAGGAAGCGGCCTCGCGCTGAACCTGGTATTCAATCCGGGAGGCCCCTCCCTGCCCGGCCAGCAGCAGGCGCTTGAAACCGACTATCACGGGAAGCTGCAAGAAGACTACGGCATAGGGTTCAGCCACCTCTACACCATCACCAACATGCCGGTCAGCCGTTTCCTCGAATCACTGCTCGAAGAGGGACGCTACTGCAGCTACATGCATCTGCTGGCCGGACACTTCAATCCCGACGCCGTGAAAAACCTCATGTGCCGCACCACGGTTTCTGTGGGCTGGGACGGCACCCTGTACGACTGCGACTTCAATCAGATGCTGGGGCTCCGGATGCGCGCTCCCGCGCCAGGCAACATCAGCGGATTCGACGAAGAGCGGCTCCGTGAACGGCTGATCGCCATCGGACAGCACTGCTACGGATGTACGGCGGGGGCGGGATCGAGCTGTCAGGGTTGCCTGCTGTGATCATGTTGCCGGATCGACTGAAAAACCATGAATATGCCCAATATGCCTGAAAACGGGAATCGGCTGCTCGCGGTACTGACCCGCAACCCGGTACCGGGCCGGGTCAAGACCCGGCTCGGTGCGGCTATCGGGTCCGAAAGCGCACTGCAGGTGTACCGGACGCTACGGGAGCATACCGCCGGAGTCGCAAGAGCATGCCATGCCGAGAAAGCCGTGTTCTATTCAGACGACATTCCAGGCCAGGACTGCTTTCTGGCGGCCGGCACATCGGCTTTCCTGCAGGAGGGCCTCGACTTCGGAGATCGCATGCACCATACCTTTACGACCGGCTTTTCCCTCGGCTTCCGACACGTCGTGCTTATCGGAACCGATTGCCCGGATATCGACCCTGGTATTATCGAGAGCGCCTTCAGGGCGCTCGAAAACCATGACGCCGTACTCGGACCGGCAAAAGACGGCGGGTTCTATCTTATAGGTTTGAACAGCACTCATCCCGAACTCTTTCTTGAGCGCTCCTGGAGTCACGGCAGGGTGCTGCAGGAAAGCATCGACTTGCTTGACAACACCGGAACGTCCTACACCCTGCTGCAGGAACTGCAGGACATCGACACCCTGGAGGATCTGAAACAGAGCCGGTTGTGGAATCCGGAAATACTGAAAAGCTCCGGCGGAGCGGCCTGACGGTAACGGAGGGAGCGAACCCTCTGAAAAACAATACAAATCTATTATGTCCGGTTCCGGCATCAGCATCGTCATCCCTACATACAATGAAGAGGCCGGCATCGCCCGGACGCTGGAAACCCTGCTCGCCGTCACCGCAAAATACGGCGACATGGAAATCATAGTCTGCGACGCGGGCAACGACCGGACGGCGGAGATCGTATCGGGCTTCCCCGTCGTGCTATGCCGCCCGGAAAAAGGACGAGCCCGGCAGATGAACGCGGGGGCGGCTCTGGCCCGCCATGACCTTCTCTATTTCCTGCACGCCGACACCCTGCCGCCGGAAAGTTTTGTCGATGACATTCTCGAAGCGGTTCGAAGCGGGAAAAAGGCGGGATGCTTTCAGATGCAGTTCGACGATCCGCACCCCATCATGGCTCTCTTCGGCTGGTTCACCAGAGTTCCCCTTCCCATCTGCCGCGGCGGCGACCAGTCGCTCTTCATCACCAGGGAGCTGTTCCTGTCCATCGGTGGATTCGACCCTGACATGCAGGTAATGGAGGATATCGACATCATCAGGCGCATCGAGGGCCGAAGCGCCTTTCACATCCTCGACAGTCACGTCGTCACCTCCGCCCGCAAGTACCACAGGAACGGCATGCTGCGCCTCCAGGCGATCTTCGGCGCCATTCATCTCATGTACGCCCTCGGGGCCGATCAGGAGAGCATTGTCCGCTACTACCACGATACTATCGAATCGTAACCCGCGGCAATGCGATACGGAAGAACCGGACAACAAAAAGCCCCGGCGATTGCGGGGCTCTGTGCGTGCATAAGCATGGTATGGTTATCTGCTTACGTCGATACCGGAAGGGTTGCTCCCTGTCGCATTAAGCACAAGGGTGCTGCCGGTTTTCGTCTCCTGCTGATTGGATGCTCCGTCTATGGTGCCCTTGTATGTTGTTGAGCAACCTGCCAGCACCACCAGCATGACCATTAATAGCGTATAGATCTTCATCGCCGTCTCCTGTTTTATGTTGGTTATAAAGTAACGTCAGGCCTTTTCAAAGGTCCTTGCACTCCGGTTCAGCCCGGTTTATCGAATGGACGAAAAACACTCAGGGGCTGCAGCTCCCCGGCAGCACTTTTTTTTCGGGGAGCCAGCCTGCGGCATCAGTTTTGCCGCCAGTCTCAATCCTTGAACTTCTCGGCAGTATTGTGAACAGCCAGACGTAATGTAGCCAGAGCGTTTTCCACACCATCCTTCAGCTTGTCCCAGGCGTCCTCTCCGGCATCGCCCAGATCCTTCAGCCTGGCTTTTGCAGCAGCGATACCGTGCTCAAGTTCATCAACATGCTTGGCATAGTTGAGACGGGTATCGGCAGTGAAATTTTTCGCCTTCGCCTTGAACTCGACCAGTCTGGCATGCGCAAGCTCGAGCTCGGCCTCCGCCTTCTGTCTGTAGGCTTCCTTTAAACTCATAGCTCATCTCCTTTTTCATTATCGTTAGCATAGCTTTCAAATCTTCCTTACAACTCCCAAGTACAGCTTCAGCTTTTCCTGCTTCCATAAAGCAGAATTCCTCCGCCAATCACTATCGCCCCAACACCAGCCCATACTGGTATATTGATGGTCTTTTTTTCCTTTATGGAAAGTTCAACCGGCCCGAACCTTACCTCTTCAGTCTCTTTTGTGTAGCTGAAACTGCCATAGATCAATCCGAATACGCCCGACACCATCAATACGACTGCCGCAATCCTGAGTGTATTCATAGTTACATCTCCGGTTAACCTTTTTGAGTCGAATCTCACTACTCCTGATATCGCAAGAATCAGCTTCCGCTTTCCGTTTCGGCTGTTCTCCAACACAATGGGAATACTGTTGTATTTACTGCCCCATAAAAACATTCCGCCGATTCCGGTTATATTCATGCCTCATTTCATCAAATAACCATCGGGTGCGATCTGCCTCCGGATCAGCGGAAAACGGTTGCCCGCTTCGGTTGTAACAGACCCGAAACGCGCAGAAGCTCCTTGTCGTGCATTTTTTCGGAAAAAGCCGAAAAATTCTTCTGGAGCAGACTGTAGTAAAGCTCCTCGTAGTTACTCACCATCGTATCGGCGGAAAAACGCCGTTCAAATTCCTCCCGGCAGGTTTTTCGCGACAGCTCCCCAACACGATGAATGGCATTGATGAAGTCGAGCCTCGTTTCGCAGATAAAGCCTGTTTTGCCGTGCGTAATCACTTCAGGGGCCGAGCCGCACCCCCTGACGATCACCGGAGTTCCACATGCAAGCGCCTCAATCATCACCAGCCCGAAGGGTTCCGGCCAGTCTATGGTATTGAGAAGCGCTTTTGCGTTTTTCAGCAACTCAACCTTCCGGGTGTCGTCCACTTCGCCGACATAGTCGATAAGGGGATGATCGAGCAAGGGCCTGATTTTTTGATCGAAAAAGCCCTGGTCGGTCGGATCTATCTTGGCGGCTATTTTCAGGGGGATATTGCATGCCCGGGCAAGCATGATCGCCTGTTGGGGTTTTTTCTCCTCGGAAAAGCGGCCCAGATAGAGAAAATAGTCCCCTGGCTTGTCGTTGAACTCGAAACTGGAGGGGGGGTAGCCGTGATAAACGGTTTTTACCCAGTTGATATTCTCAACGGGACGCCGCTGGGAATCGCTGATCGAAACATATGCCATATGGGGGTACAAACCGAGCATTTTGCCGTATTCGCCGATATCAAGCCGGCCATGCATGGTCAGAACCGTTGGCACCCTGACCTTATGGGCATAGGGAAGGGTAAGATATTCGAGATGCGAATGGATGATGTCGAACTCCTTGAGCATGTGCTCATAAACCTTGCTGAGCATCATCATCGTCACAATGGTCGGCGAATGCGCTTTTCTTCCGAGACGAAGGCTTTCGCTGATCGGGGCAACGAGTTTCGCGCTGGTTATGGAGTCACCCGATGCGAACAGGGTTACATCATGACCTCTGGCTACCAGTCCTTCGGTCAAATGGTAGACAACCCGCTCCGTTCCTCCGTATTTTTTCGGAGGCACCCGTTCGACAAGGGGTGCGATCTGGGCAATTCGGAGTTTTTTCATGGCAGTTTTTCTCCGGTTAACATTAAATTTCTTTCAACTGGAGGCATCATGCGCAGCGTACCGACAAGCAATTTCCGCCCCCAGGACAATCTTGATCGCAGGATTTCAACCGGCATTCCGATTATTTCCGATATATCCTGATGTTTGAGTCCGCAAATCTCGGACAGCAATACCGATAATTTCATATCGGCAAACCGCCGGCGTAACGCCCCCGGATGACGCACTTTCGAGTGGCGGCCGGAGTCAGGGAAACCCGGCGCTCCCTCAAAGCCGCACCATTCCAGATAACAGATCCTGAAAATCCTGAACAGATCTTTCGGTGATGCATCAATATCGGTACTCAGATAGGTGGCGTTCACCAGTTCATTGGCACTCATCTCGACTCCGGTCATCCAGTACGCGAGGGTATAGAGATCGTCCATTACATCGAGGGGCGTTTTCATCATGGTGGGCATGGTTCCTCCATTGATACAATTGACTTCGCCAGAAAATTCAAGCATTGGTATCAAATGGACTACCCTAAAATCCATACCTCCCCCGACTTCGGATATCTGACCGATCGTTCCGTCTTCAGCAGGTATTTTGCCTGTTCGTGAGATTTATATGCAGTCATTGAGGAAAAGCCGACCTTCGCAGTCCATTCCCTTTGCAACGATCGGGAAAAAGGAGCTGCATGACCGGCAACTCCTTTTTGCTGTCAATAAATCCGTCAGTTCTTTCTTGCGCCGTCATTCGGGCGGCCGCCGTTATCGTTACGGTTCCTGTCGTTATCGTTGCGGTTCCTGTCGTTACTGTTGCCGTCGTTTCGCTGAAAGCGGTTATTGTCGCGGTTGTCCTGATCACGGTTATACCAGTCAAACCTCCTGTCGCGCTTGCTGTACTCGACTTCACGGTACCTTTTTATATCATCCCACCGGTGTCTTCTGATCTTTGCGGGAAGGTTGTTGCTGCGGATGAACACCCACGGACCCCGGTAGCTTGAGGAACGGTACCAGCGGCTATTTTCGTAAAGATAGTACCGGTTACCGTAAAAAATTACATCATAAGGACTTCCCATGGAAACCGAAAACCCCTGATCCCTCAACTCGATAAAATTCGGGCGCCTGTCGATTACAAAAGACGGCCGGTTCCGGCTGCTTATCTGCACATTGACGTCCGCTTGAGCCGATGCCGGGAGTTGACCCAGAAGCATTCCTGCAATTCCTGCTGCAAACCAGATGTTTTTTTTCATTCGAATTCTCTCCTGTTAACCTGTTGTCCAATAATCGGGCACACTATCCCTAAACATAATCTCATAACATCGGCGACGCAGCTTTTTCCCCCTGTTCGGCAGCCCCGTATCGTTACACCCTTCTGCCCTGAATGACACGAATCACAATCACGACAATCGCGATGACCAGAAGCGCATGAATGAACCCTCCCATGGTGTAGGAGCTGACAAGCCCAAGAAGCCAGAGGATCAGCAGGATAATGGCAATGGTTTCGAGCATGTTGAATCTCCGTTTAAATTTAAGGGCGTGATTGGCGCTGCAATAACACTCCATTCGATAGCGGGCAAAAATCCGTACTTGATTTTCAAGTACACTCTATACAACAAAGCGAAACAGAGAAACGTTCACGCAGCCACGGTAATTCTTCTGGTCAGGCTGAAGAAAAACGGTTTCTGCAAGCAGGTGCTCTTATCGGGAACGGCAAAACAGGCCCTGTCGGGTTTCTGAAAAGGCTCTGAATATGGCGGCGGGGAGAACTCACCGGAGACAAGCCGTCAGAAAGCCGGATTGCGCTCGGATATGAGCTCGGAAATTATTCTTGTGTAGCGGTTAAAGGCATCACGTCCCTCCGGAGTGATTCTGTACATGGTTTGGGGCCTGCGCGCGTGAAATCCCTTTTTGAAACTGACATATCTGGCGGACTCAAGCATTTTCATGTGAATACTTAAATTTCCGTCTGTTGCCTTGATCTTCTCCCTGATTTCCACAAAACCAGCCTGATCTGTGGAGTTGAGATATGAAAGCACGGCAAACCGTATTCGTGAATGAATAACCTTATCGAGCAACTGGTGATTGAAATCATCCGAGTTCCCGGCCTTACTGCTGCCAGATAGCTCCTGCTTCTGCAACTCACCGGAACCGCCTGTCTCTTCAGTCTGCTTCTGACTGGTAATTTCCGATACGACAATCCGGCACTCCTTCCCGTTGCTGCTCAATACAGCTTCAATGCGCACGGTCCGGTAGTTGCCCATGCCCGGATTCCGGAATACCGGAGGTTCGAACACCTGTGACGAGGGCTGATCACCGAAAAGCCTGACCTCACAATACCAGGGAGACCTGTTGCTGAACACCCTGTCGAGCAGGGAGTTAAAAACGGGCAGATCCTCATCGACAATAAACCTTCCGAAACGATCGCCATGCAAAAGTGAACGTTCCATGCCGAGCAGTTTCGCGCCGGGAAGGTTTACCTCGACTATGGTCCCGTTTCTGGAAAGCGTCAGATAGCCCAGAGGAACGAAATCATACAACTGTGTGTAGCGCTCCAGGCCTTTCTCTGCTTCAGCTCTCGATTGAAGCAGCTCCTCATGCTGCATTTCAAGCTCGATCTTGTGAATTTCCAGTTCATGAACCAGATGCTGCAGTTCAAAATATGACGGTGGTCCGTCGGGCTGTTTTAGCTGGGCTGACTTGAGGCGTTTTTCGGCTTTACGGCGCAATGCCGAAAAACCCGGCTCTTGTTTATTTTTACTGTTCATTAATGGCGCATCTGTTTAAAACGTTGTGCTGCCAAGAGCCGGAAAGCCATGATTTCGACAGATCTCCCGCTCGTGTTCGATACGATTTTGCATGGTTATATCAGAAAGCACAGCCATGCACTCCTGAGCGTCTTCGCTGACGACCGCATCCACCCTGATCGTTCGACTGCTCATACTTCCAGTATACGGGGGAGCTGACGGTTCAGAAACAGCTCCCGATAGTTGATCATTCAGAAGCCTGACCACACAGGAGCACTGCTCCTTCAGGCCGAACACCCTTTCAAGCAAAGCGTTGAAAACCGGAAGGTCTTCACTGGCAATAAACTGTACGAAACGATCGCTCTTCAACAGAAAGCGGTCCACGCCAAGAATCCTTGCGCCCATAAGATTTATCTCAAATATGGTGCTGTCCCTTGCAAGCCGGAGATAACCTATCGGGGCATAGTTATAAAGCCCGGCATATCTGTTCAAACTCTCCTTCAGCTCCTCTTCCTGCTGAAGAAGAGCCCCGTTCTGCTTTTCAAGCTCGATCTTTAAGCGCGCCATTTTATGAATGATGCGGTGCATCTCTTCAGGTGAAGATACATAATTCAGGCTCTCCTGCCGACTCACACTGCGCAGTTTTCCGTTCTCTCGATACGAGAAAGGAGAGAATGCCGATGGATTTCCGTCCTTTTTCATGCAGTATCCTCTTCTGATTAAAAGATTCTTTAATTCGGGCGAAGACTACGCGTCAACATCGTTCACCATGCAAGGACTGAACTCCCCTTATATACTTTAAATAACAAAGGGCTGACATGAAACGTTCACAGCCGGATTTGATGGCCCTATCGAAAAATCAAGAAGGCGAACGATCCGGAACATTCGACTTTTTCGATTCGAACCAGGCCTCCTTACGTCAGACATGGTGAGGTAATCGGCCGGTTTCGGTGATTTCAAAAAATGTCGTATAAACCTGATACGACTTTTCGTATCCTTCCCGCAGTCGGGGCGAAGCACTGACTTTATACCAGCGGATGTCCCGGTCAAGAGCATGAATAACGCCCATGAGCACATTGGAAACAGGTTGACCGGAATGTTGCGCCACCCATGCGGGATGTTCTTTCGCAGGAAAAACCGAACCGTCATCCCTGACAAATTGTCCGCGCAGTTCCAAGAAGGTTTTACCCTCTATTTCTGCCGCCGGAATGCCTGTAATCCGCTCCATTTCCGGATTGGCCATAACGATTTTCCCTTCTGAATCCTGAAGCGTGACTCCAATCGGCATGGTGTCGATAAAAAAACGAAAACTCTGCTCGATCTCCCGGAGATTCTGCTCCAGCCTCTTGGCGACACTGATATCATTGAAGGTTATCACCAGACCGTCAATGCGGTTTTCCTGGGTACGGTACGGCATGATCCTTACCGTAAACCAGCGCCCGTCGCTTGCAGAAACCTGTTTTTCACTGAAAACGAGCGAATTAAGCACCTCGCGGGCATCGCTGGCAAGATCCGGATAGTGCATATCGGTAACGATGTCCGTTATCGGCCGGCCGATATCTGTGGCGATCAGCTTGATGATGCTCACGGTACGGTTGGTGAAACGGCGTATATTGAGCTCGTCATCGAGAAAGAGGGTTGCGATGCCGGTACTGTTCAGCAGGTTTTTCATGTCGTTGTTGGCCTGCGACAGGTCGTTCACCTTCGATTGCTGTTCCTGGTTGACCGTCTGCAGCTCCTCGTTCAGCGACTGCATCTCCTCCTTTGAGGTCGTCAGTTCCTCATTGGTGCTCTGCAGCTCTTCATTGGCCGACTGCATCTCTTCATTCGTCGATTTCAGCTCTTCCTGGGAGGTCTGCATCTCTTCACGAAGGATAAGTATTTCATCCTTTGCCTGTCTGAGTTCCTCTTCAAGAGATCCCACCTTGCCTGCGCTGGCGTCGGCAGGCTGAACGGAGCCGTCCGCATCCCCGGGCATCATCTTTCCCGCATCCGCAAAAACAATCAGAACCATGCCTTTCAGGGAATCCGGTTTTTCAATGAATTTAACCGTAAGATCGACGATCTGGGATCCCCCGTTGGTTCCGACACGCAACCCCACCCTGACGATCTCCCCTTTCTGCCGGAGCAGACGACTGAAAAGAATGCCCAGCTCATAGCGAAGCCCCTCCCTGGCCATCGCAAAAACATTGAGATTAGCCTTGCCGGCCGCAGGCTCCAGGTACTTACCGGTTCGACCGCTGATATAGATGATATCACCCTTGTCATTCGTCAGCACAGCAGGCGGAGCAAAATGCCGGAGCAGAAGCTGATCGGTCAGCGACTGCAGATTGACTCCGGAAATTGCGGATTGCTGCCCGGTCTCCGGAAGAAGGGGAAGTTCATGTACCGAGGGAGCGAACGATGCGGGAAAATCGGCAGGAGCGGATCTGACCGACTGCGAAACATGCCTGAAAAGACGGGCCTTGCTGTCAAGAGGCTCAAACAGGTGCGCATTGGAGCCAAGAGTTTCGGCACTCCCGAGAAAAAGCATCCCCCCGGGATTGAGACTGTAATGAAACAACGGAAAGAGCTTTTTCTGCAGTTCCTGCTCCATATAGATCAGCAGATTGCGGCAGACGAGAATATCGAGTTTGGTGAAGGGCGGGTCCATGATGACATCATGATGCGCAAAGACGATGGTTTCGCGAATTTCCCTTGTGATCCTGTAACCCCGGTCATCTTTTTCAAAGAAACGCTTGAGACGCTCCAATGAGAGATCGGCCGCGATATTAGGAGGATAGATTCCCATTCGGGCCTTCTCTATGGCATCCTTGTCAAGATCGGTTGCAAATATCTGGAGTTTGAAATTTCCGGAAGGTTTAAGCGCTGCAAGCACTTCACGGAAAACAATGGCGAGCGAATAGGCCTCCTCGCCGGTGGAACAGCCTGCCACCCATGCCCGCAGGACACCTCCGGAAGGACGGGAAGCAAGAATTGAAGGAATTGCCCTCGTTTTCAGGACTTCCCAGGCAGCAGGATCCCGGAAAAAACTGGTGACTCCGATCAGCAGTTCCTTGAAAAGAAGCTCGATTTCATGCGGGTTCTCCTGAAGATACCGGACGTAATCGGCGATTTTTTCAATCTGATGAATACCCATTCGCCGTTCAATACGACGATAGACCGTATTTTTCTTGTAAAACGAAAAATCATGACCGGTTTGCGTTCGCAGAAGAATGACAATTTTTTCCAGGGCGCTCAGCGACCGCTCTCCAGAGGCGGCTCCCTGTCTGGCGATAAGGGGAAGGTGTTTAAGATAGGCCACAATTTTTTCCGGAAGCTCCTCGACGGGAGCCACAACATCAGCCAGTCCTTCATCGATAGCGCTGCGGGGCATGCCGTCAAACTTCGAGGATACGGGTTCCTGTACAAACACCCCTCCGCCTTTCTCTTTGATGGCGCGCAGACCGAGGGTTCCGTCGGAACCCATGCCGGAGAGAATCACTCCTACAGAGTGGTGCTGAAGGTCGTCGGCCATGGACCGGAAAAAGAAATCGATCGGCAGTCTCAGGCCGCGCGGTTTAACCATATCAAGCAGATACAACACGCCGTGCAGCATCGTCATGTCATGGTTCGGAGGAATCACATAAACATGATCCGGCTCGATCCGGAGGCGATCGGAAACCTGGCAGACAGCCATTGAAGTAACCCGCTGCAGCAGCTCGACCATGATCCCCTTGCGGGTCGGATCGAGATGCTGGACAATCACAAAGGCCATGCCCGAGGGATACGGAACATGTTTCAGAAAAAGCTCGATCGCCTCGAGCCCGCCGGCAGAAGCGCCAATACCGATAACAGGAAAAGAGCGTTCTGCCGCTATCT
>JAAXXP010000004.1 GCA_013334435.1 Chlorobiaceae bacterium | reverse complement strand
GGCTCGTGCCTGTCGGGGCGGATGAACTCGACCCGCATGACGGGCGGACGCTGTCCCGCAGGGTCGATATCGAAGCCGACATTCCTGATGAAATCGGCGGTGGCCTCGGCAAGGCGCATCTGCGCTTCGCATGCGGCCTGAAGCGGCCCGCCGATGAGATCCGCCATCGGCAGTCCCCTGAACTGCTCTTCCATTTTTACAAGCATTGCATTATTCCGGTTTGGGGTTCCCTGAATGCAGACACGAACTTCAACGATATTTTTCAGGAAGTTACGGCGTATTCCCGTCAGGAACAAGCCGGCATGAACACAATGAACTCGAAGCGCAGGGTTCCCGCCATCAACAAATTACCGGATTCTGCCCCGCAGGCGATACATCGTCGATCTATCGGGGATCGGGCGAAGGGATCGGGGTCAGGACGATAGCCCGGTCGAAAATGATTTCGTCGGGATCTGGCCCGATGAGGTCCGGCGATCCCGGATCGACATAGTTCCTGAAGCCGATGAACGCCGTATCGCCGTCGTTGATGCCCCGCAGGTTCCGGCCAGTGTCCTGCGGCACCGCGAAAGTGTCGCCGTCAAGCCGCGTGCGCGCGAACTTCCACACATAGAGCCTGTCCATTTCCGCCACATACTCCAGTTCAGGAAAGTTCCGCGCGACATTGCCTGCATAATCCGCATTGGTAATACCGCCAAAACCGTTGAAATACCGCTCGCCGTAGCAACTCACGTTGGTATAGACGGTCTTGGGAATCGTGTTGTGGTTCACCCCATAGACGATAACCAGCGTATCCGGGTTGAAGGGAAAACTCTCCGAACGAAGATAGAGCGTATCGCGGGTTTCGCCCAGCACGTCCTCAAGCCTGGCGATGGCCTGCTCGCCAGTGTCTCCGAGCCAGATTTGCGTATCGAGCTCACGAATGCAGTAGCGGGAGCTGTAGGTGTCGATGATGCTCTTCCTGAGCGTCAGGAGAGATCGCTGCAGATGATCCTCATTCGTGCCCGAACCCCGCTGTCGCGCAGGAAACGGCTGCAGAAACTCCGCCTTGCGCTCCTTAAGCGGCGTGAGGCGCAGCACTTCCAGCGTGGGACGGGTTGTGTATGCCTCTCCAGCCGCCTTGTCATGAGGGTTCGAGAAACGGTGCAGCACATTGAAAAGATCGGCGAAATCGTCGTTGCCGAACCTGACAAGACCGGAATCGATCACATCGAGCAGCACCTTGCCCGTGTCGAGGCCCGCTTCGTCAACGGCATGCAGCAGATCGTCGTAAAGCCGCCGGTCGGCGGTGGAGACCAGAATGAAAAACGATTCGAACACACCATCCACCTTCGACGCCTGAGGCGGATAGAACATATCCTCCTGCACGTTGTACGAGTTGACCGGATCGCCGAGCTGGGTATAGATTTTCTGGCGCTCGAAGGGATTCACGGTGCTCAGGCACCGACTGGCCAGATAACTGCGGAAGCTGTAGTAGTCGCATTCAGGAGGCGTTCTGCCGATCAGCACGAATCCCTCGTCCTCACGCATGGTAAAAGCGATTGAGGGCGATACGGCGGCATGATCGATTCCCGGTGGCTGCGGGGCCTGGATGCAGAGGTACGGAAATCCGGCATTGTTGCCGTTCGCGTTCGGACTGTACCCGGCAAAGCAGACGTCGATGGCGTCGCTCAGGCACATGTCGCCCTGCTCTACCCTGTAGCCGAGGGATTCGAGCGCGGGAAGGAGATCCTTTGCCGATGGCTCGATATCGCCGATCCGCAATGGCGGCGGGGCGGCCACCTCGAGGGTTTGCCGTTCTTCGTCAAGCGTAACCGAGCCTCCCAGCACCTCCGCCACGAATCCGGTCGGAGCCCAGAGAAAGCCATCCTCGAAGGTTACGGGAGGTTCCATCTGGCAGAGCTTCACCTGCACCATGCCCCAGGCATCTCCTGCGGCGGCAAACCCGATCCGCTTGCCGTACTGGGCGACAACGCCCCTGTCGAGCAGCATCGGCGTACACCGGCCGCCCATGGCGTCCATCAGTGCGGCGATATCGAGCAGGGCTCCCTTTGAGGTTTTTTTCCGGGAAATGTTGTTTCCCGACGGTTTCCCGTTCGTGATCAGTTCGAGTGAACTCATTGATACCGAGTGTTTGATTGTGGTTGTTTTACAGGCGTTACTGCAAGCGTGGCAAACGCCGCAAGAAGCAGACTGAGGGAAAACATGGCGAGCACGGGTTCCATCCGGTCCCCTGCGCTTTCGCGAATCCTCCCGGCCAGTTCCGGGCTTACGTATCCGGCGATGTTGCCGAACGAGTTGATGACCGCTATGCCCGCAGCTGCAGCCGTACCTCCGAGCATGGATGAAGGCAGCGACCAGAAACACGAAAGTGCGGACATGATGCCGGCCGTGGCAACCGAGAGCGCCACGATGCCGTACCACCCTCCAGGCTGTGGCATGGCGGAGAGAGCAAAAGCCGTCGCGGCTACGAGGCAGGGCGCCGCGACATGCCAGCGGCGCTCCCCGCTCCGGTCGGAATGCACGCCGTTGAGCACCATCGCTACGGCTGCCGCAAGCCAGGGTATCGCGGAGATCCAGCCGATAGCCCGCTCGTCGGATGTGATGGTGTCGCCGATGATCTGCGGCAGCCAGAACGAGATGCCGTACAACCCCATGACCACGAGAAAATACACTCCGCTGAACCCCCACACTTTCGGATTTTTCATGGCGTAGCCCGCCGTATGCTCCTCCGCGCCGCCCAGCCGCCGCTCCCCGTCGAGGGCGGCCCGCCGCATCAGCAGATCCTTCTCCTCAGTGTCGAGCCATGAGGCGTCGCGGGGCGAGTCGTCGAGATAAAAAAGCACCACCACGCCCATCGCAGCCGAGGGCAGGCCTTCGAGCACGAAAAGCCACTGCCAGCCCTGCAGCCCCCCGAACCCGTCCATGGCCTCGAGAATAGCCCCGGAAACCGGCCCGCCAACAACGCCCGCAATGGCTACCGCCGTCATGAACCAGGCGACCATCCGTGCCCGGTACTCCGACGGGAACCAGATGGTGAGATAGAGAATTATGCCGGGAAAGAAGCCCGCTTCGGCCACTCCGAGCAGAAAACGCAGCAGGTAGAATGCGTGCTCGCCTGAGACAAACAGCTGCAGGCTGGCGACGATGCCCCAGGTGATCATGATGCGCGCGATCCATATCCTCGCGCCTACCTTCGAAAGGATGATGTTGCTCGGCACCTCGAAAAGCAGGTACCCGATGAAGAAGATACCCGCACCCGTCCCGTAGGCGATATCGCCGAGACCGAGGTCGCGCGACATCTGCAGCTTCGCGAAGCCCACGTTGACACGGTCCAGATAGGCGAGGATGTAGCAGAAGAACAGAAACGGCACGAGACGCCATGCGGCCTTGCGGTAGGCCGCAGGCTCACCGGCCGGAGATGGAGGGGGATGCATGATGAACGGTAACGCGATTATGGTTATGGGGGAAACGAAAACAGATCGTTACAGCGCCCGGTTGAGAAAATCCACCATCGGCTTCACCGTGCGGAACAGGTCGGAAAGCACTCCCGCAAAACCTGGTAAAGTAACCCCGGCATCGCTGAAGAACCGCCGGGTGTAGTACCCCTTGTACCTGAGGTAGTCGATGGCCGGATCGTCGGCATCGAACCCTTTCGGAGGCCGCTTCAGAAGTCCCGAGGGCAGCACGCCTTCGGGAAACTCCTTACTGAACGCTTCGTCAGAGAGAATCGAACGCCACTCGCTGAAATGCCCGCCGATCTCCTCCCTCAGAAGTTCAAGCACCGCAGGCTCAGGCATATAGACGCCGCCGCCCGCGAACGACTCCCCTTCAGGGGCAATATGGACGTAGTAACCGCCGAAACTGCTCCTGCGCCCGCCACGGTTGATGAACACGAAAAAGTTGGTCTTGTAGGGCGACTTGTCGCGAGAGAAGCGTACGTCGCGGTAGATGCGCATGATGCAGTTTTTCGGATCGAGGCCCGACGCGGCGACTGCGGGATCGAATGCGGAAACCTCCCGCAGCAGCCCGGCAGCGAGCCCGATCACCTCCCCGTACGCCTCCTGATACTCGGGTCTGTGCAGCTCGAACCACTCGCGGGAGTTATCGGCCCTAAGGCCTCGGAGAAACGACAGTGTTGAAGAGGTAATCATGGCATCCATCTCAAAAAAAATTGAACCGGGCAAAATGTTTTTCAGGAACCCTGCAAAGGTTTTTGCGTCAATACAACGTTATCGAAAGCCACGGAAACCTGCATGGGGTTCCATGCAGCCACTTCGAAACCCATCGCACCCGCAAGGCTGGAACTGTCCTGCACCTCTCCGGATTTCCGGCCGTCAATGAATACCGAGATCGTCGTTCCCTCGGCAAGCACGCCGATCCTGTTCATCCGGAACGGATCGAAGTTCGGAATCTGCGTCCAGGTTATCAGATCCCTGAATACGCCGTTCTGGTTGTAGCAAAGGGCATACTTGCCCGAATCGCCTATTCTCAACACATAATAGCTGTTTCCGTTCCCGCGGAAAAACAGGCCTACACTGGCGTCCTGACTGGTTCTCGAAACAATCTGCACGTCCGCTTCAAGATAGAAGTCGCCGGACTGTGCATAGGGTGATGGAAACAAAAACCAGTTGGGCTGACTGAAGCTGACGTCAGCCCTGTACTGGCCATTAACCTGCGTCGCCTGTGCCATTGCGAAATTACTCGAAGCAGAGCCGCAGGCCCATCTGCAGGGCAGAGCGGAGAAATCGTCACTCGCAGCCACAGGCCATTCTTCATCGACACCGGGGGAAAAATAATTGTACAGTGCCCCGGCAAGCACGACAATGATCGCAAGGGCAGCAAAAAGAACCACTCGGTTCTTCTTTTTTATCACTTTCTCAGCATCCGGGTTCTTTACGCCCGAAATTTCACGCGATGCATCCTGGGCAGACCGGTTAACCTGATACCCGGAACTTGATTCATGCACGGAAGGAACGGCTTTCTTTCCGCTGCCGTCACTATTTTTCCGGACATTTTTGCGTGGTTCCGAAGCAAGAATATCGGTAACCTGATTGCCTATCTTGCTGTACAGATCGTCCCGTTCACGGAGCTTTTCAAGCAGCTTTATGGCATCCTGTCGTTCGCTTTCCGAATGCAGTTTCTCTTTCAGTTTGACCAGTATCGAGGCCTGCTGATCGAAAGACATGGGGTCGGAAGACCTGATGACGGAAAAAAGCTCGTCGATATACGATACCGGAACCTCGGGCTCTACGGGCAGCAGTTCGGGCAGAGGGCCGCTTTTCGGAAGGGAGTCGAGGGCCGTGACAAGCCTCATGAACGCATGCTTGTCGGCTGCCCGGTAATCGATGTACTGCACCATCTTCAGCTCTTTCGGAAGCAGGTTCAGGGTATCGACATCCGCAACCATTACCGGAAGGATGCTTTTGCCGAGCTGCGATGCATAGGTGTACTCACGGGAACAGGCTTCTGATTCCAGCGATTCTGGAGACATGGCAAACAGGAACACGTCGCACTCCCGGATGTTTCTGAGTATCTCGTTCCACCACTGCTGCCCCCCAGTCAGTTTTCGGTCGATCCATAATTCATAGTCGGACATCTCCTTCAAATCGGCAATCAGCAGCTGAAGCGCATCCTTGCTCCGTTCGCTGTAGCTGAAGAATATTTTTTTCATGATCTCTATTTCTGGTTATAAAAAAGAAACCACATACGAAAGAAACACGGAAAGCCTCATGAAGGAGACACGCCGGATGCACAATCATCCGGTCTGCGCCCGCAAACCAAGGTGCAGGAACCAATCGTGCAGCCGGTCGAATGTGACCCACAGATCGCCGAACAGACCTGTAACGGCAAGAAGCGCCGCCAGACCTGAAACGACCATAACGAAAACAAGAGTGACGGCAATGCTTCTGAGCACCATCGAAACACGCTGTCTGGAAAGCACTATATCCCTGATCCACAAAAATGCGATATGCAGCGCTGCGGTAACACCCGCAATGGTCAGGCCAAGACGCTGTACATGCTCATTCAGAAAGAGAAAACCGGCAACCAGAAGCAGCACTTCGAAAAGGTAGAGAAGCTTGAGCCAGTGTTTGAATACGAGGCTGCTCATGCTTCGCGGAACCGCCGCCTCGACGAGCCACAGAAAAAATGTACCGGCTCGCGTCAGCACCGCCAGATAGCTTTTGCCTGCAATGCCGTACTCGTCGGCAATACCCGAAAGGATTTTGCCGGTGACGGTTGCCGCCCTTGCCGCATTTTTCAGCGCGGCTTCTGGTTCCGGCACATGGTTTGAGCGAAACACCCGAAGGTAATGGTCACGCAACTCCCGTTCGTCGATGTCGCGAAACGCCTGCGAATAGTCATGGCGTGAACGGGCCATCTTCTTTGTATACGTTTTCAGCCTGCGGATAAACGACACAAACAACTCAGGAACCGGTTTGCCGGAAACCGGGCGCATGAAGGCTTCAACGAGCAGGTCTTTCGATTCGCCCGGCCCCATCTGTCTCATCGTATCGAGCACGATTGCCGCATGCGCCTCGCCGATATAAGGATCGGCATCCGAGGCATCGGGAAGAAGCGCCCTGATGATCCGCTCTGCCCCGTCGAGCTGCCCCCACATGATATCGTTGCGCCTCCACCGCTCTTCCATGAAGGCCCCGAAGTTTCCCAGAGCTGTTCCCGCAAGTTTTTTCAGACGATCTTTCCTCTCGTCCACAAGAAAAGTCGCGTCTTCCGGGCTGATGCGAGATACGTCTATTCTGGTTCCTTCACAGGTGCCTGTGCCGTAAAGAATGGGGAAAAGCACCATATCGTAATCGCTATAGCTCCGGTAGGTGTTGCCGAGAACCGAACGGGCGGCAGTCGCGCCGAAATCGGCATTCACTGCCGCGGGTTCATCGAGACAAAGCGCCTTTCGGCACACTTCGTCGCTTTCCTCTATAGCCTGGGTCAACCGGTTTTTGACCTTGATGGCAATACGGTCGAGCAGCCGGACCACTTTTTTGTTGCCTTGCAGAAAACCTGCGGCAATATCCTCGCTGGTCTGTTCCGGGCTCTTGCCTCTGGCTCGGCCGGAACCGAGGAAAAAGTCGATAACCGGCCTGAACGTGGCATCCCGGTCATCGCCGGCCTGTTTCGAGGAACCGCTTTGCAATGAAAACGAAAGACGGACATCGTCACTTCCGGAAAGAGCATCGACAAGATCCGACACAAGATCATAGAGCGGGTTGGCATCTTTCCCGTCCGTTCCTTCGCGAGGCTTGAACCGCGAGCGAAGCTCACGGCCTGCATCGAGAAGCCGGCTCTGCATCGCAAGCGTCTCTTTTCTTGCCGAAAGCAGCTCGGCCCTGAAGGACGAAACCCAGTCGACCGGGCCGGCAGGAAGCGGTTCATCAAGCCACTTTCCGAGATCTTTTGGCAACGCCTCTGCATCCATGGCATAAAACCGGTCGATACGACGCTTGAGAAACCGCAGTCGCCTGAGGGGAAACGTCAGGTCGAACCAGTGCAAAAAAGTGTTCATGGTACGAGGGGCCTGTTCCTCCTGCGCATCCTCTATTCGGTCGGTTCCATACTCCTCTCCCCGGTATCTGACAAACCGTTTTTCCCGCCATGCCTGCACGAGGTTTCTGAACACTCGTGCCGTATCGGATTGTTCGTCGAATCCTGCAACCCTGGCAAGCAGTTTGCCGAAATCATCGGTCACCGCTTCAATTTCAAGCCGCTGGTATGCCGCATATCCCGGACCTTTTCGAAGGGTCATGTCAGCCATGTCGAGCATGCCCCATTCCTGGTCATTGAGACCGGGCTTTGCCCAGAACGGCTCAGCTCCGGCATCTTCGCCTTTTTCGATTTTCTCTTGCCACGCCAGATAAACATCGCCATAAGGCGGAACCCACCCGGATTGCAGTTTGTCGGCATCAAGGTTTATGGTAATCCGCTCTATCAGGTCAAGCAGCCGGTTCCGTTCGAGAATTTTCTCGAGGTCGCCTCGTATGGTTTCGTATCGAGGCAGTTTCAGGAGAGCGGCAACGCTGTTTTCAATGGCGTTGGGCCTGCCGTCCCGTTCAGGATCGGATTCCGGATGGTCGGGAACCGGCTCGATATAGAGCAGTTTGCGCTCGACCGGCAGGTCGGAGTGACGGGCCGAAATGGTTTCAACCGCATAGGAAAACGGTTTGTTATCGAGATAGCCTCCGTCGCCAAACGGCCGGTTTCGGTACGATACGCAGCCTGCAGCAGGCTTGTCGGGATATCCCCGGAAAAACCGTTTCCAGCGATCACCGCTGGAGAGATACTCATCGCCGTACCGTTTGCGCCTGAGCACATCGTCAATATCGCTGAGCATGACCGGCTCAAAGGCAAAGGGAAACGATGAGGTGGAACGAGCCGCAAAGGCAAGCATGGGGTTGTTCTCTTTGCTGAAATCGTTCCAGGCGCTCTGGCCTGTATCGGAACATGAAAACCTGAACACGTTGCGGTGCCTCCGTTCGTAGACCGTGCTGTCGGTGAGTTCGATGGGCAGGGTGAGGCCGAGAATATCGGTCGTGGTAACGAACAGATCGAGTTCCCGCACATAAGCGGAGGGAACTCGACCTGTTCCTGGCTGCCCTGCATCATCCATGTTTTCGAACGCCTCAAGCAGCTTCTGGTACATTCTTCTGCTGTTGAAAAGCGACTGGGGCGATCGCTCTGCCTTCAGCACGGTATCTTTCACCGACCTCGAGTCGTTGATGAGCAGCGAGGCATCACCCTCGGCAATCCAGAGGTTCTTGAGATCTTCCATGCCAAGGCCCGTTGCAAGCGCTTTGGCAAGAAAAATGCCGTTGATTCCTCCTGCCGAGGTACCGGAAATGACATCAATAGTAAATTTGCGTTCCAGTGCGGCGTCGCGCACCAGCATTTCATCCACGTTCGTCGAGCCGGCAAGGCGATAGGCAATCTTCCGGTAAACGGTTTCCACCCGATCAAGCATCCCCGAAGGAATGAGCGGCGTAACGCCGTCCTGCCCCGTAGCAGTCGCTCGGACCATGCGCAGCAGCTCCTGCGCTATGCCGTTCATGTAGATCGCAAGGGATACTCCCCCGTACATGACGACGGCGAAGCGTATTTCGGATTTCGGGGAAACGGTGGCAGCCATTGCAGACAGGGGTTTTCGATTGAAAAAGTCGTGCGGAATACGGCTGAAGCTCGTCGGCGTTCCGCCATCTTCCGGTGAACACGGAAGATGGCGGAGATGCGGGAAGCTTTTATGGTAAAAGATACGCAGTTTCGGCTGCGTTCACAAGAAGGGCAGCAGACCGGAGGACGTTCACGGCATCTTGCCAAGCTTGCTGTGGTGTCTGCCGTAAAAAAAGTAGATCGCCATGCCGATAAGCAGCCAGATCAGCAAACGGAGCCAGTTTTCTGCCGGCAGGGAGAACATGAGCAACAGACAGGTGAGAATACCGGCAATAGGGACGAAGGGAACAAAGGGCACCCTGAAGGGACGCTCGGCTTCGGGATGCTTGCGGCGCATGATGAGCACGGCCGTGCAGACGACGACAAACGCGAAAAGCGTGCCGATATTGACCAGCTCGGCAAGCAGGCGAAGCGGCAGCAGGGCGGCCATGAAGGCCACGAAGATGCCGGTGAGAATGGTGGATTTCCAGGGGGTTCTGAACTTTTCGTGAATGGCCCCGAAAATGTTTTTCGGCAGCAGTCCGTCACGCGCCATGGCAAGGAAAATGCGCGGCTGGCTGAGCATCATGACGAGCAGCACGGAGGTGATTCCGGCTATCGCTCCCAGTGAAATGATGAAATGCGCCCATCCGAGACCAACCCGACTGAAAGCGTGCGATACCGGAGCATCGATGTTGATTTCGTTGTAGGGCACCATGCCTGTTATGACTGCGGCGACGGCTATGTAGAGTATGGTGCAGACGATGAGCGAGGAGATGATACCGATGGGAATGTCTTTCTGGGGGTTACGCGCCTCTTCGGCATGGGTCGAGATGGAGTCGAAGCCGATATAGGCGAAAAAGATCATGGCCGCTCCGGCCAGCACGCCTACCGGCGCCCCTCCAAGTCCGGGCTCGCCAAGCACAAGGTGGCCGAAAACACTCAGGCCTGAAAAACCGAACGGCGCGAAAGGCTGCCAGTTATCCGGGTTGACATGCTGCGCGCCGAGCACGATGACCAGCAGGACAATGGCAACCTTGAAGATTACCATCGCAGTATTGAAACCGGAACTCTCCCTGATGCCTTTTACGAGAATCACCGTGATGATCGCGGCAATGAGCATGGCGGGCAGGTCCAAAAGTGAACCGGTAAGGGCGAGCATGCCGGTTTCGGGATTGAAATCGAGCGGCGCCCTGGAAAAAAGCGCGGGCACCCCGAGCCCGAATATGCCGATGAAGTCCTGAAAATAGTGGGACCATCCATGTGCGACCGTAGCAGAGGCGACGGCATATTCGAGGATAAGATCCCAGCCGATGATCCAGGCGAAAAGTTCTCCGAGAGTGGCGTAGGCGTAAGTGTATGCCGAACCGGCGACAGGCACCATGGAGGCGAACTCGGCATAGCAGAGCGCAGCGAAAATACAGGCGAGTCCGGCCACTGCGAACGAAAGCGTGACGGCGGGACCAGCCTTGTCGTGGGCGGCGACGCCTATCAGCACGAAGATTCCTGTGCCTATGATCGCCCCGACACCGAGACTGGTGAGGGCCAGGGGACCGAGAATGCGGTTCAGACGATGCTCGCCCTTCATTTCTTCGAGCAGCAGCGCAAGAGGCTTTTTCCTGAAACTGTTCTTCAAGGGTGCGGTCCCGGTTTTGTTGATGGTCGAAAAGACGGGCTGTAAGCCTTAATTAAAGCATTTTCAGAGTTTCAGCCTAAAAAAGTGCAAGAGAAAACGAACCGCGCACCACAACAGAACACCTCTGTCGACATAGCTGTTACATCTACCCCTGAATCACTTTTTTGCGGATCATCAGCTTCACCAGTTCGATGACCGGAACGATGGTGAGCGACGAAAGCAGCACGATCAGCCAGTCCTCGGGAGTAAGACAGAAGGTGCTGAAGGGTATCCGCAGAAAAGGAACCGCGATGATGAGGGCAAGCAGAATCAGCTCCCAAAGAATGGCCAGGTTCAGCCACCGGTTCGCGAAGGGCCTGTAATAGAGCGGACGGGTTTCGGAACGGAAATTGTAGGCCTTGAAGAACTGTATCAGCACCAGGGAGACGAAGGTCATGGTCATCGCCTCGCGTACCGGGCGGCCGGAGTGGAGGGCCCAGTTGAAAAGCGACATGTTCACCACGGTGGACCAGATGCCTCCGGCAAGCATGAGCGCAAGCACGGGACGGGTGAAAATGCCCTGACGGGGATCGTTCGGGCGACGTTTCATGATATCCTTCTCGGGCGGATCGACGGCCAGCGCCAGTGCGGGAAGGCCGTCGGTGGCGAGATTGACGTAAAGGATCTGTACGGCAGTGAGCGGCAGCGGCAGACCGAACAGTGAGGCTCCGGCCATGAGGCCCAGTTCGCCGATGTTCGACGAGAGCAGGTAGGTCAGGTATTTCCTGATGTTGTCGTAGATTCCCCTCCCCTCTTCGACCGCTGCGACAATAGATGCGAAGTTGTCGTCGGTCAGCATCATGGCCGAGGCCTCTTTGGAAACGTCGGTGCCGGTAATGCCCATGGAAATGCCGATATCGGCTTTTTTCAGCGCAGGGGCGTCGTTGACCCCGTCGCCGGTCATGGCCACGATTTCTCCGTTTTTCTGCAGGGCATCGACAATTCGAAGCTTGTGTTCGGGAGCGACGCGGGCGAACACGCTGATACCCTCGACCGAACGGCGCAGCTCCAGGTCGCTCATTTCCTGCAGCGCCGATCCCGCCACAACCCTGCCGCCCCGAAGAATGCCGAGTTCGCGGGCGATGGCTTCGGCCGTGACCGGATGATCGCCGGTAATCATGACCGGACGGATGCCTGCCTCGATGCAGCGCCTGACGGCTTCAGCAGCTTCGGGCCTCGGCGGATCGATCATGCCGGCGAATCCGAGAAAATTCATGCCGACGGAAGCCGTGCCGATGGAAGCTCCGCGCTTTTCGGCGATAGCGAGCACCCGGAGGGCTTTTCGGCCCATGGCTTCGGCTTCGGCGTGCAGCCGTTCTTTCATGGAGGAATCCAGAGGCGTAACGCCTTCAGAGGTCAGCACCGTCGCGCAGTCCTGAAGGATCACTTCCGGAGCACCCTTTATGAAGGCGTTCGGAACGCCACCATCGTCATGCAGGGTGATCATACGCTTCGTTTCGGAGGAGAAGGGCAGTTCGTCGATGCGGGAAAAACGCGCCTGCAGTTCCGCGATGTCGAGTCCTGCTTTCACGGCCGCCACCAGGAGCGCTCCCTCGGTTGGATCGCCCTTGATATCCCACTCCCCCTCTTCGTTTTTCAGCAGCCGGGCGTCGCTGCAGAGCACCCCCGCTGTGAGAAAGCGGTGCAGACTGCCGGGAAGGGGCCCGCCGCCCGCAACCGTAAAGCCGCCTTCGGGAATATAGCCCGACCCTCCGACGTCAATCAGGGTGCCGGAGATATAGAGCGACCGGACGGTCATTTCGTCGCGGGTAAGCGTGCCGGTTTTGTCGGAACAGATCACCGTGGTGCTGCCCAGCGTTTCGACGACCGGCAGCCTCCGCATGAGGGCGTTGCGCCTTACCATTCGCTGGACACCGAGCGCCAGCGAAATGGTGACGACTGCGGGAAGCGCTTCGGGCACGACAGCCACGGCCAGGGCAATGCCGAAAATGAGCATGTCGATAAACGACTGGCCGCGGAAAAGGCCGAGCGCCACAATCACCAGCACGATGACCATCGCAGCCCGGGCAAGCACTGCGCCTACCTGATCGAGATTTTTCTGCAGCGGGGTTTTCTCCGTCTCGACCTGCTGGAGCAGAGCAGCGATCCTGCCAAACTCGGTCTGCATGCCGGTAGCAACCACCACCGCAGATCCGCGACCGTAGCTCACCGCTGTTCCGGCAAACACCATGTTCATGCGGTCGCCGGGTCCGGCATTTGCGGGCGAAAGCGAGCCTGCGTCCTTTTCGGACGGCAGGGATTCACCGGTCAGGGAGGCCTCCTCGACCTGCAGGTTGACCGACACGACCAGCCGGGCATCGGCGGGTATGCGGTCGCCTGCGGCGAGCATCACCATATCGCCGGGCACGACTTCCGAGGCCGGAACGAGCTGTTCCCTGCCATCGCGGATAACTCTGGCCTGCGGAGCCGCCATGCTCCGGAGCGCATCGATGGCTTTTTCCGCCCTGAACTCCTGAATGAAACCGAGCAGCACGGCAAAAAGCACGATCACGGCAATCGCTGCGGCTTCGAGGCCGTGGCCGAGAAAAGCCGACAGCACGGTGGCCAGGAGCAGGGTTATGATCAGGACATTTTTGAACTGATCGAAGAGCAGCTTCCAGGGGCTGACGCCCTTTTTTGACTGCAGGATGTTGGGGCCGTACTCCCGAAGGCGGCGATCGGCCTCGTCGGAATCGAGCCCCGGACCGGTAACGCCAAGACGGCCCAAAACGGCCTCCGAAGTCAGGGTATGCCAGAGTTCATGCATCATAGGATGTCGCGTTTGCGTTTGTTTTCATCGATACCTTCCCCGCAGGATCCACATCGAGCCCATGCGGAGCATCCCGAAACGGGAAAAAAGTCCTGCTGTGATTAGATTAACCATAAAACGGGCATAAAAGATCGAACAACACCTCCCGATTGCGCACCCGGCCTCCCGATGGGCAACACCCGGCACCGAAGCGCAATCGCGACAAACATGAAAAACCATGGGTAACAGCGAAGAAAACGAACATCTGGAAGAGGACATATCCATCCATATTTTTACCGTCTCGGCAGCCATGGTGGGCGTATGCCTGACGGTAATAGGAATTCTTCATATTGTCATCAACAGCCGGCAGGTCACGACATTCGTCGACGATCTTCTTTCTCTGGACGCGCTGCTCTTTCTGTTTTCGTGCATGCTCTCCTATTTCGCCCTCCGGACTCGCAGCGGGCACCGGATGCATGGGATGGAACGCACCGCCGACACGATATTTATCGCCGGACTCGTACTGATGGTGGTTGTTTGCGGTCTTATTGTCTATGTACTGGTATAGAGATGGACAAGCGAGTGCGCGGCTTTCGATCCTGATGCCCGCCCGGGCGCTTCGCACACAAGAGCGGGAAAACATCCCCCGGCAGCAACCCCTCCAGGCAGAGACCCGGGGCTGCGCTCCGGAAATTCATCGAAAAATCAAAGGCGTCTTCAGGAAAGGTTGTTTCCGCGGCGTTTTGCCTTAAGCGAAAAACCCATGGAGAGAACAACTGCGAGGTTGACGAGAAGAAAAACGATCGTGATCCACGAAAAGCCTTTTGCAAGTTCATACAGTTCGAAGGGCAGATAAACGGCTCCGCTCAGCAAAGCGAACCATCGTGCCCATCGCTTTGCGAACCAGAGGCCGTAAGCCTCGACAAATCGCATAACCGAATAGAGGAGTGCAAGAACCGCCAGAAGCCGCAACCGGCTGTCGGCAATAGTGCCGACAGCTTCGGAAAAAATCCCGGGGATGTGCTTTGCTGCGTTGAGATGCAAATGCCCGACCAGTCGAGCGGCAAACGCCTGCATATTCTGATGTATCAGCGAAAACAGCGAAAATCCGGCAGCAAGGACGAGAATGCCCTTTCCCGCCTCGAAAAGAGCGATCCCTCTGATGCCGAAGCGCATCCTGTCGTTCAAACCATGCATCGAGGCACTCAAAATCCGGAATCAGAAACTGACTGCCGACGCACGGCTTGCCTGGGCTTGCAGCTTCTCCTGCCAGTCAGGGCCGGAATACTTTTCTGCAAGCGCCACCACAAGATGTTTCGGCTCGATGCCAAGATCGAGATTTCTGCCGAGTCCCTGTACACAGGAGGGGCAGTTGGTCAGCACCACCTTCTCCCCCGACCCGTTCATGGCTTCGCGGATGGCGTCGCGCTTGCGGTGCAGCATGGCGTCGGTGATATCCGGCCTCGATAACGCGAGGGTTCCGGCCTCTGAACAGCAGTGCGCAACCGCCTTGACGGATTCGAATCCGCCGAGTTTGCCGATAGTATCGAGAGCCTTGCCTCCCAGGGAATCGTGGCACGGAGCATGATAGAGATACCTTCCTCCCGGCTCCTGCAGCCTGAACCCTTTCTCGAGAGCATAAGCCGAGGTATCGATGATCCTTCCGCCGAAAAGCTTTCCGGTTTCAATGGCATCGAGCCCTTCAAGACAGGTGCCGCAGGTCACCACGCAGGCATCGAAATCCAGATAGGAGAACATTTCACGAATCTGGCTGAACAGGACGGTATTGCGCAGGACGATGCTCGAATACTGATCGCTCTTGGCATTCACATGCGCAGGAAAGCCGCAGCAGAGAAACGGCGGCGGGAGGATTACCCGTGTGCCGGTCTCAAGCAGCAGATGCAGGGCGGCCATGGCGATGGTCGAGTTCAGTCGTTCCGAACCGCATCCGGGAAAATAAAAAACCGTACTGTTGCCAACACCCGACGGTTCGAAAACCAGTACCTGGTCCTGGCCGCACTCGGGAAGAACGTCACGCAGGGTTTTCCGGGGAACCGGAGGCACCGATGAACGCAACAGCCTGAGCGGATAGAATGCCGGCGGATCGTCCTCCGGCTGCAGTGGTGCGCTGAGACGGTTGCCCGCACGCTGCATGGCGCCGCCGAAACGAAGCACCGTATTACGGAAAACGGTGTTGAAAAGCGTCGAGCGGCTGTCGAGATAGTGCAGGGTCATCTCGGTTACCGGCGAGGAGTGCCTGAATCCCCTTCCGGCAAGCAGTTCACGTTCGAGTACGGAGACCTCTCCGGTATCGATATCGACCGGACAGGGTTTCAGGCATTTATGGCAGATCGTGCAGTGATCGGCAACCTCGTCGAGCCACTGAAGCAGTTCAAAATCGGTGGAACGCTCCCGCTGTGCATCGAAAAGCAGGGCTTCGATGAGCGAACCGATGGCGAGATTCTTGTTGCGGGGATGATAGAACATGCCCCGTGCCGGGTAGTAGACGCAGCAGTCGGTTTTGCACTTTCCGCACCGGATGCAGTAATCGACTTTTTTGGAAAGCTCCTCGATCTTGGCTCGTTTGAGAATATGCGCTTCAAGCTCAAGCAGGTTGAAGGAGGGCGTGAAGATATGGCCGAGCACATCCATGTCTTCGAGTTTTCCGGGGTTCATGAGCCCTTTTGGATCGACTTTCCGGCGGTACCGGGCAAGTTCGTCAACGATCGAGGCATCCAGATATTTCAGTTTGGTGACACCGATGCCGTGCTCGCCGGAAACCACGCCACCAAGGGAGACGACCTTTTCCATCACCTGATCGACCACCTTGTCGGCGCGTTCGAGCATCAGCCGGTCGTTGGAGAGCACCGGAATATTGACATGCACGTTGCCGTCTCCGGCATGCATGTGGGTGGCGATGGCGATCCTGCTGTTGCGGATGTACTCTTTGGCCTGCTCCACCGCGCCCTGGATTTTCGGATATCCCTGCAGGAGTTCGGCAAGCTCTCCGGAGAAATCATGCAGAATCTCAAGGGAGCGCAGCGACTCGTCCGGAGCGTCAAGCACCTTGCGGCGGAACTCCCCGCAGAGTTCCAGGCCGGTGGGCACTTTGGAGGCAAACTGTCCGCCGTCTTCGTTCACTTTTGCGGTTTGCAGGATCTCCGAGGCCCTTTCGACGAAGCGGAGCTGCGAGTAGCGCTCCTCGTCGGTATTGAGATGGTCGATGAATCGCGCGAATTCGGCAAGAGCTTCAAGAGGGATGACGATATCCTCGTTCAGCTTGAAGGCGTTGGTCCTCCGGGCGATGGCGCTGAGTTTCTTGCGGTCGGCCCAGAAACGCACCGACTCGGCATTGTCGCGGGCCACGAACATGAGGGTGTTCGGATGGTGTTCGAGCAGGGCCGCTACCCGGTCGACCCCCCGCTGCACTTCGCCCGGAGTGCGGGCGGCAATGTCGATCAGGAGCACGGCCTTCGGCGTCTGGGGACGAGGAGCCTTCACCTTGTAGTCGATTGCCCTCACGTATTCGTCGTCGAAGTGTTCGAGCGCGAGCAGCGCCTCCTCGTCGTTGAACGGCAGGGGAAAAATTTTCGACAGCTCCACGATCACCCGGCTGGCTTCGTCCATGTCCTGGCCGAAAAACTCCAGACAGAGCGTCCTCTTTTCGGGATACTGCCTGTAGAGCACAAACACCGCGGAGGTGATCACCCCGTCGGTGCCCTCCTTCTGCAGTCCCGGAACCCCGCCGAGCGCCTTGTTGGTAATGTCCTTCCAGAGCCCTTTCTTGCGGATATCGGTTCCGCAAAGCTCTATCCTCTCAAGCCGTTTTCCGGCTTCATCGAGCACTTCGAAAGATACCGTATCCTCATGCAGGATTTTACGGAGCTGATGATCGGTCCGCCTGACTGTCCAGCGCTCTCCCGAAGGCATGGCCATGCGCCACTCGAGCAGGTTGTCGATACAGGTGCCCCAGCGCACGGCCATCTTGCCGCCGGCGTTCTCGGCGATGTTGCCCCCCACCGTGCACGACCATTCGCTGGTCGGATCGGTCGCAAAAACCAGCCCTTGCTCTTCGGCCTCGTGCATGGCCCTTTCGGTGACGACGCCTGCCTCGATTTCGATGACCGGAGCCTGCCGCACGGAGCCGTCGTCCAGATGGAAATCACGCAGGGAAATGCCCCGGCTCCGGTTCAGCTTCTCCATATTGATGATGACGCAGCGCGAACGGAGCGGAACC
Source organism: Chlorobiaceae bacterium (assembly GCA_013334435.1). Lineage (GTDB taxonomy): Bacteria > Bacteroidota > Chlorobiia > Chlorobiales > Chlorobiaceae > Chlorobium. Next base: position 38,811 of record JAAXXP010000004.1, on the reverse strand, counting down.
GCTCCGCCGGTAAGGCCGGTACCCGCTCCCCTGGGGATGATCTTGAGCCCGAGATTGGCAATGGCCGTAATGAGCGGAGCCACCTGGTGTTCCTCTGCGGGAGTCACGACGGCGACGGGAAGATGCAGTCGCCAGTCGGTCGCGTCGGTCGCATGCGCGGCAAGGGAGAAGGGGTCGAACAGCACATTTTTCACCCCCACCACAGCCCCGAGCTCCCGCCTGAGCCTGCGGCGCAGTTCGGGAGTGTTCTCCACGGCGGTTCGAAAGCGGTCGAGCTGTTCACGCACGGCGGCCACCACGGTAATCACCCTGGTCTCTCCGTTGGCTGAATTGGCGATGATATCGAGATCCTTGGCCGCCCGTTCGAAAAGGCGCTGGCGGCGCTGCGGCGAATCCACCAGTTCCTGGAACAGGTAGGGATTGCGCCGGTGAATGAGAATTTCGCCGATACTGCTCATGAGCAGGCGTGCCGAACGGCCGGTTACCCGGTGTTCACGGAGCTCGTCGAGCGTTCTGACAATATCGCGGCCAAGCAGCGAGGCGATTGCCTGCCGGTCGTCGGCCGAAGTATAGTTGAATGGAATTTCCCTTGGAACGGCATGTGAAACTGTCGCCGTTTCGGGTCCGGTTGTTAACATCATGGCTAATAAAACCTTTTCGGATCCTTTATCGCAGACTCACAAAACCCGGTAAAGGGTATTTGTCGACTGGAAAGTACAAATATTTTCAATTCCAACTCCAACCCGGAGCCGGAAAGCGGGGCAAAGGATTGATTTGCAATCCGATAACCTTACAAACCCTTTTGAACTGTTGAGAATTCCGCGGAAGGATGCCTGCCGGAGAAAAGAAAAGCGAAACGGAAAGCGCCGCATCCTGCAGGCTCTATGCACTCTGCGGGACGCGGCGCGAGATCGCTTCTTCAGCGGGCGAAATCGACATACTGCCCGTCGGCGAACGGAACCAGCCTGACGGTGCCGTCGGGGCTTTCCCTGTTCAGCCACTGCATGAAATCGCTCTGTTTCCACGCTTCGAACGTACCCTGAAAACCGCCTGCATCGGGATAAAGTCTTATGAAGCGCCTGAACATGTCAATGGTAAATGCGGTTTCGGCTCCGTTTGGTTTGTAGGTCTCCACTCCGGGGCAGAGCTTGCACTTCGAGGGGTTGTCGGCCTGCTTGCACAACTCGCTCTTTTCAGTGAGGTAGCCGCAGTGCGCACCCTTTTCGATGCGGGCAACCGAGGACCAGCTTTCGGGAGAGGAGAGCTGGGTAAACTGGGTTGGGGTACCCGATGTGGATGACCAGGAGGGCGGATTGGAGCTCTCCAGGGTTGCACAGTCGCACTGACCCACCACCATCAGTTCCGGTATCCCGGTTTCTGAGAGAATATCACGGTACGGCTTCATGCCGGGCGCAATGAGGGGAATATTCATATCGACCGGCGAAAGCTGGAGGAGTCCGACGGGATTGGCCCTGTCTTCGGGATTCCACTTTTCCATTCGTTCGGAATAGGCCGGAATGAACTCCCGGTCGTAAATCACCGGATTGAAGGGACGGAAACTTTTTCCGCCGAGTTTCCGCAGGTTCTCGAAACCCACTGCGGCAGCCTGGGCATGGGCTCCACCGACGGAATGACCGGCGAAGATGACGTTGTTGCCCTTCATGAAGCGGGTTCTGTTGAGAATCTCGCGATCATGGAAACTCTGGTTCCTGTTGTGCTCGTCGATTTTATAGAACTCGTCCGTAGCTCCGTATTTGATGAGATAGGATGCCGCGGCGTATGCCTCCTGCCCGACTCTCGGGTTCCCTCCCAGATCGACCCACGGTATGAGAGCCGACTGCATGTGGGCTGCGGTAACGAACCCCATGGCCCAGTTTTTTTCAACGATAGCTTCGCTGTAGTTGTAATAGGAAGAGGGATTGATGCCGAAGAGCGGATTGTCGTTCAGGAGTGCTCCGGCGACTTTCTTCGGATAGAAGAGGAGATCGTTGCCGATCAGAAAGCCGTGACTGAACATCACCAGCCCGTTGGCTGCCCTGTTTTTAGGGTAGAATACTTCGATAACCAGTTCGACGAACTGGGGCACCAGCCAGTCGTACTGTACCCAGATATGAACGCGGTCGAAACAGTAGTTGTTGATGCAGATGGGCTTCATAACGGTGCTATTGAGGAGTTAATGGGGGTTAGTTCAACAGAAAAAACAGTACCGGAGAGCGCAATCGCCCTGGCTTCAATGCCAGAGACCGCCGCCGCATCGCCTGCCGTGCATGGGCCTGCTGTCACTTTCAACGTCACAGAACCAGCCGGCGACATGGCCGAGGGCTCCGGGAGGGAGTACCGATTTTGCCGCTTCGAGTTCTTCTTCGGTAAAATCATACCCTGCAGCACTGACCAGCTCACGACGTTTTTCGGCAAGCTGCCGCACCAGATTGTCGCGAAAAGTCTCCTCTTCGGCAAGCTGTACAAGAAATTGTCTTGCGGATTCGATTGACATGCCACTGTCTCCATTAAAGGTTCGGTAAAAACAAACGGCCGGAATTTCCGGAGCCTCCTGTTGTCAATATCTGCAAAATACGGCAGTAATCATAGCACCGGCTACAGCCTTGCGCCGCCGGAAATCTCCAGAATCTGGCCGGTTATGAAAGATGCGTCATCCGAGGCGAGAAACAGGGCCGCTCTGGCGACATCGAGGGGAGAGGCGACCCGTTTGAGTGGATAACGGGAGGCACACTCCCTCGCGAGGGCCTCCCATCGCTCGGGGCCGAGAGCTTTCCGGAAAACAGGTACGTCGACAAGAGCGGGGGCAAGAGCATTGACGGTGATGCTGCTCTGGCCGAGCGACAGGGCGAGGGAACGGGTGAATGCGGCAATCCCCCCCTTGGCGGCAGCATAGGAAAACTGGTGATCGGCGCCCCGGTAAACCAGGGAGCTCATGTTGACGATCCGCCCGTACTGTCGGGGCTGCATAATTTTGACGGCCTCCCTGCAGCAGAGCATGCACGACTTCAGATTGAGTGCAATGTTCCGGTCTATCGATTCGCTGCTGATCGAGTCGGCTGCAGAAAAGGGATCGAGATCGCCTCCTGCGATGTTTACCAGAATATCGAGCCCGCCCTCCGTTCTGCGGACAGCTGCAAACAGATCGACAATCTGCTCTTCAATGGTCAGATCCGCGCCCACGGCCGATGCTTTCCCTCCCTGCGCCCTGATCCGGCGACATACCGTTTCGCAACCGTCGAGATCGATATCGCTCAGTACCAGTGAGGCTCCCTCTTCGGCGAAACAGAACGCCGCTGCGCTCCCGATGCCCCCTGCCGCTCCCGTGACGAGCGCCGTTTTCCCCCTCAGTCTCATAGTTGCGCCTCCTCTCTGTTTTTCTCTCTGAATGTCACTCGTGGTTGGCGAAAAGCTTGAAGCCCATGAGGCTGGTCATGGACTGGACCGCGCTGTTGATGCGGCCGATAAACATATCCAGATCGGTCACTTCATGACTTTTATCGGAAGCTGCCTGTTCCATGAACTCGAGAAACTGGCTGTGACGCAGCTCCCCTATTCTCGACGACCAGGAAAGGTTGGATATCCGGAACGCACAGAGCGGTTCGTCAATCATGTAGAGATCGCCGTGCTTGAGCAGCTGCATCCAGAAATCAAGATCGATGGTATAGGGCACAACGGCGCTGTATCCGTTTATTTTGCCGATAAGTTCCGCCGGATAGAGGCCGCAGACCGGCTCCCCGATGATGTTGGTACCCATCCGGATCATCTTTCTGATCACATCGACCGGCTCGATGCGGCCGCCGGACATGAAGTTGACTTTCTTGATGAGCGGCTTGCCTTCGGGATCGATGATCGTTCGCTGGCAACTGACAAGACTGATCCCGGCATGCACGGGATTTTCAAGAACCCCGACCTGCTTTTCAAGGCATTCGGAAAAAAGAATATCGTCGCCGCAAACCAGCTTGACGTACCTCCCCCTGACATCGCTGATCGCCCGGTTCCAGTTTTTCTCCGGCCCGAGATTGACCGGGCTCCTGAAAATCTTTATCCGGGAATCGGAAAACGATGACGCAAGCTCCACTGAATCGTCGGTTGAATGATCGTCATAGATCAGAAGTTCGAAATCGCTGAACGACTGCCCGAGAATCGAACGGATGGTATCGCCGATAAAACGGGAGTTATTGTACATAGGGACGACAACCGACACCACCGGCCGGTTATGGGAAAACATCATATAATACCTCCATAAAAACAGCTCTTAAGCCACAAGGGCTTACTCATGAATAAATACGGCAGCGTGCCTTCCGGCCCACTCCGGGGTGGCCTTTTTGCCTGTATCGAGAATGGTCGATCCGGAAACCTTCACCCCGTCAAGACGCACCCGGCTCATATTGGCCCGCCAGAGATTGACACCGGAAAGATCGGCCCCACCCAGATCGGCCTTTTCAAGATTCGCTTCGCGAAGATCGCAGCCCGACAGATCGGCATCACGCAGATCGGCATCGAAAAGATCGGCTTTCCTGAAACTTGCGCCCTGCAGCTTCGCATGGGCAAGATCGACATAACTGAGGTTTTTCTGATCGAACTTCGCTTCACGAAGATTCACCTCCATGGCCCGGTCATGCTTGCGCATGTCGTTCCAGGCGAATACCCCGGATTTGAGCTTTTTGTAGAGCACCTGATCGTAAGCGACAGTTGCGCCGGAACCGGACATGCGCCAAAGGTTCCCGCTCGATCCGGTTTTCCCCGGCCCGGAATTTCCGCCTTTTCCCGATCCCGTCGGAAGCGCCTGCCCGGCAACAGCCGGAACGGGTTTTGGGGCATCGTCGAGAAACTGCGCCCGATGCTCCGATGCCCATGCCTGTGAGGCATAGCTGCCGGAAGCAAGCACCGTGGATGGCGAAACCCTGATGCCGGTCATGTCTGATCGGCTCATGTCGGCGCGCCATAGGTAGGCTGCCCGAAGATCCGCACCGGCAAGCTGTGCGCCGGCAAGCCTGGCTTCACGAAAATTCGTCTCCTGAAGATCCGCACCGCTGAAATCGGCACCGGTGCAGTCTGCTTTCTTGAGTACCGCGGTCTGCATAAGGGCGCCTTTAAGCGACGCACCCTCAAGTACGGCCTCTTCAAGATCGGCATTTCGAAGCGTCGCCCCGTTGAGCGAAGCCCTGACAAGCAATGCCGAGGAAAGCCGGGCGGAGTCGAGCCTGGCATGATCGAGCCTGGCTTTGCTGAGGTCGGTACTGCCGAGATCGGCGCCGGAAAGATCGGCGTTGCTCAGGTCCGCACCTCTCAGGTTCATGCCTTTGAGCTGCGCCCCGGAGAGATCCGCAAAACGTCCCGGAAGCCCTGCCCTGTAGCTGTTCCATGATGTCACTCCGGTTTTCAGCGCCTTGAAATCGGCGGCATCGAATGCCGAAGCCGGAGCGGACGAAACCGGAACAAGCGCGAAGAAAAGAAGAACCGGACGGATATGGCGCTGAATACTATTTTGCATGAGTCTCAAGTTTTATAAGGTTTTCACGGTATAGTTCCGTATTGAGGTTTTTCAGAAGGTAAGCCACGCAGCACCCGAAAACCACTCCCGCACTGCCAAGCAGCATACCGCTATCGAGAAAAAACCCGAGCAGCACCCCGGTCGAGGACAGGAGCATGAAGGTAAGCTGCCGGAATGCCTTTTTCATGGTTCGGCCGTCGAGCAGCTCCGAAAGAGCCTGCTCGCTTCCGAGTTTTTCGAGCGAAGCTGTTCTGAGAATCGAAGGGACGACGATATAGATCATGCCGATAAAGGAAAAGGTTATCCAGCCGAGCAGTGCGGCATGGGTATGCGAGTGATAGATCCACATTTTATCGATGCGGATGGGGGGATGAAAGCCGAAAGGGATCCCTTTGATGTAATAAATGTTCATGATGCCGAACGCGCTGGTTGCGAAAAGCAGGGCCAGGCCGCTCAGAAGGAAAGCCAGCGCCGGATGTCGGAAACTTGTTTTGAAAAAGTTGTAGAGGTAGAGGGCAAAACTCCCGAGCAATGCCATGACGCCGAAAAGAAGAATGTGGCTGACCAGCATCATGCCGAAATAGTTGCCAACGAGAATAACGATGAGAAAGATCAGGACACCCCCGACGAAAATATAGAACCAGAGGCTGAAAAGGGTTCTGATCAGCGCTCTTTTCGATGAGTCTCTCCACGCATAGGTATAGAGAAATCCCATGACGCTGATGCTCAGGGGAAACGAGGAACCCAGAAAGTAGGCCGACTGGGTGACAAAAAACGGAATGATGCCGCTGTGGGGAAAAGCCTCTTTCAATCCGAGTGCAAAAAGTCCGAGATTGGCATTAAGCAGAAAAAGCACATCGAAAATATAGTAGCGCACGGAAACCTCCTTCCAGATTCTGCCGACGGAAAGCGTCGTGAATATCTCGCGAAGCGGACCGGAGACCAGAATCATGAGAAAAAGCCCGGTGGCTGCTTTCAGCAGGGGCCACTCCATGAAAACGGCAACGGTAATGGAGAGCAGAGCGAGCAGTACGGAAGAGATATAGCGCATCTGCTTCTCCGGATCCACGACCAGCTCGGGGTAGATGGTGGCTGTCAGGTAACGGTTGAGCAGCAGGATGGCAAGGTTGCCGAAGCCGATAAAAAAAATGTACGGGTGAATACGGTAAAGAAAATGGTTCCCGGTGAAAGCCCCTGCCGCGCCGAGCAAAGCCGCCATGGCAACTACGGTTACCGATACGGTAAAAAACCGTTTTACGACCAGTTCAAGTGCGCTGCCGGGTTGGAGGTGGTGGTCCATGAACATCGATTGGTCAGTTTTTCATTTTTTTCAACTCTGCAATAGCGATAAGCGATAGTGCGATAAGCGCGACATTGAGCGTCAGCGGATTGAACGGCTCGGTAAAAAGCTGCGGCTCGAAAAGCAGCACGAAGATCAGGAGAAAGACAAGCACCGCGATATTGAGATGGAATATCCATATCCGGCGGACTGCAAGCAGCAGCAGCCCGAAAACGATCTCTCCGGCGCCCATCCAGCTTACCGCCATGCAAGCCCACTGGTAAACAGGAATGACATGACCGAGAAGCTCGGTCTCTCCGGCGCTTCTGCACACGAGCTTGGGAACCGCCCCCTGATAGATCCATGAAAACGCAAGGGCAATCCTGCTGAAAAGCATGACACCCCCCTGTTCCGAAAATGATTTCATACCTGGATACGATAGTGAAAACGTAACTGCCTTACTGCAAGATAACAGTTCAGTCGTAAAGGAATCCTATGATGGCTGTTAATAAAAAAACTCCGGCCGGGAGCACTGATGCCTGAAGGTTTCTTTTTCAGGGTTCCGGCGCCCTGCGCCATCGCTTCAGGAAACGTTCGGGCCAGCTCCGGAAGCGATCGAAACCGACATACACCACCGGTATGACCAGAAGAGTGAGAAACATCGAGCTTCCGAGACCGCCGATCAGGGCAACGGCAAGCCCTGATTTCCACTCGGAGCCGGAACTTCCCGAAAGCGCGATGGGCATGAGGCCGAATATCAGGGTAAAGGTGGTCATCAGAATGGGGCGCAGCCGTTCCCGGCCGGCTTCGATGATGGCTTCATGCAGTTCCATGCCTTCACTGCGGAACTTCGTGATGAAATCCACCAGCAGGATGGCGTTCTTGCCGACAAGGCCGACCAGCATGATAATGCCGAGAATGGTGAAAATGCTGAGCGACTTGCCGAAAACCGCAAGCGCGAAAAGCGCGCCTATCACGGCAAGAGGAATGGAGAACATCACAACCATCGGCCAGATATAGGAGTCGTAAAGGGCGACCATGATGAGATAGACAAAAACAATGGCTACGAGAAACGCAACGAGAAGGGTGGAAAAGGACTCCCCCTGGCGCTTCAGGTCGGATTCGTATGCATGCGAGACCGTCGGAGGCATGACCCCGTTTTTCTTCATGCCGGAGATGATGCGTTCGATATCCTGACCGACGCTGCCGACCGGACGGCCGATGACCTGGGCCTTTACCCAGACAGCGTTGTTGCGATCCTTCCGCTGAAGCCTGGTGTAGCCCCGGTCCTGCTCGAAGGTGACGAACTGGCCGAGACGCACCTGTTCCCCGCCCGGGGTGCGGAAAGTTATCTGTTCGATGGTGCGGGTATCGTTGCGGAAATATTCGTCGAGCATGACCCGGATATCGTACTCGTTGTCGCCCTCCCTGTAGGTTCCTGCATCGTCGCCCGCATAGGCGGTACGAAGCGCTGCACCGACCTCGGCAACGGTGAGGCCGAACGAAGCCATTTTTTCCCGGTCTATCCTCGCGCGTATTTCGGGACTTCCGGCAGAAGAGGTAAGCTTGACATCGGCGCTTCCGGGCGTACTGCGGAGGCTGTCGCGAAGCGCTTCGGCTGCATGGGTGACCTCATTGCGGAATGGACCGCTTAAAACGACAATAACCGGAGTCTCGTTTGCCGTTCCGAATATGCCGATGGGGTTGATGCTTGCCTTCAGGCCTGGAATATCCCGAATACTCCTGCGGATCTCCTGCATGAAATCGTCGGTTGAACGGCTTCGCTCCTGCTTCGGAACAAGGGTGATATTGAGTTCGGAAACATTATCGGCACTCTGGTTGAAAAAGCCTTCGCTCGAGGCTCCGACGTTTGTCAGTATCTTTTCAACTTCGGGCATGCGCGCTATCCTGCGTTCGATCTCCCTGGTCATGCGGTCGGTTTCGTCGAGTCTGGTGCCCGCCTCATATTCCATAATCACGGAAAACTCCCCCCTATCGGAAACCTCGATGAACTCCCCGCCTATGAACCCGAACACCAGCAGGCTGAACGAGAGCAGGAGCAGCGCCGTTGAACCGGCAATGACTTTCCATCCGTTCCCGAGACTCCAGCGGAGCGAACTGACATACCACTCCCGAATACGCTGAAAGTTACGTTCGAAGCCGATTGCGAAGCGGGAAAGCGCATTGACGGGCTGAAGCCGTTCAACCCTTGAAAAACGGGAAGCGAGCAGCGGCGTAACGGTAAAGGAGACAAAAAGGCTCACCATGGTGGAGAGCACCATGACAATGGCGAATTCACGGAGAATGTTCCCGACAATGCCGCTGACCAGCGAAAGCGGAAGAAAAACCACCACATCGACAAGGGTGATCGAGAGTGCGGTGAAGCCGATTTCATTTCTGCCGCGAAGCGCCGCCTTGCGCGGTTCCTCGCCATCTTCAAGGTGCCTGTAGATGTTTTCGAGCACGACGATCGAGTCATCGACCAGAATACCCACAACCAGCGAGAGGGAGAGAAGCGTCATGAGGTTCAGGGAAAAATCGAACACATACATCCCGATGAAGGTGGTTACCAGGGAGGTGGGAATCGAAAGCATGACGATCAGGGAGTTCCGCACACTGTGCAGAAAGAGCAGCATGACAAGAGCCACAAGCAGAATGGCGATCACGAGATCATGCTGCACGGCGGTAACGGCTTCAACGGTAAAGGTCGAAGCGTCCTGGGCGACATTGAACCGGAGATTCCTGTTGCTGTAAAGCGTTTCGAGCGTTTTCAGCTTCTGGCGGACCTGCCTGCTGACATCGACCGTATTGGCGTCGCTCTGCTTCATGATCATGATGCCTACGGCGCTTCTGCCGTTTACGCGCGTCATGGTGGTGATCTCCCTGAACGCGTCGCGGACTTCGGCCACATCTTTCAGGCGGACATCGCTGCCCGGCTCGGAGGAGCGGAGAACAAGGTTTTCCAGCTCGTCGAGACCGGTGAATTTTCCGGCAAGACGCAGCGTGAACTGCCGGTCGGAGGCATCGATTTTTCCTGTAGGAAAGTCGAGGTTTGCCCGGTCGATTGCTGCGAGCACGTCCGTTACCGTAAGATTGTATGCCTGAAGACGCCCGATATCGAGGTTCACCCTGATCTCGCGCTCCCGGCCGCCGGTCAGGTAGACCTGGCCCACACCCGGAATGCTCGAAAGCTGCGGTTTGATGTCGTCCTTGAGCAGCTGGTAGAAGCGCGTATCGGGAAGCGAGGAGGTCGCGCCTATGCGCAGGACAGCCACTTCGTCGAGTGCGAATTTGCTGATTACCGGCTCCCTGGCATCCTCCGGCAGCTGCTCGCGGATTTCATTGACCTTGCGCTGGGCGTCCTGAAGCGCCTTGTCGATATCGGCATCGTTGGAAAATTCCACGGTAACGGCCGAAAGCCCTTCGGAGGATACCGATGAAACCGTTACAATTTTTTCAAGCGCCGAAACAGCATCTTCAACCGGCTTGGTTACCGATGTCTCGACTTCTCCGGGCGAAGCACCGGGGTACTGCACGGAAATGGAAACTACCGGAGGCGTCATTTTCGGGAGCAGTTCATACTGCAGCTGCCGGTAGCTGAAAAAGCCCAGAATGCCGAGTACGGAAAAAATAACGACAACGAGGCTCGGCCGCTTTATGGCAAGTTCGGTCAGGGTCATCGTGCGCTATCCATGTTTTTCTGCGGGATGATGGTTACTTTCGCGCCATCGTGAAGTTCATTCTGCCCGCTCGTCACCACCTGTTCACCTGCGGCCAGACCTCCGAGAATTTCAAGCTGTTCCTGAAACTCCCTCCCGGCGGTTACCTTTCGCAGACGTGCAATGCCCTTGCGCACGACATAGACCTCCGGCTTCATGACACTTCCGGCAAGCGCGGTTCTGGGAACGACGAGCGCCTCACGGCTCTCCTTTCCGGCCAGGATGACCCTGACAAACATTCCCGCCTTCAAAGGCGAATTCGCGAAGTTCGCAAGCACGGCTTCAGCCTCGTAGGTCCTGTCACGGCCGGCCTTGCCGCTTACCGAGGTAACCCGGCCCCGCAGCACCGGCCCGGAACCGTCGGCAGCCCGTATCTCCAGGGGATACCCGGAAGCAATGTCCAGCACCTCTCTTTCTGAAAGAAAAAACCTGATGCGAACCTTCGACAGATCGACAAGATTGGCGACTTTCATGCCCGGCTGGACCATTTCGCCTTCATCGACAAGCTTAACGGTAACGGTTCCCGAAACAGGAGCCCTGATACGCGTATCGCGGTATTTGCGGCGAGCCTCGATCAGATCGGCTTCAGCTTCGTCGCGTTTCAGGCGGACGGCCTCCAGACCGGAAGGCGATACGGCGCCTTCACGGAACAGATTGAGATAACGCGTATGATCGAGATCGGCTTTTTCGAACGCGGCCTTCGCCTTTTTCAGGGCCGATTGCTGCAGTTCGTCATCGACAACGAAAAGCACCTCTCCGGCAGCTTTCCGGTCGCCGGTTTCCGACATGGCTTTTCTTACCAGACCGCCGGTTTCCGAAAAAACCTCGACATCCCTGAAGGCTTCCGCGGTCCCGGTAAGCGCAAGCGAATCGCGAACGACAGTCCGCCGAACCGGAACGACCGCTACAGGAACGGCCAGCGAATAAGCCGAATCGGTCCCGACAGGTTCAGAACGGTGCTGCTGCCACCAGAAAAGGCCGCAAAGAGCGGCAATGACAAGAATGACTATCGCGAGTTTTTTCTGTTTCATCGTATATCTGTCCTGATCGTATAAAGGGCTGAGCGTACCGCTGCCCCCGGCGCATAATCCCTGAAACGCAGAAGGCGGAACTCAAGCTCCGCCTTCTCTTAGCAATAACATCGGTACGAAAAGCGTCGGCTCCATCAGCAGAAATGGCGCGATATGGAGCAGGAAATATCGGCAGAGGCCTTGACATGGTTGAGGATCGAGAGGATACCGGTCAGATTCGTGATATTCTGATCGTTGACCGAAGACTTGATCTTGACCAGCGCCTTATCGTACAGGTCCTGTATTTCCTTCATCATGTCGAGTGTTTCGCTGGCGTGTTTCGAATTCCCGCTTACAAAAGCCTCGACCGCTTTCTTGATCATTTCTGCGGTAATGTCGCCCATAGGCTTGAGACCGTATTCGTCCTTGTGCAGCTCCTGAACATTGGCGAACTGCACATGTGCAGCCTTTTCGGCAATATTGAGCGCAAACTGCGCAAGCCGTTCAAGCTCCTGCAGGATCATACGGGCGTTGTTGACAACCGCAAGCTGCTCGTCGTTAAGATTCTGGAACGATGCATAGGCAAGGGTGAGATACTCGACTTCAAACTTGCCTTTCTGGATATACTCCTCGTCGAATTTGAACGCCGACATGGCAAGCTCGACATTTTTCTTGGTCGATGCACGAATGCTCAGCATCAGGTTGTTTTCGACATTCGAGGAAAGCTTGGTAAGCTTCTGCTTGAGCGACTCAAGCTGAATATGAACCGGACCGTCAGGTTTGGTGGAAAGATTGAACTTGGCCGGATCGATCTGGATAGTAAACGCTTTCGGAGTCTCGACAGATTTCGGTGTCTCTCCGAAAAGCTTGCCTAAAAGATTTGCCATATGATTACAATACCATGCTTGCGTTAAAAAACCGGATGTGAAAAAGTGCTTTCAATTTAGTTTCCCGGAAGGGTTAATTCAAGGAAAAAAAACAAATCGCACCCATTCGAAGACTTCCGTGTCCCCCGGTTCAATCCTTGAGCGACTGGATAAGCTTTTCATATGAACTTTCCGAGTGCCTTGCAATTTCTCCGGTAACCAGATAGATAACTTCACCGGCTATTCTCGTGGCATGATCGGCCATTCTTTCAATATAACGGGAAATGCTGAGCGCCGCGATAAGCTGGTCGATATCGGCCTCGCTGTCTTTCATCTGCCGGGCGACTTTCTTGAACACGGCGCTGTGCATGGCGTCGATCTCCTCATCCATGGCCTCAACCCGGTCGGCAAGAATACGGTCCTTGTTGACAAAAGCCTCGATAGACCTGGCGGTCATCTCGCCGGCATGATGACCCATCGTTTCGAAATCGAATTTATCGAGCATCTCCGAGTTGATTTCCGGCATACGCTCGATGATGTGAACCGCCAGATCGCCGATCCGCTCCAGATCGTCATTGATTTTCATGATGGTCACGATGGTGCGCAGATCGCGGGCAACCGGCTGCTGGAGGGCAAGAAAGGCAAGACAGCGCTCTTCAAGACGGACTTCGGTCAGATCGATCTCATCGTCCACCAGTCTGATCTCCCTTGCCTGCTGTTCGTCCTGATTCTTTACCGCGGTAAGGGCGTTGTAGAAATTCTGCAACACCTTGTCGGAAAGCTGAACAAGCGACTCGGACAGCTCTTTGATAAGTTCATGAACCGGTCTGTCTGACATGACGGTAAAGTGGTTTCGTTAGCTGAATCTTCCGGTTATATAATCTTCGGTCATCCTGTCCTTCGGGTTGGTGAACAGCTGTGCCGTACGTGCATACTCCACCAGAACACCTTCATAAAAAAACATGGTGTAATCCGATACCCTCGATGCCTGCTGCATGTTGTGGGTGACGATCATGATGGTGTAACTGCCCCGCAGCTCCTGGATGAGATCCTCGATCTTTGCGGTTGCCTTCGGATCGAGCGCGGATGTCGGTTCATCGAGCAGGAGTATTTCAGGTTCCACGGCAAGCGCCCTGGCCACACACAAGCGCTGCTGCTGACCTCCGCTGAGACCGAGCGCATTCTTGTCGAGCCGGTCGCTCACCTCATCCCACAAAGCGGCTTTTCTCAGACTCCGCTCGACGATTTCAGCGAGCTGTTTGCGATCGTTCAGGCCATGCAGTCTCGGCCCGTAGGCGATATTGTCGAAAATGGATTTCGGAAACGGATTCGGCTTCTGAAACACCATGCCGATCTTTTTGCGAAGCAGCACCTCATCGGTGAATTTACCATAAATGTCCTCGCCGTCAAACCTGAGCGCCCCTGTGGTATGGCAGCTCGGAATAAGATCGTTCATCCGGTTGATCGCCCGGAGAAAGGTGCTCTTGCCGCAGCCGCTCGGTCCGATGATCGCCGTCACATATCTGGAAAGAATATCGGCGTTTACCTTTTTGACCGCCTCGAATTCACCGTAATAGATGGAAAAATCCTTTGCCACAACATGAGGAGTTCCGCCGCCGGATATGTTTTTTCTCTCGGAAGGCAGATAAATCTCACGATTTGCGGTTTTCACCTGCTCTTTCTGCGATGTTTCCCGGCTATCTGCTGTCATGTGCATGGTTCCTCAGCCTTTTAATTTTTTGGAAATACGTGCTCTCAGAAAAATTGCCGACAAATTCAGAAGCAGCACGATACTTACCAGCGCAAGCACCATGCCGTACTGGACATGCCTGATTTCGGCGGCAGCCTCGTGCTCGCTGGCAAGATTGTAGATATTCCACGAAAGCGCCGGAGTCGGCGACGAAAACACATCGGCCAGACCGATCGCCGAACCAACACTCACGGCTGCGGTAAAGATGATGGGAGCCGTCTCGCCGGCAGCCCTGCCGAGACTGATAACTCCGCCGGTAAGAATTCCCGGAAGCGCCGCAGGCAGAATGACCGTCATAATGGTATTCCATTTTGTGGAACCGAGGCTCAGCGAAGCCTCCTTGTAGGTTTTCGGCACCGAAAGAATGGCCTCTTCAGCTGCACGGATGATGGTCGGAAGAATCATGATGGCAAGCGTCAGCGAACCTGCAAGCACACTCTTCGACTCCGACACCTTGAGGGTATTGATAAAAAAAGCCAGACCGAACAGACCGAACACAATGCTGGGCACCCCGGCAAGCGTGCTGTTCGCACTGCGTAATATACTGTTGAAAAAACCCTCTCTTGCATATTCGGTAAAATAGACCGCCGCAATCACGCCGAGCGGAAAGGCAAAGAGCATGGCGCCGACGGCCAGAAAAAACGTCCCCTGGATTTCCGGCCAGATACCTCCGAAAATATGGGAATCGACCGAACTGTCGGTCAGGAATCCCCAGTAAACCGTAAAGCGCGGACGAAGCACATCCGGAAGATGCTTCTCGACATAGGGAAACAGTTTAACCAGAGAGGTTCCCTCGAACTCTGCCGCCCGGCTGACGAAATACTCCTTAGCCATGACGTCGGGGTTGGAGTAATCCCACTTGGCCTCGTAGAGAAACTCGTGAAGCTTTTCCTCGGCCTTTTCCCATCTGGTCTGCCCGTACTTGTAGCGGGTCAGGATCGCCGTCTCTTCGCCCGGAAGCGGACCGATCAGTGTCTGCAGGGCGGTTCGCACCGGACCGTATTTGGAGAGGTAATCCTGCTTTTTTTCGGGCTCCATGGTTTCGAGCTCCGCCTCGAATGCATCAAGCATGCCGTAGATCTGCTTGCGATATACCTCCGATGCGGCATTTTCCTTTACAAGCTCCTCCTTGTCGCCCCGCCCGAACTCATTGAAAAGCATGTTTCGGTGCTCGAGGGTACCGGTAAAGAACACCGAGCCGATACCGTTATAGATTATGGGCGCCAGAACGATGAGAAGAGCGATACCCATAACTGCAATCGAGCCGAAACCGACCGCGGTAAATGAACGGTCAAGTATCTTTCGTGTTCCGAGATTCATGACTGCTGATTCTGATTACAAAAAAGTCCTTTTTTCATGGCTGTCGCAAACTACTGTCCGGAGAGAATCTTTCTCTGGCGCACAACAATCCTTTCGCTGACCAGATTACTGATAAAGCTGATGACCAGGAGAAGAAGGCCCATTGCGAAAAGCACATGATAACGGGCCGAACCGGTCACCTGGTCGGCTTCTCCCATATCGCCGGCAATGGTCGCCGTAAGCGTCCTTATCGCTTCGAGATAGTTGAACCAGGGCTCGGGAATATGCGAGGAGTTGCCTGAAGCCATCCACACCACCATGGTTTCGCCAAGAGCGCGCATGACACCCAGAATCACCGCGGCAAGAATACCGCTGCTGGCGGCGGGAAGTATGGTTTTGACGATGGTTTCGGCTCGTGTGGCTCCAAGCGCGTAGCTCCCTTCGCGAAGTTCGCGTCCTACCGCCTGCAGGGCGTCCTCCGAAACGCTCACGATGGTGGGAAGCGCCATGAAGCTGAGAATGATGGAAACGTTGAGCGCGTTGGTACCGGTGATGATTTCAATACCCTGCAGCACCGATCCCACCCAGTAGAGAAATGCGAGCGCACCGACGCCGAAAACGACAAGAAGGAACATCGATATCTGCTGGCGGCGTTTCGGGTCTTCGATTTTGGCGCTGAGCAGGTCCGATATGACGATGACGGCAAGAAGCAGAAACGGAGCGGCAAGAATCCACCATGCCCACATGAGAATAGGCCCTCCCTGGGTCTGAAGCAGCGGAGCGAAAATTACCAGCGCGAAAAAGCCGAAAGCCACCGAAGGGATTGCCGCAAGCATCTCGATAACCGGCTTGGCGTACTGACGAACGGAAAAGGGAAGAATATCGCTGAGGCAGATGGCCGCCGCAATGCCCATAGGCACCGAAAGCAGCGTCGAACCGAGCGTGACCATACCGCTTCCGTAGATGATGGCCAGGGCGCCGAACTCCCCCGGATCGCCCGCAGGATACCAGTTGCTGCTGGTGAAAAACTCCCTGAATCCCTGCAGCTGAAAGTAGGGAATCGCATCGACAGTGACGAAATAGAAAATGAAGAGTACGACAATGGCAACGAACGAGGCGATAAGAAGCAATATCGACTCTCCCGCCGTTTTGGCGAGCTTCTGCATCTTCCTTTTTTGAGCGCTGACGATAAAGGCTCCCGAACGCCCGCTCTCTTTCAAAACATCTTCACTCATCATGGTGGCAATTTATTACCGGATTAACCCTGAGCAGATCTGCTCCAGCCCATCGTTATGACCGCCCTAATCTATACCCTTTACGTCAAGAAAAAAACTGGATTATGTTACAACTTTGCAACATGTCGGCAACCAGCGTATCAAAAAAAAAGCCGGCACCAAAGTGGAGTACCGGCTTGCATAAAAAGGATAAAACGAAAAATTCCGGCTATTTATTGACAAAACCAAGCTCGGTGATCATCCGTTTTCCATCGGGTGTTTTCGACAGATCGATCAGCGTTTTCAGCGAACCTGCAGGCTGGCCGTTCGTGTACATATAGAGCGGACGGGAAATCGGGTAGATGCCTTTCCTTACCGTGACCGGGGAGGGAAGCACGCCGTTTACCGCAACGGGCTTGACCGAACGGTCAACAAAGCCGAGACCAAGAAAGCCGATTGCCGAACGGGTGGATGAAACCCGGTTCTTCACAGCCCCGTTGCTCGACTGCGTTTCGGCGGTTTTCGAAATCTGCGCCGTTTTACCCATGATCAGATCTTTGAACGACTCCTGGGTTCCGCTGTTCGATTCACGCTGGATCACCACGATACGCGCCGTCGGACCGCCTACCTGGTTCCAGTTGGTAATGCGCCCCTTGTAGATATCGGCGATCTGCGCCTTCGTGAGATTCCGTACCGGATTGCCGGGATGAACGACCATGGCGATGCCGTCGAGCGCCACCGTGTGTCCCACCGGGTTGACCCCTTTTTTCCTCGCTGCGACGAGTTCCTGGGCTTTCATTGCCCTCGACATGGTGGCGATATCACAGCTCCTGTTGATGAGGCTTTTCGCACCGTTGCCGCTCCCCGATTCGCTGACGGTAACCTTGACGCCGTATTTTCTGGTAAAGTATGCCGCAAAGGATTTGGCAAGGGGGCCGACCGTAGTGGAGCCGTCCATGACAATACTCTTGCCCGCCGCAGAGAGCGGAGAGGATACGGCCACAGCGAACAGAGCCGCCAGCAGCAGAACATGCTTCATCGTTTTCATCTTGATATCCGTTGATAGTGTTGTTGATCGTCCTGTCGGTAAAGGTATGAAAAGCCTCTGGAATTACGAAAAGGAACCCGACAAAAAAGCCGCCCGGAAAAGGCGGCTTTTTCAAAGAACGGGAATGGAAACTGCATGGCGAAAACAGATTGCCCTCAGTGGTTGACAAAGCCAAGCTCGCTGATCATGCGTTTGCCTTCGGGGGTGCTCTTCAGGTCGATGAACTGCTTCACGGCACCGGTAGCCGGACCGTTGGTGTACATGAAAAGCGGACGGGTGATCGGATAGGTCCCGTTCTTGACCGTCCTCTCGTCAGGTTCGATACCATCGACCATAACCGCCTTGACGCCACTGTCAACAAAACCGAGACCAATGAAACCGATAGCTGCAGGAGTCGTTGCAACGCGGTTTTTCACGGCACCGTTGCTGGCCTGGGTTTCCGCATTCTTGGTGATGGGGGATTCCTTGCCCATGACCAGTTCCTTGAAGGAGTCCTGGGTTCCGCTGTTCGATTCACGCTGGATCACCACGATACGGGCATTCGGACCGCCTACCTGACTCCAGTTGGTGTACTTGCCGTTGTAGATGCCGCGAATCTGCGCCTTGGAAAGAGCGTTCACGCGGTTGCCCGGATGCACCACAATGGCAATGCCATCCATGGCGACGATGTGCTCGACCGGCTTGACGCCTTTTGCTCTTGCTGCGGCAAGCTCCTTGTCCTTCATTTCTCTGGACATGTTGGCAATGTCGCAGGTTTTGTTGATGAGGCTCTTGGCGCCGTTGCCCGAACCGGACTCACTTACCGTTACCTGAACACCGGTGGTTTTGGTGAAATACGCGGCAAACGACTTGGCTATCGGACCGACCGTGGTCGAACCGTCCATGACGATCTTGTTTGCTGCCTCTGCAGTTCCTCCGGCCATAAAACCGAGAACCGCCGCGCCGAAAACTATTTTCCTGAAAAGATTCATGTTGCTATTTGATTTTATTGATGTTGGATAAATACGGTCATACAGAAAAAGTCAATTCGAAAAGTCCCCGGGCACACAGCGTCGCTGCCCATCACCTCATGGGCAGCTTTGCCGCGTAAAAGAACAGACACACACAACCCGAACGGAGAAAAGAACAACCACACACTAACCTCAGAACTTCACCACTACATCGGCCTGGAACAGATGATTGGTCGTCGTATCGTCATCTATTTTGTTGAAGTTGTAATAGGTGGCGCCAAGCGTCATATTCTGGACAAGATGGTATGTCGCGCCGATCTTGAAGCCTTCAAGATCGGTGAAGCTGCCCCCGTTGCGATCGGAATCGGTGATATCGGCAACCGCATCCTCTTCAATCGAGACATACTCGCCACTGAGTGACCACTGGCCGGGATTCTTGGCATTGCCGATCTGCAGGCCGATCAGATAGGAATCTCTCTTGGCGTCGTCAATGGCGCTGAAGTCCGCATGTTCCGCCGTGTTGAAGGCATACTGGCCGTACACCTTCCAGGGAAGCGTTTCGGTAATGTTGCCGCCGACACTTGCAAAAAACTCAACGATATTGAAATCCAGACCCGGCTTGAAAGCGGAATCGGTTGGTTTCGATACTGCCGAAGAAGAAACCGAGTAACCGTCAAGGTGTACATAATCGTAGTAGCCTGCGCCGATCTTGAAGCCCAGATCGCTCACCTCACCGGTGTAAGCAAGCTGACCGGCAACGATATAGGCATCCTGCTCTTTTGTAGTCAAGCTGCTGTTTTCATCGATCACATAGTAACCGGCAACCGCGCTGATACCGTCTTTCTCCTTTCCATCGGCATCCTTGCCGTACTGCAGGGTAGCGCCTTCAAAAGTGAGATCGCTGTCCCAGACAAGGTCCTTCATCACGATGAGGGTTTTTGCCACATCCCGTTTACCGAGAATGACATTGACATCTCCGTTCAGAAACATCGGATGATAATCGATATAGGCCTCGTTCAGATAGACGTCGTCGGAAGCAAAAAGGTCATCAAAGGTCTCGTTGCGCGATGTCGGCTCGGTACCTCCTGTAGAAATCTGCACACCGGCGGAGAGTTCTTCGGTAATCCATGGATAGACCCCGATACGAACACGCATGCGGTGACGGTCGCGACTGTGCTCTTCATCGTTCGCGTCCGTATCTTTAAACGTCGATTCGTAACGGTAACGAATATCCCCTTTCCAGTTCCAGTCTACAGCTTCAGCGTTGTTGAAGCCGAGAGCAGCTGCCAGACCGACCAGTAAAGCGACTTTTTTCATAATAAGAGTAGGATTGGTTAGTGTGATGCGTTCATGAATTCTTCCATGCCGTTTCGTGCATGTTCCGATTCGTGGGCTAATCTACCACTCCTTTTATTGAGGAATCGTTAAGGGAGTGCTACAAGATTGCAAACTCGACGAGTGTCGTATAAAAAGCGAAATTACCGCATAAAACAGCTATGCCTACAATTTGATATCCGTCACAATAACCGCGCCCCGGAACCGGCCATCGGGAAACACAACCCTGCCTTTGGAGTTGATGACGATATGGGGAAACCCGTTTTTTTCAAGCCGGGAAAGCAGCTTCTGCAGGTCCTTGCGGCCTGACGGCTTGATGATGATATCGGCACGTGCGTTGACCTTGTGGACGTCGTGCTGCTGCAACTCTTCGTGCACATAAAATTCGGCCTTTACATTCTCTCTGAGTTCGTCAAGCTGCAGCATGGTTCTTCCCCGGTAAATGTGTTAGCCGAAAATGTGCTACGATTTCGGAATATCAGTCTGCAGCTTTCTCTTCTTGTATTCGAGAAGCGAATGCATGCCTGCTGTCAGTTCGCTGTATATCCGGCTTCTGCTGTCTTTAACCCGGCTGTAGAGTTTCAGGATATCAAGCGTGAGAATGATCCTTGTGCAGCCGCAATTCAGATCTCCGAACAGATGCCTGCCGATCACTTCAAATCCAAGCACCCTGGTATGGAAGTTCAGGGGGGAGTGCTGTTCGTTTTCAAAAACATCGGTAATGAAGTGGGTATAATCACGGGAAACAACCTCCTCGGTTGCGGCTCTCATGAGACGAAGCGCGATCCGGTGGTTGCGCCGGAACTCCCAGGGAATCATGAATCGTCCTATTTCCACATACCTGCCCTGCTGCCTCAGAAAATCGGCATCGATACCCGGCACGAAAGTCACATGGTAAGCTTCGGGAAGATTCAGGGGCGGATCGTACAGCAATCTGAGCACGCCTGCGGGACGGCCGTTCACCCTGGCAATGAACCAGGAAAAAGGCTGATCGGCATCGAGCTCCTCCGGTATCTGGGAGTGAGCGCTGCTGATCCAGTTTTTCTCCTTCTGGAAAACCTGCTCGATAATGTCGATAACCCCCTGGCGGTCATCGGAACCCAATACCCGCTGAACAGTTATACCGGACATGGCAGCTCCTTTTTGCTGGTTGTATGATTGAAAACGCATAATCCGGAAACAGGAGATTCCGGCTCTCCGAAGCTTTTCCCGCATAGTTCCGAAAGCTTCCGCATGAGCGTTCGGGTCGTTGCATCCGCCAGATCGTGCTGCTGGCGACGGCTTTCGCCATAACTGCCGTTTCGTGCATTGCATGCCGTATATCGCTCCGACCATTCGGAGAAAGAGAGCGGAGTCCCGACCGTGAGAACCATCCGGCCGAAAACCGGGATTCTGCCCTTTTGCCGGCGTACCGGAAAATCTATACCCACCGGTATTACCGGTTTTCCTGACTGGAGAACGATATGGCCGATACCCGGCTTTGCCCTGGCAAGGCGTTCGGGATGAGGGTTTCTTTTGCCTTCGGGAAAAATGCCGATACTCCCCCCCTCTTCAAGCCTCCGGCAACAGCGTTCGACAACACCCGGCGACGGCAATGCGGGCCGTCGTCTTTCGATCAGCGGAATTGTCGATCGTTTATGATAGACGTAGAGTGGATCGGTCAATCGCATCAGCCAGCCGAGCACAGGAATTTTCCCGTACATCCAGTCAATGACAAAACTCACCGTTCTTCCTCCGAGATGGAACATGAGAAAAACCGGAACAAGCAGGGATTCAAGCGCATTGTTATGGTTGAATACATAAATTGCCGACCCGGACTGCGGAAGGTTTTCAAGCCCCGTTGCACGATTCAGGAACAGGTTCGGCACCATAAGCAGCCTGAGCAGCAGGGCTTTTCGAAAGCTGAGGTAAGGAAGTGGCCTGAAGAGGGTTTGCATGATTTTTTCATTACCTTTTTTCTGTAGGAAAAACCGGCGAAATGCTGTTTCCAACTACTTCAGGCAATAAAGAAAATCAGTGTTGGGTAACGGTTACGGTTGTGTAACGATTCTGAAAATTGTGAGCAACCCAGCTTATTATGTCTCGGGACCGTAACAGGAATGGCCGTTACGGAAGAAACCGACTGTTTTTCCAAAGCATAAAGCCGCCGCCCGATGAACCTGCTTCAGAATGTCATAATCCTGACAACAGGCTTTCTCCTTTCGCAGGTGCTTATTGCAACGAACACCCATTACCGGCTCATCGCATTTCTGCTCCGGCATGGCGGGTCGGGTTTCCGTTCGCTCCTGACATCGGTTCTCCTGATCTCCTACGGACTCTCGATATTTCTTTCCAATACCGTCGTGGTACTGGCCATGCTCCCGGTCATCAACCGCCTTATGAACTTTCTCTCGGACAGGGCATCAAAAAAAGAGATCGCGACGATGTTCTATCTTGCCCTGACCTTCGGAGCAACAACCGGGGGACTGGCATCCCTCAGCGGCAATCCTCTCAATGCCTTCGCCGTCGGCCTTCTGGAGTTCTACCGTGTCGATCACAGGGAACAGGTCAACTTCTTTTCCTGGCTGATGGTGGGGCTTCCGGTTTCGCTCCTGATCATTACCTGCGGGCGTACGATACTCCTCCATGCGGCCCGGAACTGCAGTGAGACCGCGCTTGTCTACGCCACAAGTTCCGAAACAGCTCTCTTCCCGCATCGTCCACTGCTGTTTTTCGCTATCAATATGGGGTTCGTCACCACCCTGACCGGGGTGCAGTTTTTCCTGAAACCGGAGCCGTCGGTTGCGAGCCTGTCGTGGATAGATCTTTCATTCCTCTGCTACGGCGTGTTCTTCATCCTGTTTTCCTTCCTCTATCCGGAAAAAAAAGGCGAACCCCGAAGCATCCGCAAAAACGCGCTCTTTCTCATCTTCTTCGTTGCTGCTTTTCCGGTGCTCCTTTTCAGCCGGATCGCCATGGAGATGGAGCGGCATCTGCGGATTCCGCTCACCCCGTTCCACGTCGTTCCGGAACGGGCGCTTCAGAAATTTTTCGATGCCGTCTGGGGACGCATCTTCGGTGAACAGCCCGGAAGCCTTGAAACGCCGAACGGCAACGCAGTACTCTCCATCAACAGAATCATTCTCGATATCCCCTATTTCGGACTGCTGCTCATCATGATCTTCGGATCGCTGCTCTACTTTGCCGTAAAAGCCGGAGACAATCCCGCAACGCCTGAAAGCGACGGTTACATCATAACCTCCCTCGGCGCGCTTGTCCTCGGAGTTCTCGAACCGCTGAAATCCCCTCTGCTGTTTCTCCCCGTCATGAACATGGCGGCAGTCTTTTCCTCGGAACTGCTCAGCAATACCGCAATCGTGGCGATCCTCGCTCCGCTTGTAATCACTCTTGCCCCGCACACCTCGCTCAGCGCGCTCCTGCTGCTGCTCTCGCTGACCATTGGAGCCAGCGCGGCTTACATGACGCCCCTGGCCTCTCCGGCAAACACGCTGGCCTTCGGAGGACTGGAACACGTATCGCTGAAAACCGTCGTAAAAGCCGGCCTGATCATGAACATCACGTCGGCAGCGCTGATTTCGCTGACATTTCTGGGGATTTCGTTTTTTCTGTAGCCGGTGAAGGATGCCGTTATCTGGAACCGGCCGCTACCGAACCGTTCAAACGCCGGATCAGCAGCAGAGCCGCAAGCGCGAGAATAGCATCGGCCGACCAGATGGAGAGTGCCGGATCGAGAAGACCTCGTTCGGCAAGCTTTTCGCCGGAAATGATCATGGACCAGTAGAGCACGAAAAAAAGGAGGGAGAGACCGGCGCCTGCCCCGAACCCGCCGCGCCGTGCAAGCACCCCGAGCGGCACTCCGGCAAGGGCGAAAACCAGACAGGCAAACGGAAGGGCATATTTTTTATGGAATTCGGCCATGTAGCCGTTGTATTTCTCCTGCAGCGAAACAAGACGCCGGCGGACGTCCGGACCGGCCTCTGCAGAAGCCGCGCTCCGTTCGGCTGCAGCGATGTCCCGCTTCAGGATTTTTCCGGCGGCAAGCAGTTCTTCGGCTGAAAGCTCGCGCGCATCACCCCGCATCCGGTCTTCAGCAGTGCGGGTGAAACCGAACCCTGATGACTCGAAAACAATACGGTGCCGTGCGAAACTCATCGTCCGGTATCGGATCAGCTCGGGATATCCGATTTCATGCAGTTCGCCGTTAAAAAGCGTCATCACGAGATAGCGGTCGTCAGGCGAAAACCCGATAATGCCCTTTTCGGCGCTCACCATCGTCCGGTGTCCCGGCCTCGTCAGGTCGTAAAGACGCACGCCCCTCATCTCTCCTGAAGCCTCGTCGGTTTCACCGACAAAAATCGAATACCCGTCGATAAAGCTCGAAAAGGCATTTTCCGTAAGACCGAAGGCGGGCTTGGCCCTCAGAATATCGGCCATGAGCGCTTTTGATCGGTAATTGGCATCGGGTATCACCACATTATTGAAGCGCTCCACGAGAAGCGACAGACCAGCCGCCACAACCAGTACCGGAACCGCAAGGCGGAAAAGCGACAGACCCGAAGCCCTGAGCACCGTCATTTCCGAAGCATTTGTCATGGCTCCGTAAACCATGATCACGGAAATCAGCACCGCCATGGGAACGGCAAAAACAACCATCCAGGCCGACTGCAGCATCACCAGCTCGGCGATATCGGCAAAACCGATGCCCTTTCCCAGAAAACGGTCGGAAAAGCCCGCGAGAAACTGCAGGACCAGCACGAAAATGATTGTGAAAAACGAAAGAAAGAAGGGCCCGATATGGGACTTGAGGATATAGCGGTCGATAATGTTCATAGACAAAATGGTCGTCCTCGGTGTCATCAGGTTTTCCGGCGTTGAGGCAATATACTGCCGAAAACCAATAAGAGCGGCATATCGGGATAAAAAAACCTTCCGGCAATTTCCCCCGTTACGCGATTGACGAACCGACAAGCACGCTAACCTGCAGTCCTGAGAAGTGTGCTATCACGGGAAATGCCTACCCGCTTGCGCACAAGCATCCCTCCCGTTTGCAAAGGACCGGATCGGAACAGGGTGTCGCAAATGGGTTACGAAAACACCGGATGAGTAATGGAATGCAACGGAACGGGAAAACGCATATCCCGGCAATCTCAAACATTATACTCGCTGAAATTGCCGGAATTGCAATCAAGGGAGATTACTGTACGAGATAATCGGAGAGTTTTCCGCCAGCAGCTTCGACATCCTTGACCCAGGCCGGTTTGGGGCCTCTGCCTACCCAGGTTTCACTATCGCTCTTGCGGTATTTGATCACGGAAGGTTTTTTTTCCTTGAAACCTCTTGAAACTCCTCTCGACTGAAGGTCGTCCACCGTAATGTCGAACTCGGCCATTTTTGCTTTTATCTCGCTGATAGCCTCTCTTTTGCCTGCTGCTTTCTGTTCATTAATCTGCTTCTGGATTGAAGCCATCTGTGCCTGTAATTCTGCAATAGTTTGCATAATAAGTCATGATTATAATATTTCAAGAGATACTGAGAACAATTCAATATAAAAATTTTTTCCAATAAAAAATTCCGGAATACAGTTCTGAATTTATTCCCGAGCTCGTCTTATTCAGAAAAATAAAAGCACCCGGCCATCTTCTCATGATCTATAAATTGTCTCAACCCTAAACATTTACTCTTATATCACACAAACACTCTATTCGCCGGAAAATAAAAAAACCGAGTAATTTCTCTCTATTGACATCAAACCGGAAAAAGGGAACAAGCCGGGATTTGGCTTCCGGTCAAAAGTCTACAGCCGAACATAATTTCCGAACCGATTTACTGTAGTATTTTTTCCGTCATTCCTGAAAAGCGGCGCCCATTACGTGCCCTTGCCGGAGATTCTCATTAAACGACAGTTTATTGAGAATCGTATTTCTTTTACGCAACGACATTGCAGCTTGACGTGGATTTGTATGTCTTATCGATAATTATGGAGCCGGCATACCCTGTCAATCTTTTTTCTCTGTAGCACAACGGATCATTCCCTCCATCGGCACAATCCCCATCAACGCACAGAAATTGTCTGCAGCATTATACTTGACCTTATCCTGGTCAACCCCAAAAAAAACCCATGGATATTCGATGCACAAAAATCCTTTTCGATTTGAGAGTCCGTGACCACATAATCGCAGATGTGATTCCTCAGCTTTTCATCCGCCATCGAGAAGTCCCGCGAGCACTGACCTGTGGTAAAGATTACGATATCGCACCGATCGGCAATTTCATCGCATGCCAATCGCCCGATAATAATGCCGGGGTTTTGCTCCCTGATCAGGAAGGCTGCTTCAGCAATGAAATGTTCCGGATTCTCCCGGTACTGCCTGAAAACCACAGGATGAATCTCCAGGGAAATCCCGGCAATGCTTTTGCAGGCAAAATCAGTAGTACCTGCAGGCTTGCAAAAAAGGCAATCCCGAGCATCGAGTGAATTGAAATCTTATTTGTCTCACCGGCAGTCTCCCCAATCTTAAAACTCTCGCAACAATCGAGTTGCTCGGCGATATCATACATATTAATTGCCAGGCGCCATACCTTCAGTGACGCAGACTTTCCTCAAAATATTGTGTCAATTGTCTCATTACGGGGGCGCTGTCCGGTTATACCATTTTTACCGGATCACCGTTCATCCCGGATCGTCAGTTATAACAGCTACAGATGCCGATGACGCCACTCTATCGATTATCGACGTATGAGCGGAGTTCTTCCGGGACACACGCCTGTCTCTGGCTCGCGTCCATCCTTGTTTTGTGGCGGAGGTTATCGGGAGGAAACCATTTGAAGCCATCATGCAGGCGATCACGATTCAGCATGCAACTGAGGATCGATGCAAAGGTTGTCCGGCCCTCTGGCAGGGCAATCACCGGACAAAGGAATGTTCCACTCTCTCTTTTTCGACGATTGCCAATACGGAAGGAATCAGGGGGAATGCGGCAGCAGCTCTCACTGCTGAAAGATAATTTCCGCCGAACCTGCCCGACAGACCCGACTCAGCGGACAAAACCTGTTTTACCGGTAAAACACACTGCCTCCCTGAAAGCAGAAAACCCGCAGCTCCTTGCGGAACTGCGGGTTTTGCTACTGGTGCACCCGGGAGGACTCGAACCTCCAACCCACTGATTAAGAGTCAGTTGCTCTACCGATTGAGCCACGGGTGCATTGCCTAAAAGAATATTATTTCGCCGGAGCAGCAGGAAGTAACGGAGAGACCGGAGTTTTCGGAAGCGAAGGAACGCTTTTGAGCGGTGCAACCGGAGCGCTCTCCTGCAGAATGCTTTTCGAACTTTTCAGTTTCGCATCTCTTGCCGGAAGGGTAAACTGGGCGATGAAAGCGGCGATCATGACAACGGCGGCCAGGGTGGCCGTAACCTTGCTGAGGAAGTCACCCGTCCTTCTGACTCCGAGAGTCTGAACCGTACCCATACTGGCAATACCGCCGGTAAGACCACTTCCGCTTTTCGGGCTTTGCAGTAAAACAGACCCTACAAGCAGAATCGAAGCAAGCAAACCGACAATTACAAGAAAGACATGCATTTCCAGCCGCTGTATTAATGTTCCAAATATCGTATCTTATCACTGACAAAGGCCTTAATTTAGCAACTTTTGAATTATTTCCAAGCTGTGTTTACCGATGCGGGGAAATTCCTTGTTCTGACCGGACTTTGTGCCGTAATTTGCGGCTTGCTGCTCATGGCTGCAGGAAAAGCAGGAATACCGGGATGGCTGAACTGGTTCGGCAACCTTCCTCTCGATATCCGTATCAGAAAGGAAAACTTCCGGTTTTTCTTTCCTCTCGGCTCGTCGATACTCCTGTCCGTACTTCTCAGCCTTGTGCTGTTCCTTATCAACAAATTTATCCGCTGACCGCTCATGCTGCAAACCCTGAACACCCCAGGCCGAAAGGCAACCGTTACAAGAACGACAAAAGAAACCGATATTACGGCAACCGTCGACCTCGATGGCACCGGCGCCGCCAGCATACGTTCCGGAGTGGTCTTTTTCGACCATATGCTTGCCAACTTCAGCAAACATTCAGGAATCGACATCATCCTCGACTGCAAGGGGGATACGGAGGTAGACGACCACCACTCGGTAGAGGATATCGCGCTGGTGCTCGGCACCGCCCTCAACCAGGCGCTTGGCAGCAAGGCGGGAATCCAGCGCTATGGCTGGGCCATGATCCCCATGGACGAAACGCTTGCCCGTTGCGCCCTCGATCTCGGCGGCCGGAGCTACTGCGTCTTCTCGGCGGATTTCAAACGTTCGGTTATCCGGGGATTTTCAACCGAAATGGTCGAGCATTTCTTTCTGTCCCTGTCGAGAACCATGCATGCAAACATCCACCTGGCGATTCTTGACGGGAAAAACACCCACCACATGATCGAGGCCATGTTCAAGGCGTTCGCCTATGCCATGAAAATGGCCGTA
The DNA here is from genome assembly GCA_013334435.1 of Chlorobiaceae bacterium. Lineage (GTDB taxonomy): Bacteria > Bacteroidota > Chlorobiia > Chlorobiales > Chlorobiaceae > Chlorobium. Next base: position 10,375 of record JAAXXP010000004.1, on the reverse strand, counting down.
GCCATAACCGGCAAGGAGCTGCCATCGACGAAAGGCGTCCTGTAAAATCAATCGTCCGGTTTAAAACTGAAAAAGGCTGCCGGGAAATCCCCTGCAGCCTTTTTTCATTTCTCCATTGTCCCCTGTCGGAAACGTGCTCCGCTCCCCGTTGTCATGAGCGGAAAGCACCATTGCCATTCACCTTACTTGGCGTATGCTATCGACCGCCTCTCCCGTACGATGGTCACCCTGATCTGGCCAGGGTACTGGGCTTCCGACTCGATCTTGCTGGCAATGTCGTGGGCAAGCACATCGGCCTGGGAGTCGCTGACGTTGTCGCCTTCGACAATAACCCTGATCTCCCTTCCGGCCTGCAGGGCATAGGTCTTCAGGACACCGGGAAATCCCTTTGCGATCTCTTCGAGGCTTTCGAGTCTCTTGACGTTGCCGTCGGCGGTCACAGCGCCCCTGGCTCCGGGCCGTGAGAGCGAAATGACATTTGCCGCATCGATAAGATCGGCAAGAGGAGACTCTTTTTCAACGTCCCCGTGGTGGGCGGCCACCGCATTGATGACCAGCGGCGACTCATTGAACTTCTTCAGGAAAGCGCTTCCGGTCAGGGCGTGGGGTTCGTTGCCCGCAGGAAGAACCAGGCCGATATCGTGCAGAAGCCCTGCACGCTTGGCAATGCGCACATCGAGCTTGAGCTCGGCGGCCATGAGGCCTGCCAGCATGGCTACCTCTTTGGTATGCTGCAGAAGGTTCTGACCGTAAACGGTATGGAATTTCATGTTGCCGATCAGCCGCACCAGTTCGGCAGGCATATCGGGAAGCTGCAACGAGGCGAGAGTCTCCTCTCCGGCGGTCATGATGACGTCGTCGATCTCTTTTTTGGCATCCTCATAGGCTTTCTCGATGGCAACGGGATGAATGATGCCGTCAACGAGCAGCTTCTGCAGGGTAAGCTTTGCAAGCTCGCGGCGGTGGGGATCGAAGCAGGAGAGAATGACCACTTCAGGGGTATCGTCGACTATGATATCCACACCGGTTGCATTCTCGAAAGCCTTGATGTTCCGGCCTTCGCGGCCGATAATGCGGCCCTTGAGCTCGTCACTCTGGATGTGCACCACCGAAAGGGCGTTTTCGGTGGCCTGTTCGAAGGAAATTCTCTGGATGGCCGTAAGCAGGGTCTTCTCGGCAAGACGTTCGGCCTGCTGCTCGGCATCTTCGTGAATGCGGTGAATCGTTTCGGTAGCCTCTTCGCGGGCCTTCGACACCATATTGTCTACAAGCATCTGGCGGGCCTCGTCGGCCTGCAGGTTGCTGATGCTCTCGAGCCGCTGGTTCTGCTCGGCAATGATCCGTTCAAGCTCGGCGGAGCGGTTCCTGACCGTTTCCATCGTCTGTTCGGACTCCTTGCGCTGCTCCTGGAGCTTGCGTTCGGCATCCCGGAGGTCCTGGCTCTGCTTCTTCAGCTGACCTTCCTTCTGCTGGATCTGTTTCTGGAGCTGGGTGAACTTGTTGTTCTTGATGACCACTTCCTGGTCGAACTCCCTCCGTTTCTTCTTCCACTCCTGATTTACTTCGGTAACCTTGAGCTCCTTGTACTCGTTGGCCTCTTTCTGGGCCTCCTGAACTATCTGTACAGCCCGTTCTTCAGCTTCAAGAACCCTTGTAGTACCGATACGTTCAAGGAAATACCGTCCGAGAAAAAAACCGATGACAAAAAACACGACCGCCGCAAATACAATCAGAAACAGGTTTATGACAATACCCATTACCGTTTACCTCCTTTTAACATGCTCCACCTCTCAGGAGAAGGAAGCACCGTTTTAAACAAAAAAATCCGCACCAAGGCGGGATGTGTAAGATTCAAGAACCCGTGCAACACGGTGGGCGCCTCCTTCAGGTTTTTTGCTTCCAATGCGGCAAATCCGGTGACTGCCGATGATACCCGGATGAACCGGAGAGTCAATCAAGGCCTGCAATCAAAAAGAAGAGTTCGGCTCCCGTCTTAATAGTGTTAGTTCTTTTACTTACAATACACCCCTCGTACCTGGTGCGGATATTTCTTCTACTCTAATGTAAATTATTCCTGTAAACTTTGCCCAATAAAAACATTGATCCGGTTTATTTTCTGCCGCAACTCTTCCAGTTCCTCTTCGAGTTCGATATTCTTTTCGGCAAACGAAATCGCTGAAAGCACAGCAAGTTTAACCGGTTCAAAAGTCGGCGCTTTTTCGGCGTACAGCCGCATGGCACGATCCACATCCTGAGCCGCATTTTCAGTCAGCTCACGGCTTCCGGTGCGCAGCGGATAACTGTCGCCGTAGACATTTACATCGATCTTTTCCATACGGCTCTCCTACAAGTTTCGGGGACTTCTCAGTTCCAGCTCGATCTTCTGCAGAATGAGTACAAGCTTCTGCTTGACCCGCAGTTTCTCGGCATAGGTAAACTCGGATTCAGGACCGGTCAGGGGAGTCGAGCCTGTATCAGGCAGCTTGCAGGATCTCAGAATATTCTGAAGAGTCGCAAGCTCCGAACGAAGCAGCTCATTTTCTCTCCGGCATTCATCCAGCCGGGAAACGAGGTTTCCGACATTCTCTTCAAGGAGGCTGACATCAGCCATGATGGTCTGCCTGTCCTGATCATGCATGGAACAAAAAGTATCAGACTTGTCGAATTACCGCACCAAGTTGTTTTCCGGCATTCGTGCCGGCCTTTTCAAGTATACCGTTGATTCTCTCGTCCTGCAGGGTTCTCTCGTGATCGACAATATCAAGAGAGAGCGCCACACTGCGTTCCCCACCTTGTTCCGCACTGCGTTCGAAATGATCGAAAACAGAGACGCTTCTGATGAGGGGATCGCTTGCCCTGACAACATCGACAAGCTTCTGAACAGCCACGCCACGGGGAAGAATGAACGATAGATCTCTCTGGACAGCAGGAAACCTGGAGGGTGGATCATAAACGACTGCAGCGCTGAACGCTTCCTCAAGCACCGCGGTATCGAGTTCCGCAAGAAACACATCCTGCCCGATATCGAACTCGCCGAGCACAGCACTGTCCACCATCAGGACCGTCCCTGCACGGCAGGTACGGCTCTCCCCCTGTCCGGTCAGCAGCAAATCAATACCAACCGTATTTTCATTATATGCAATAAGCGCTGATTTGTCAAGTAAATTCAGCTTCTCGAGCAGCATCTGCACCGCGCCGCTCATATCGTAAACATCGCTCTTCACGGCAGGCTGATTCCAGAGGCGGGGATGGCTGGAGCCGGTTATGGCCATGACAAGATACTCGCGCTCACCGAATGCTTCGAGAGGCGACGCCCCGTCCCTGGAAACACCTGCAGCGAGGAACCCGCTGGCAATCTCAAAAAACCGCAGGTCTCTGTTTCCGTGACGGATATTGTGTGCAATCACTTTCAGAAAAGCGGGAACAAGCGAAGGGCGCAGAACCTCCAGCCCTTCACTGATGGGATTGAGAGCGGTAACGACCCGGCTGTCGAACAGTTCGGCTTCCGAACGCCTGATCAGCGGATTGGTGAGAATCTCCCGAAAATTGAGCCCGATGAGAATACCCCGGAGATAATCCGGAAAATATTCCGGCACCTTGCGGGACTGGGGATAGGTTGTCCTCATTTGGGCCGAGGGCTGGATATTGTCGTACCCGTATACCCTGGCGACCTCTTCGACGAGATCGATCTCCGACGTTACGTCAACTCGCCATGACGGAACAATGAACTCCATACCGCCATTCTCCGCCGAAGCGGCAAACCGGAAGCCGAGACGGACAAGAATGTGCTTCATGGTATCCGCGGCGATGGAACTGCCGAGCATGGCGTTGACCCTGTCGGGTCTCAGTGTAACCCTGCAGGGCTCCTCCGGCAGGGAACCGCACTCCATGGCCTCGGTTATCCGGCCGCCGGCAAGTTCAAGAATCATTGCAACGGCGCATTCCGCTCCCCTTTTCACATTCAGGGGATCGACCCCCCTTTCGAAACGATAGGACGAATCGGACGAAATTCCGGCTTTCCTTGCGGACTTTCTGATACGGGACGGGGAAAAATAAGCCGACTCGAGCAGAATGTCCGTTGTGGCGACCGAAACCGCAGAATCGAGTCCGCCCATAACCCCGGCCAGTGCAGCAGGCTTCAGGGCATCGCAGATAACCGGCATCCCCGCAAGAACGGCGCAGTTTTCCTGATTGAGCGCCGTAAAGCCGGCAGCGACATCACTGCGGACCACCACCCGCTCGCCGGAAAGCTTCTTCAGATCGAAGGCATGCAGGGGCTGACCGATGGAGTGGAGGATGTAATTGGTGATATCGACAATATTGTTTTTCGGATTCAGTCCGATGCTTTCCAGGCGGCGCTTCAGCCATGCCGGCGACTCCCGCACCTCGATGCCGCGAATCACAACCGCGGTATAGTAAGGGCAGGCTTCCCTGTCGGCGATTTCAACCAGCGTGCCGGTTCCGGAAAAATTCACCGGATGCCCCGGCGGCAGGATAATCTCTTCGGGAGGGGCGAGTTCGCGGGCCATGCCAAGGTGCGAGAGCACATCGGGACGGTTGGGAGTAACGGCTATATCAAGCATGACGTCACTCTCCAGAACAGCCGAAAGCGGCGTACCGGGCAAGACTGAGGGATCGAGTTCCATGACTCCGCTGTGGTCCTCCGACAAACCGAGTTCATCGGCGGCACAGATCATGCCGAAAGAGTGCACTCCCCGGATTTTGGATTTCCTGATGGCCAGAACCTCTCCGTCCGGCAGCCGCAGCTTTGCGCCGACGGTAGCGACAGGCACGATCATTCCCTGGCGCACATTGGGCGCACCGCAGACAATCTGCAGCAGCTCATGGCCGCCGGCAGCAACCTTGCAGACCGTCAGACGGTCGGCATCGGGATGAGGCTGAACATCCTCGATCCGGCCGGCAACAACCAGTTCATCAGGCAGTTGCATGGCATGCACCTCCTCGACTTCAAGACCGAGAAAGGTCAGTTTTTCAACAAGTGCAGGGATGTCGGGAGAAAACGACGGGAGGAAATCTTTGAGCCAGTTGACAGATATTTTCATAGGACCGGGAGAATCTGCATTTGAAAATAAAAAAAGCTCTGGACCGGCAACGTACAGAGCTTGAAAAAACAGCAACGAAAAGATGTTTCCACTCCTGCACAACTCCCGGCGGGAAGAACCGGCAGGCGCCGGTGCAGGCTGAACAATCGTGTGACCCCAACGGGATTCGAACCCGTGCTACCACCTTGAAAGGGTGATGACCTAACCACTAGTCGATGGGGCCTTCTGCGGGTGAATGAGGGGACTCGAACCCCCGACCTCCAGGGCCACAACCTGGCGCTCTAACCAACTGAGCTACAATCACCATAAAAAGCCTATGGATACACCTTGTATGCCCGACTGGACTCGAACCAGTAACCCTCAGCTTAGAAGGCTGATGCTCTATCCATTGAGCTACGGGCACAACACATCTGTCAATGAACCCACCCGGTCGGGGCACCGAGACTCGAACTCGGGACCTCCTGCTCCCAAAGCAGGCACGCTACCAGCTGCGCCATGCCCCGTTTCCTTAATGGAAGGCTCACAATATAAGACATGGAACAACATTACCAAAAAAATAATCCCTCACATAAAAAAACCTGCCGTCTTCTCCGGCGCAGCCACTGGATCCATGAAAACCGGATCCCCACTTTCCGCCGAAAAGCGTCGGTTCAGGACCGGCTTATTCCGAAAAAACCCGAAATGATGGCTTTCAGTTCATCATGATAGAGCATGTCGAAAGCCTCTCCGGGAGAGACCACCCTGCGCTCGCGCAGATGCATCTCCTCCCACTCGTCAAGCATGTTTTCGATGAAGAAAGGAAAAACCTTCACGGAAAACTGTTTGCCGAACTTCCGGTACCGGTACTCTCCGATCTCCTTGTAACGGACACGGCCGACAAGCCCGGCCTCCTCATAGGCCTCTTTGGCGGCAGAATCCGCCGGGGAGAGCCCTTTTTCAACATATCCCTTCGGAATGATCCACCGGTCGGATTTCCTGGCCGTAATCAGCACCAGCCTGTCCTCAAGAACGGGAATCACCCCTGACTGTTTAAAAAGTCTTTTCAACTTCGCACCCGGAAATTTCTTTTTTGTCGTTTCTCGCCGATAAAATACAATTGATTTCCATATTTCCGGCATCGGAGACGCGGAGGCAGATGCAGTTCGGAATTACCCTTATTTTCATTAAAATATAAAAACAAGGTTTTTTCAACCCAGCTCAAGCACCCTCTGTCATGAAAGCCATCATCCCCGTTGCCGGAGTCGGCACCCGCCTGCGTCCACACACCTTCTCACACCCCAAAGTACTGCTGAACGTAGCGGGAAAGCCCATTATCGGCCATATCATGGACAAACTCATCGACGCGGGCATCGACGAGGCGATCGTCATTGTAGGATACCTCGGAAACATGGTCGAAGAGTGGCTGAGAAAAAACTACTCCATCAGGTTCACCTTCGTGAACCAGTCCGAACGGCTCGGCCTGGCCCATGCCCTCTGGATGTGCAAACCCCATGTAAAAAAGGATGAACCTCTTTTCATCATTCTCGGCGATACGATCTTCGACGTCGATCTGCAGGCTGTGCTCAAAAGCCCGGTATCCTCTCTCGGGGTTCATGAAGTGAAGGATCCCCGCCGGTTCGGCGTTGCGGTGACGGAAAACGGAAAAATCCTGAAGCTGGTCGAAAAACCGGACGAACCGGTCAGCAATCTTGCCATAGTAGGCCTCTACTTCCTCCTGCATTCGGGAGGACTTTTCTCCTCGATCGATCACATAATCGAGAACGAAATGAAAACAAAGGGTGAGTACCAGCTCACCGATGCCCTGCAGCTCATGATCGAACAGGGCGAGATATTCACCACCTTTGCCGTCGAGGGATGGTACGACTGCGGAAAACCGGAAACCCTGCTCTCGACCAACAAAACCCTTCTTCTCGAGAATCAGCCCGGAACAAAACAGTACCCCGGCTGCATCATCAACGACCCTGTTTTCATCGCGAAAAACGCATCGGTCGAAAACGCCATCATCGGACCCAATGCCACCATCGGAGAACATGCCGTGGTCTCCGATGCCATCATCAGGGACTCCATTATCGGCAACGATGCGCGGGTGAGTCACATCATGATCGACCACTCCATTGTCGGCAACAATGCATCGATCAGCGGCAATCCGCACGAAATCAACATCGGCGACTATTCGGAAATACGGGTGCGATAAGAGAGTTGTTGCATGAATGCAGCCGATTGCTTACATTTTTGCTTTGTCAAGCAACGGCATCCCCATTACCTATGGACACGGTGCCGCAGGCTCTTCCGGGAAAACCCTTTCCGGTTGCCTGAGGAAATTTTTTCCGTGTCCAGAGTCTCTCCCATTGAACTCCCGTTCACTGAAAATTCTTTTCCTGAAGCTGTTTTCCCAGTTGTTTCTGTTGTTCGTTTAACCAAACCATTACCAGAACCATGTCACAGTCAAGGTATTTCTTTACCTCTGAATCCGTATCAGAAGGACATCCGGACAAAGTTGCAGATCAGATTTCCGATGCCGTGCTTGATGATTTTCTCCGTCAGGATCCCAATTCACGTGTAGCATGTGAAACCTTCGTCACCACCGGTCAGGTTATCGTCGGCGGCGAAGTCACCACCAAAGGTATTGTCGATATCCAGAAAATCGCCCGCAAGGTTGTTACCGAAATCGGCTACACCAAAGGCGAGTATATGTTCGAAGCCAACTCCTGCGGCGTGCTCTCCGCCCTGCACAGCCAGTCACCCGACATCAACCGGGGCGTTGACCGCAAGGAAGAGATTGCCGACGAGTTCGACCGTGTCGGAGCCGGTGACCAGGGCATGATGTTCGGTTACGCCTGCACGGAAACTCCCGAGCTGATGCCTGCCGCCATCCAGTTCGCCCAGCAGCTCGTCAAGAAACTTGCCGAAATCCGCAAGGAAGGCAAAATCATGACCTACCTCCGCCCCGATGCGAAAAGCCAGGTGACCCTCGAATACATCGATGACAAAGTAGCCCGCGTCGACGCCGTGGTTGTTTCGACCCAGCACGATCCGGAACCGGCAGGCATGAGCGAAGCGGAGTTCCAGGCCGTGATCAGGAAAGACATTATCGAGAATGTGGTGAAAGTGGTCATTCCCGCAGACATGCTCGACGCCAACACCAAGTTCCACATCAACCCCACCGGCCGTTTCGAAATCGGCGGACCTCACGGCGATACCGGCCTGACCGGACGCAAGATCATTGTCGATACCTACGGCGGAGCAGCCCCTCACGGTGGCGGCGCGTTCAGCGGCAAAGATCCTTCGAAGGTTGACCGCAGCGCGGCTTACGCCTCCCGCCACGTCGCAAAAAACATTGTGGCTGCAGGCCTGGCCGACAAATGCACCGTTCAGGTATCCTATGCCATCGGTGTAGCCCGCCCGGTATCGATCTACATCAATACCCACGGCACCGCTAAAAACGGCCTTTCCGATGCTGAAATCCAGGAAAAAGCCGAAAAGATCTTCGATCTTCGTCCGGCAGCGATCATCAGACGATTCAATCTCGACAGACCTCACGGCTGGTGCTATCAGGAAACTGCAGCATACGGACACTTCGGCCGCGACATCTTCCCGTGGGAAAAAGCCGACAAGGTCGAAGAACTGAAGAAAGCGTTCGGCATGGCCTGAGAACTCTGAAGACAATACCATTCAAAACCAATCGACTCTTATGACAATCGAAGCGGAAGTGCTTGACTATAAAGTAGCGGACATATCCCTTGCCGAATGGGGGCGCAAGGAGATAGAGATCGCTGAAAAAGAGATGCCCGGCCTGATGGCCACAAGGCGGAAGTATGCCGGCCAGAAGCCCCTCAAAGGCGCCCGTATTACCGGGTCGCTGCACATGACCATCCAGACTGCCGTGCTGATCGAAACGCTGGTGGACCTCGGAGCCGAGGTTCGCTGGGCGAGCTGCAACATCTTCTCGACCCAGGACCATGCAGCCGCGGCTATCGCCAAGGCTGGCATCCCGGTGTTTGCATGGAAAGGCGAAACCCTCGATGAGTACTGGTGGTGCACCCGCCAGATCCTCGAGTTCGAAGGCGGCAAAGGCCCGAACCTCATCGTTGACGACGGCGGCGATGCAACCCTCATGATCCACCTCGGCTACAAGATCGAGAACAGCCCCGAACTGCTCGAAAAAGCTCCCGGCAACGCCGAAGAGAAAGCACTCTTCCAGCAGCTCCGTGAGGTGTACGCCGAAGATACGCAGCGCTGGCACAAGGTAGCCGCGGAAATGAAAGGCGTGTCGGAAGAGACCACCACCGGCGTTCACCGCCTCTACCAGATGATGGAAAAAGGCGAACTGCTCTTCCCTGCCATCAACGTCAATGACTCGGTCACCAAATCCAAATTCGACAATCTTTACGGTTGCCGCGAATCGCTTGCCGACGGCATCAAGCGCGCCACGGACGTCATGATTGCCGGAAAGGTTGTTGTGGTGCTCGGCTACGGCGACGTCGGCAAAGGGTGCGCACACTCCATGCGCTCTTACGGCGCGCGGGTGATCGTTACCGAAATCGACCCGATCTGTGCCCTGCAGGCATCGATGGAAGGTTTTGAAGTAACCACCATGGAAGAGGCCGTCGGAGAGGGCAACATTTTTGTCACCACCACCGGCAACAAGGATGTCATCACCCTGGAACACATGAAGCAGATGCGAGACGAAACCATCGTCTGCAACATCGGCCATTTCGACAACGAAATCCAGGTCGAGATGCTCAACGCCTATGCCGGAGCGAAAAAGCTCAACATCAAACCGCAGGTCGACAAGTACACTTTCGAGAACGGCAATTCGATCTACCTGCTTGCCGAAGGCCGTCTGGTGAACCTCGGTTGCGCTACCGGTCACCCGTCATTCGTCATGAGCAACTCCTTCACCAACCAGACCCTCGCCCAGATCGAGCTCTGGACGAAAGCGTATGCCATTGACGTCTACCGCCTGCCGAAAGAGCTTGACGAAGAGGTCGCAAGACTGCACCTCGGACAGCTCGGCGTCAAACTGACGACCCTTTCGAAGGAACAGGCCGACTACCTCGGCATTCCTGTCGAAGGTCCTTACAAGCCCGACCATTACCGCTACTGATGCACCATCAGCAAAACAGAAAAGGCAGCCCGCTAAGGCTGCCTTTTCTGTTTACGTTCCGATCGGTCAGATCAGTCGGATCGGACTGATCTTGCTGATTACATGCTGGGGCGGCAGGATTCGAACCTGCGGATGTCGGCTCCAAAGGCCGATGCCTTACCGCTTGGCGACGCCCCACCGTTACATGCAGGCCCTGATAATACGG
>JAAXXP010000060.1 GCA_013334435.1 Chlorobiaceae bacterium | reverse complement strand
TGTTAAAGGCGTCGTAAAATGCCTGACGGCAGTCGGGATAGCCCGACGAATCCTCCTCGACCGCTCCGATGAAAATCTTTCCGGCCCCGATCACCTCCGACCAGCTCACGGCCATCGACAGAAAACCGGCATTGCGGAAAGGCACATAGCTGGTAGGTATGTCCGTCCCCTGCAGATCCGCTCCGCTGACCGGCATGGAGGGATCGGTAAGAGAGGAGCCTCCGACCTGGGAAAGGTAGCCTGCATCGATTTCAAGCCGCCGGGTGATGCCGTAGTGCGTGCAGACAAGACGGAAACATTCGAGTTCCTTCTGCCAGGTTCGCTGCCCGTAATTGATGTGCATGGCGGCCAGTTCGAATCCCTCTTCGGCGGCGATGGCCGTTGTAACGAGGCTGTCCATTCCCCCGCTTATCAGGATAACGGCTTTCATGTCAGGAAATGGTTACGGTTGCTGAAGTTTTCTGTAAAGGTATGGAATTCTCCGCTTTTAATCGTGCGGAAGGACATAAAAAAAGCCATCCCGAAGAACATTCGGGATGGCTTTGTCTGGCTATGGCCGGAAAGCGGGATCAGTACATGCCGCCCATTCCACCCATTCCGCCCGGAGGCATTGCCGGCATGTCGGACTTCTCTTCCTTGATGTCGGTAATGGCAGCTTCGGTGGTAAGCAGAATGCTGGCAACCGAAGCGGCGTTCTCGAGAGCGCTTCTGGTTACTTTGGTCGGGTCCACAACGCCTGCCTCGACGAGATTCTCGTACTGCTCGGTGCGTGCGTTGAAGCCGAAGTCGCCTTCAGCAGCCTTGACTTTTTCGAGCACAACAGCGCCGTCGGTGGTGCCGGTGTTGGCAACGATCTGACGAAGCGGCTCTTCGAGTGCGCGGCGGATGATGTCGATGCCGGTTTTCTGGTCTTCGTTGTCAGCAACCGCATTGGCAAGACCCTTGATCGCACGGATAAGGGCTACACCGCCGCCGACCACGATGCCTTCCTGGACTGCAGCGCGGGTGGCGTGCAGGGCATCCTCGACACGGGCTTTCTTCTCTTTCATTTCGACTTCTGTCGATGCGCCGATGTTCAGCACGGCGACACCGCCGGAAAGCTTCGCAAGACGCTCCTGCAGCTTTTCGGTATCGTAGTCGGAAGTGGATTTCTCGATCTGGCCCTTGATCTCGTTGATGCGTGCCTTGATGTCCTCCTGGGTTCCCTTGCCTTCGACGATGGTGGTGTTATCCTTGTCGATGTTGACGCGGCCGGCCTGACCGAGGTAGGCGATCGTAGCGTTTTCGAGCTTGTAGCCCTTCTCTTCGGAGATTACGGTGCCGCCGGTAAGGATGGCGATATCCTCGAGCATTGCCTTGCGGCGGTCGCCGAAGCCCGGAGCCTTCACGGCGCAGACCTTCAGGGTGCCGCGGAGCTTGTTGACCACGAGGGTGGCCAGCGCTTCGCCTTCGATGTCCTCAGCGATAATGAGCAGCGGACGACCGGTCTGGGCCGATTTTTCGAGGATCGGAAGCAGCTCTTTCATGTTGCCGATCTTCTTGTCGTGAATGAGGATCAGCGGATCTTCGATCTCGGCTTCCATGGTTTCGGGATTGGTCACGAAGTACGGAGAGAGGTAGCCGCGGTCGAACTGCATGCCCTCGACAACCTTCAGCTCGGTATCCATGCCTTTGGCCTCTTCGACGGTGATGACGCCGTCCTTGCCGACCTTGTCCATGGCTTCGGCAATCAGTTCGCCGATTTCAGGATCGTTGTTGGCCGAAATGGTGCCGACCTGTGCAATCTCCTTCTTGCCGGAGATGCTGCGGCTGATGTTGCGCAGCTCGGCGACAACCTCTTTCACTGCGCGGTCGATGCCTCTTTTCAGGTCGATCGGACGTGCGCCTGCGGCAACGTTTTTCAGGCCTTCGCGGTAGATAGCCTGTGCAAGCACGGTCGCGGTAGTGGTACCGTCGCCGGCAACGTCACTGGTTTTCGAAGCGACCTCGCGAACCATCTGTGCGCCCATGTTCTCGACAGCGTCGGCGAGCTCGATCTCTTTTGCGACGGTCACGCCGTCTTTGGTCGAGGTAGGAGCACCGAATTTTTTATCGATGAGTACATTGCGGCCGGCAGGTCCGAGGGTGACTTTCACGGCATTGGCCAGTTTGTCAACGCCGACTTTGAGCTTTGCCCTGGCGTCGGAATCAAAAAGAATATCTTTTGCAGTCATTGTAACGCGTTCCTCCTGGAATGGGTTGGTAAATGGTTAAACGAATCAGTCAAGAATTGCGAAAATGTCCGACTCACGCATGATCAGGTAGTCTTCACCTTCAACATTCACTTCGGTGCCGGAATACTTTCCGTACAGCACTTTCTTGCCAACCGTGACCTGCATGTCGAGAAGCTGTCCGTTATCGGCAACTTTGCCCGGACCTACAGCAACAACTTCACCGTACTGCGGTTTTTCTTTACCGGTGTCGGGAATGAAAAGTCCGCCTTTGGTTTTCTCTTCAGCCGGAGCCGGCTTAACAATAACCCGATCAGCTAAGGGTTTCAAGTTCATTGTCTTATCTTGTTTTTATTTGGGTTGAGAGAACGATCGTGTTCGATTGCACTGGATCAGATCAACCTTTTAGCACTCAACCGAAGAGAGTGCTAAAAGAACACCTAAGTATAAAAAAAAATTTTCCCTCTCCAAACTGTTTCTGTACCATGAAGAGAAAGATCGAAACTATCGGACATATCCAGCTATACCATCGGTTCCCATGAAATCAGGCGATAACCAGTACTACTGCACCATCGGCAAGGTAGCCATGGAGAAACTCGAAAGTCTGCGCTCGAAAATGCGGGACGATACGGCGACTGCCGAAGACCGGAAGCATATTGCAATTCTCGAAGAGGTAGCCGCACTGGCAGGCAACCGGGTGTCGGTATCGGAAAACGAGGCCGCCCGACACAAGGGCGGGTCGGTATGGGTTGAAAGAACATCCCAGTCGCACTTCCCCCACATAAGGCTGCACGGGGGAGCGCTCGAAGACGATCCCTTCGGATGATGACCGCCTCCCTTTTCCGGTTCAGACACCCGCGGAAAGATAGGGCCTAAGGTGAAGCCCCGTCAGCGACACGGCCGAAGCCGCAACGGCTTCGGGAGTTCCCTCCGCAACGAGCGAACCGCCCTTGTCTCCGGCTCCGGGTCCAAGATCGATAATCCAGTCCGCCTGCTTGATGATATCCGGGTTGTGTTCGATGATGACCAGGGTATTGTGCTGCTCGAGCAGCTTTTCAAAACAGCGGATCAGCTTGTTGATATCCTCGAAATGCAGTCCGGTTGTCGGCTCGTCGAAAAGAAACAGCGTATGCTCGATGTCGGCGCGGACTATGAAGCCGGCAAGCTTGAGCCGCTGTGCCTCACCCCCAGACAGGGTGCTTGACGACTGCCCAAGCCGTACGTAGCCCAGCCCGACTTCATCGAGTACCTGCAGCCGTCGCACAATCGCCTTCTCGCTGCCGAAAAACCCGATTGCCTCGCTGACGGTCAGATCGAGCACCTCGGCAATGGAAAGCCCCCGGAGTTTGATGTCGAGCGTCTCCTGCTTGTAGCGCAGGCCGTTGCACTCCTCGCAGACCGCTTCGATATCGGCCAGGAACTGCATCTCTATTTTCACGCTTCCCTCGCCGGCGCAGCTTTCGCAACGGCCACCCGGAATGTTGAAGGAAAAATAGCCGGCCTTCCACCCTCTTGCCTTCGCATCCCTGGTCTGGGCGAAAAGAGCACGGATATCGTCGAAGATTTTCATGTAGGTGGCCGGATTGCTCCGGCTCGACTTGCCGATCGGCGACTGATCGACATGCTCGACCCGGTCGATAAGGCCCGCGCCCGAAATCGAGCGGTGCGTACCCACCTTTTCCCGGCCCCCCTCCTTCTCGCGGAGAATCCCGTTCTTGAGAATATCGTTGACGAGGGTGGATTTTCCGGAACCGCTCACGCCGGTCACGCAGGTCATCACGCCGAGAGGAAAACGCACATCGATGTTCTTCAGGTTGTTCTGCATGGCGCCCCGGATCTCGATGGCTTCCGAAAAATCGGGTTTGCGTCGGACGGCGGGCACCGGAATGACCTTTTTTCCGTTGAGATAATCCGCCGTCAGCGAAGTTCCCGAAACCGCCATTTCCGCTATGGTGCCGTGAAAAACCACCTCGCCTCCCTCTCGTCCCGCCCTTGGGCCGAGATCGATCACCTCGTCGGCCGCCTCGATAATCTCGCGGTCGTGCTCGACCACAACGACCGTATTGCCAAGATCGCGCAGCTTTCTGAGCAGCCTGATCAGCCGTTCCGAGTCGCTCTGGTGGAGCCCGATGCTCGGCTCGTCGAGAATATAGATTGCGCCGACAAGCGGCGAACCGATGGATGTCGAAAGGTTGATGCGCTGGAACTCCCCTCCGCTGAGCGTATGGGTGAGACGGTCGAGCGTAAGATAGTTCAGACCGACCTCGAGCAGATAGGTCAGCCGCTTGAGGATCTCCTCGAGAACCGCTTCGGCAACCTTGCGGTCGAAGGGCGAAATATCGAGCGTGGTGAAAAATTCGTAGGCCTCGCCGATGTTCATGCGGGTCACCTCGCCGATATGACGGCCTGAAATCCTGATGAGCCGCGCATCGGCATTGAGGCGGCTCCCCTCACACTCCGGACAGGTCGCATAACCCCGGTAACGGCTCAGGAAAACGCGGTAGTGCATTTTATAGCCGGCATCCTTCTCGATTTCGGCAAAAAACGGCCAGATTCCGCTGTAGCGCTCCTCCTGGCCGGCAATGCCTTTCCAGATCATCTCCTTGTGCTGGTAGGAGAGTTTTTCATAGGGAATATCGACCGGAATACCCGCCTTCGGCGCCAAGGCAAGCAGCCGGGTCCAGTTCCAGCGGTATTTTTCCGATGTCCAGCAGACGATCGCGCCCTCTGCAAGACTCAGCGATTTATCGGGTATGACCGCATCCTCGTCGATTCCGGCAATTCTGCCGAACCCCTGGCATCGGGTGCACGCTCCTATCGGCGAATTGAAAGCAAAAAGCTGAGGCGAGGGTTCCTGGTACTCGATGCCGTTCAGTTCGAGCCTGTCGCTGAACCTGAACAGCCGGCCTCCGGCAACCTTGAGCACGGCATAGCCACCCGATTCTGCGAAAGCTGTCTCGGCGGCCTGCTCGATCCTGCTGTACACCTTCTCGTCAGGACGCGCGATGAAGCGGTCGACGAGCACGAAAAGTCCGGCAAGCTCCTGGCGCCCCATCCTGCCGATACGCAGGGAGTGCTGTTCCTCGTTCAGGTCCACAACGCTGTCACCCTCGATAATCCGGAAAAAGCCTTTCTTCAGGAGGTTGGCGATCTCCGCTTCGGCCGAACAGTCGTGCATGGCCGCATCCTTGTGGCAGGGAAAGGGAAAGGCAACGAAAAACTTCGTGCCCTCGTCAAAAAAACGGGCCTGACAGCTGAGGTCCTCGGGATTGTGCTTGAGAACCAGTTCATTGGTGTCACGGGAGTATATTTTGCCGATGCGTGCATAGAGCAGCCGGAGGTAGTCGTAGATTTCCGAAACCGTACCCACCGTCGAACGGGGGTTTTTCGGTATGGTTTTCTGCTCGATGGCAATTGCCGGAGCGATGCCTTCGACGACCTCGATATCGGGGCGGGGCATCCGTTCGAGAAACTGACGCACATAAGCCGAAAGCGACTCCACATAACGCCGGTGCCCTTCGGCATAAAGCGTGTCGAAAGCCAGGCTCGACTTCCCCGAACCGCTTACGCCCGTCAGCACCACAAAACGGTTCCTCGGTATGTGGACAGTAATGTTTCTGAGGTTGTGGGTACGGATACCCCGGAGAATGATATCGGGAAGGACGGTCTCGACAGGAACCGTGTCCGTAGATGCGGAAATGGGCATTACTTGAATGGTGAAACTTTCATTGAAAGGGACACGGCAATATACAATCCGGAGGACAGAAAAACCGGGCCTGCAGGATGTCGCATCCGCTCACCCGGAATCACGTCCGCCTTCGGGCTCGCCCTCACTCTTCACCAGCAGCTCGGCTATGGTCGTTGCCGACATGAGCCCCTGTATGCGATCCTGCAATGAGTTCATGTATCCGCGATAGGAACACTGGTCGAAAATCTCGCAACTGGTGATCTTGACCACGCATCGGGTCATATGCGGCTTGCCTTCAATGGCTACCCCGATATCGGCAATGGTGATCTCGGAAGGCTTTCTGGCCAGCCGGTAACCGCCCTTGACTCCCTGAACCGACTCGGTAATCCCGGCTTTTTTCATGCTCTGCATCGCTTTGGAGAGAAACTCCTGCGAAAAGCCGATCTCGTCGGCCATCTCCTTTACCGTTACCACCCTTCCGGAACCTCTGGTGGCAAGATAAGCCGCCGCGTGGAGCCCGTATTCGAATTTTCTTGAAACCTGCAGCATAAAAAATCAGTATAGTGAGTTTCATAGCTCTAACCTGTATTAAATACCTCCGGATTATAATTAGTTTGAAGCATTTTATATTTTAATTTTTTCCTTCAGGATAATATTCCGGTTTTCAACCATGAGCAGCTCTCCAAAAGATCAGTATTTCCTGTGGCAGCTATCCCCCGAGCATGAGGCCAGAATACGCTACCAGGAAACCGGAACCGCCGATTCTTCCGGCCAACCACCCCTGCTTTTCCTTCACGGATACGGGGCGATGATCGAACACTGGGACCAGAATATTCCGCATTTCGCCGGAAGACACAAGATCTACGCCATGGACCTCATCGGGTTCGGCAGGTCGCAGAAACCCAATGTCCGCTACAGCCTCGAGCTCTTTGCCGCACAGATTGAAGCATTCCTGCATCTGAAAAAACTTGACGAGGTTATTCTGGTTGGACATTCGATGGGTGGAGCCGGCAGTATCTACTACGCCCATCTCAGACCTGAAAAAGTACGCGCACTCGTGCTTGCCAACCCTTCGGGGCTTTACGGCGACAGCATGGACGGCATGGCAAAGATATTTTTCGGACTGGTGGGGTCGCCGATGATCGGAGAGGTACTTTTCACGGCATTTGCAAATCCGGTAGGCGTAAGTCAGAGCCTTGCGCCAACCTACTACAACCAGAGCAAGGTCGATCTGCGTCTCATCAACCAGTTCACACGGCCGCTGCAGGACAGGGGCGCCATATGGTCCTACCTCTCGCCCTCGCGCCGGCCGCAGGATTTCACCCTTGACCATCTCGCCCGGCCGTGCCGGTACAAGGGGAAGGCCGCCCTCATCTGGGGAGCCGAAGACAGCGCGCTGCCACCGCACAGGATCATCCCGGAGTTCCAGCAGCTTCTCCCGCAGGCAGGAGCCTTCATCGTTCCGAAAGCGTCGCACTGCATTCACCACGACGCCCCCGAAGCCTTCAATGAAAGGCTCGAAAACATACTCGACTCTATCTGCTGAGTTTTTCCCCGGAGGAAGCGACGCTGCGCCGCCCTAGTCGGTCCATCCTCTGGTCTTGCCGCCCGTCCTGAAGCGTATATCCTGAAGCTGGGGCGCTTTCAGACCGATCTGGAAATAGTAGCTGTTGTACTCTCCCGATGGCACCCACTGAAATCCCATCTGCCAGCAGTGAAGGTCGCGGAAGACCTGAAGCATCGGAAAAACAAACTTGTTCTGCTCGATATCGTAACCGGTATTGATACCAACCTGCCAGTTCCTGCTCAGGGCGGCTTTGGCCGAAACGTTCAGAAGAGCCGTGGTTTCAGCCTTATCGAGCGGATTCGGACGGTCGGATTGCAGATAGAGCGACATACGGAGTTTCCAGGGAATGGAGTAATCGATGTCGGTGAAATCCCCGTTGTTGAACCGTTCGCGGAAAATCGCCTGTTCGGCGCGAAGCGCCTCGGGCCTTCCCGAACCGCCGGTCAGGCTCTTCCCTTCGAGATTGAGGCTCATGTTGAGATAGCCGCTCACGAACCGGAGCAGTCCGTTGCCCCCTTCCGCATAAAAACGGTTGACTCTCTCGCCGCTCGCCCGGTCGTAATCGTAAAAATCATACAGGGCGCCGGCGCTCATGAGAAAGTTCGGCGAGATCGCGCTGCTCGACGCGGTAACGAGCAGAGGCGACCAGCGGAATTCGTCCGCAGCCATGTTATACGAGGTCGATGCCGCAAGCGAAAGCAGATGCACGGTGCGGTCCGGACCGCTGCCATTCGGGTCGGACGGTCCCAGTTTTCCGTGAAAAAGGTTCTTGAGCATAAACCCGATCGTGCTCTGGCCTTCGGGTATGTCGTGATAGACCGAATGTTCGAAGCGGTTGTAACGCAGATAGCCGGTGCCATCGTACACGGAGCCGTAATAGTCGTACCCCGAACCGGTAAAATCCGGATTCCAGGTATAGGAGATAACAGGTATGAGCGTATGGCGCAGAGCCTTCAGACCGGTCAGGCCCTGAAGGAAAGGCGTCTCCATGCTCGCGTACAGCCGGGTGGAAATGTCCGTGCTGAAATTGAAGGTGGAATACCCTTCCGAACCGGTCCTCTCCGTGCTTACGACACCGGTGCCGTCGAAACTCTTCAGGAGATCGTTGCCGACAACGTAATGGTTGAAGGTGAATCCCGCGTTGACGTTGAAGTGACGGAAAAGCGTCGACTGCATGCGAAGCGGAAGCTGAAGCCTCATCCCGTAGCGATCGTCGTCGTTGAGATCGTCGTCGAGCAGGGTTCCCTGCAAGGATATCCCCTGCGTAAAGAGCGCTTTGTTGCCTTCCGAAAACTCCTGGTAATAGCCGACCTGCACTCCGGCTTCGGCAAGGTATTCCGACGAATCGAGGCCGTCGTTCGAAGAGAACAGTCCCCGCAACGACGCGCCGGAAGTGACCGAAAGCCTGTCGCGCCAGTCGTCGAAAGTCCCCAGACGGCCCGAACGGAATGGATAGTACCGGTTCTGGTAGAACCCGATGCCCATAAGCACGCTCTGGTCGCTGCTTCTCAAGTCGTCGGTCATCTGAAAACTGGCCGTTGCGATACTGTTCTCGTCGTCGAAGGTCTTGCCGTAGGAGGCGTAGGATTCGGACTGCTCGTTGACGATGGTCTCCGTATCGATGGTGTTCAGGTCGTAGTTGCGATCCCCGCCCTGAAACCGCAGGTTCATGTCGAGGGCAGCCGTGGGACCGAAATTCTGGTGATGCAGGAAGCGCAGGTTCCAGCTGTCGTATTTCTCGTAGTCGGAGTCCCCTGAATCCCCCGCCAGGTAGCGTTCGAACTCCCCTTCAAGCATCCCGGAATACTCGTAACGGGTGTTGTAGCGGAAACGCTGCCCCAGACGCCAGCTTCCGTTGAAAGCGATATCGCCCTCGATGCGCAGATCGGTATAATCGTTGATCGCCCAGAAATAGCCCAGATCGGAAAAATAGTAACCCCGGTCGCTGTCGTGACTGAAACGGGGAATCAGCAGCCCCGAGGCCCGACCTTCCCGGAGGGGAAAAATCATGAAGGGAAGCGGCAGAATGGGAATGGCCGGCAGGCGCTTCGAGAAGATTTCCGGCCGGATATACATGATGAACGGACTGGCGATAATCCGGCTGTCGGGAATGATTTTCATGTAGCCCGACGACACCCAGTAATGCGGATCCTCGTCGTCGCAGGTGGTAAAGGTGCCGTCCCGCACGATCATCTCGCCGTTTTCGAGCCTGGTAACCTTCTGCCCGCTGAAAATCACGCCCGACGAACGCGACGATATATTGGAGGTCTCACCTTTTCCGGAGGTAAACGTATAGGTGATCTTGTCGGCATTGAAACTGCCATCGCGGTTGGTGAACACCGCAGGTTCGCGCTTTCCGGCGGCTCCGGCAGGCGCCGCGAAAGCGTCGAGGGTCGAACGTTGCAGATCGACGTTGATCTTCGGCGCTGAAACCGTGGTGGAATCGCGTTCGACGCGCGCTTTCCCCAGAAGCTCCATGGTCTTCCGGTCGAAACGGTAGATAACAGAATCCCTTGCCGAAAAGGATATGGTGCTTTGCGGAGACTGCATGGCTGCTCCGTCCCCGGCAACCGCAACCCCTCCGGCAGCCGACGGCTGTCCGGCAGCATACGCCGGCGACGGCAACCCGGGCAGGCCGGTATTGACGAGCATGCCCAGCGCAGCGGCAATCACTATGGTACGCCTCGAAACACTCACAAAACAACTCCCCGGAACGGATGGACAAGGTTATCTTTCATAGGTATCTCTGAAAAGTTTCAATATATTATTTTATTGTTGCAGTACCGTTGACTTTTCTCTGTCCGCTCTACTGACCGGCCCTCGAAAAAAACAATAGTCCTTTAGGTTCATGTCCTCGACTCCTTATTCTGCTCCCGATGCAAAGGGGCATTTCGGTGTTTTCGGTGGAAAATTCATCCCCGAAACCCTCATAAAAAATGCTGCCGATCTCGAATCGGAATACCTGAAAGCAAAAAACGATCCCGATTTCAATGCGACGCTTGAAAAACTGCTTCGCGATTATGTCGGTCGGCCGACCCCTCTCTATCATGCCGAAAGCCTCAGCCGGAAGACCGGAGGCGCGGCCATCTACCTGAAACGGGAGGATCTCTGCCATACCGGCGCCCACAAGGTCAACAACGCCCTCGGCCAGGTTCTGCTCGCCCGCAGAATGGGCAAGCGGCGCATCATTGCCGAAACCGGCGCGGGGCAGCACGGCGTAGCCACGGCAACGGTATGCGCGCTCTTCGGTCTCGACTGCATCGTCTATATGGGAGAGGAGGATATTCGACGGCAGGCTCCGAATGTCGCACGCATGAAACTGCTCGGAGCCGAGGTACGGCCGGTATCCTGCGGATCCAGAACGCTCAAGGACGCCACCAGCGAGGCTATCCGCGACTGGATGAACAACCCCGAGGACACCTTCTATATCATCGGCTCCGTTGTGGGCATGCACCCCTACCCGATGATCGTGCGCGACTTTCAGGCCGTTATCGGCAGGGAAACGAAAAAACAGATCCTCGAACAGGCCGGCCGGCTGCCGGATGTCGTCACCGCATGCGTTGGGGGCGGAAGCAACGCCATAGGCATGTTCTACGAATTCCTCAACGATGTGCCCGGCGTCGAACTGGTTGGCGTCGAAGCCGCGGGCGAAGGGCTCGATGGGCTGCACGCGGCATCGCTTACCCTCGGCTCTCCCGGCGTGCTGCACGGAGCCATGATCAAGCTGCTGCAGACCGAGGACGGCCAGGTGCTTGAAGCGCACTCCATTTCAGCCGGTCTCGACTATCCCGGCGTAGGACCGGAACACTGCCACCTGCAGGAAACCGGGTTGGTGACCTACACCTCGGCCACCGACAGGGAAGCGCTCGATGCCCTGAAAACGCTGGCCGAGACCGAAGGCATCATCTGCGCACTCGAATCGGCCCATGCCATGCACTACGCCATCACGCGAGCCGCAACCATGAGCCGCGATTCGATCATCGCGGTCAGCCTCTCGGGTCGCGGCGACAAGGATATGGAAACCATCATCACCGCACTCGGCCTCTGAAACGAGATGGGGTTTTTCGTGCCCTCGCCACCGGTATGCCGCTCCTGACGGGGCTTGAAAAGAAAGGGCGCGGAGCCTGGAAAGAAGATGGCGCGCCACTATCCAGTCACGCAGGGACGGCATGCCGGCACAGCCGGAAAGCGCAAATAAAACGGGTTTTCGGGCCTGATTTTTTCCTCCGAAAAATTTCAGGCAGGTGTTGCACAGTTTTGAAATATCCTTATATTTATGCCTTCATAAACGCGGGAATAGCTCAGTTGGTAGAGCACAACCTTGCCAAGGTTGGGGTCGCGAGTTCGAGTCTCGTTTCCCGCTCAGGAACA
>JAAXXP010000059.1 GCA_013334435.1 Chlorobiaceae bacterium | reverse complement strand
GGTTGGATACCTCGATGATCTCCTCGATGCTGACCGGCTGCAGGCTGTCGGGGAAACACTCGTCGGTGATGATGGACATGCCGAACACTTCGGTACCCTGGTGGACGGCGGCGATTACTTCGGGGACGGTTGACATGCCTACGACGTCGGCTCCGAGTATTCTCAGCATGCGGTATTCGGCCCGGGTTTCCAGGCAGGGGCCGGAAAGAGCGATATAGACGCCTCGCTGCACCTTGATTTTCGCCTCGAGCGCCACCTGTTCGGCGATGCCGAGGATGCGTCTGGAGTAGGGTTCGCACATGTCGGGGAAGCGCGAGCCGGTTTCAGGATCGTTCGGGCCGATGAGCGGATTGCCGCCGAGCAGGTTGATGTGATCGTCGATCAGCATGATGTCGCCTTTGCTGAAAGCCGGATTGAGGCCTCCGCAGGCATTGGTGATGCCGAGGGTTTTGACCCCCAGATGTTTCATGACCCTTACAGGAAAAACGATCTGCTGCATCGAGTACCCTTCATAGAAATGGAAGCGGCCCTGCATGGCGACCACTTTTTTTCCGGCCAGCGTGCCGAAAATCAGTTTGCCGTGATGGGTTTCGACGGTGGAGATGGGGAAGTTTGGAATATCACTGTAGTCGAGGGCGAGTTCAACATCGATCTCTTTGGCAAGAGCTCCGAGACCGGTTCCGAGAACGATGCCTACAGGGTATTCACCCTGGATTTTCTTGCGGATGAAGGTGACGGCTTCCTGAATTTTTGCCTGCTGAGCGATCATGATCGGGTTGTTGTTTTAGGTTGTTGACGAATAGCGCCGGAGTGCTGCCGGCAGTGGTGTAGAAAATCGTACAGGTCATGGTAAACCCGTTCAAGGGTAACGGTATCGGGCAGGTAGACTATCCTGAAGTACCCGTCGCCGGGTTGCGTACCGAACCCCGATCCGTGAACAAACAATATCTGCTTTTTCCGGAGCAGTTCAACAATAAATTCTTCATCCGAGGCAAATGGATAGAGGCTCAGATCGACTTTCGCCATGACATGGAAAGCTCCTTCGGGTGTGCTGCAGGAGAGCCCTTCGATGCCGTTGAGCATGCTCACGCTCAGGTCCCGCTGCCGGCGGAGTCTTTCCATAACCGGAAGAAGATAGTCATTTCCCATTGAAAGTGCTTCCTGTATGGCGTATTGCGGCGCGGCGGGGGCACAGACCCTTGCGTCGGCGAGTTTCTGCAGCGCCCCCTGGAGATCGGGCAGAAGCCGGCTGTTGCTTATGGTCATCCAGCCGGTGCGCCAGCCCGGCACCATGAAATTTTTCGAAAGGCTTTCAAACGTGAATACCGGCAGGTCGTTGCCGGCAAACGAGGCGAAAGGGTGGTGTGAGCCGCTGTATATCAGCTTCCGGTAAACCTCGTCGGCAAGGCAGACAATGCGGTGTTTTCTGGCGATATCGGCAATCCGGGAGAGCAGTCCCGCCGGATAGAGTGTTCCGGTGGGATTGTTGGGATTGATGACGATCAGCAGTTTCGTTCTGGATGTTATCAGACGCCCGATTTCCTGCGGGTCGGGGAGCCAGCTGTTCCGGGGATCGAGATGGTAGGGTACGCTTGTCGCCTCCTGTCGTGCGGCCAGGGCGGTGTAGAGCGGATAACCGGGAGAGGGGCAGAGCACCTCGTCTCCCGGATTCAGGAGCGCCGTAAAGAGCAGATCGGCAGCTTCGGTCGCTCCTGCCGTAACGATAATCTGTTCGGGGGAGGTTTCGATCCGGCGCTGTGCTGCGTCCGCGGCGATCGCTTCGCGGGCGGCGGCAATGCCGCATGGAGGAGCATAACTGTGCCGTCCTTCCCGAAGCGCTGCGATGCAGGCATCGGTGAGCCGGGGCGGCGGTTCGAAGCCGTAGAGCGTAGGATCGCCGATATTGAGACGGGTTACCGGCACTCCGGCGGCTTCGCACTCCCCGGCGAGAGCTCCGATGTTCAGGATAGCGTAATTGTAGTTCCGGACACGCCGTGCGGCGTCATATCCGGGAGCGTTCAAGGGTACCCTCATGGTTGGTGTTCGGCTCAGCGCCAGCCGAATATCGCTGTTCCGACACGGACCAGTGTCGCTCCTTCGGCTATTGCGGCTTCGAAATCCTGGCTCATGCCCATGGAAAGTTCCGTCAGGAACGATGGATCGGGCGCCACCCCCTTCAATTCGTCGAGAAGCTGGCGCAGGCGCCGGAACTCGTAGCGGGCCAGAGCCGGATCGGGAGAGGCTATGGTCATGAGCCCGCGCAGGGTGCAATTCGGCAGCTTGAAGAACGACGGCGCCTGATGGAGCAGCTCTTCCGGTTTGAGTCCATATTTCGATGATTCTCCCGAGGTGTTCACCTCCAGCAGATAGTCGGCGGTCATATCGTGCTGAACCGCGCGCCGGGAAAGTTCTTCTGCGGTTGAGAGCCTGTCGATGCCGTGAATGAGCGAGACCGCGCCGATGATCGAACGTACCTTGTTGGATTGCAGGTGCCCGATGAAGTGCCAGCAGAGAGGCTGGTTTTCAAGCAGGGGATCGGACTTCTTTTCGAGAAACTCCTGTACGTAGCTCTCTCCGAAATCGATCTGTCCCGCATCGAAAGCTTCCCTGATCTGCCCGGCCTGTTTGGTTTTCGAAACCGCTATGAGCCTGACCGTCGAGGGGTCTCTGTGACATTTCAGGCAGGCAGCGTCGATACGCTGCCTGATTGCAGCAAGATTTTCGGCAATGGATTCCATAACATCCTCCTATGCCTGTGCTCCGGAGGTGATGGTTTTTATCGTTACCGGGCTCAGCGGGTTGTCGTTGAAGTCGGTTTCAACGGAGGCAATCGCATCGACTACATCCAGGCCGGATTCCACGATGCCGAAAACCGTATACTGACCGTCGAGGTAGCCGTTATCGGTATGGTTGATGTAAAACTGGCTGCCGGAAGAGGCTTTTTCCGGATTGTTGTCGCGGGCGGCTGCCAGTGTGCCTTTCTTGTTTGCATGCCGGATCTCTGCGGGAATGCGGTATGACGGTCCGCCGGTGCCGTGCATCGCGCGTTTTTCGTCATGGCGGGAGAGCGGATCGCCGGTCTGGATCATGAAGTCGCGGATAACGCGGTGAAAGCGTATGCCGTCGTAGTAGTTTTCGCCGACAAGTTTTTTGAAGTTGTCGCGATGCAGCGGGGTGTCGTCGTAAAGGCTGACCGTGATGTTGCCGAGCGTTGTCTCGATAATGAATGATTCAGGCATGGTTCGGACTGTTTTCTGGTTGATCGGTATTGGTTAACGGCTGCCGGACATCTGCCAGAGCGCACGCTGGGAGAGCGCGGCTCCTGTTGATCCGGGGTAATCGGCAACGATTTTCTTGTAGAGCTCCAGCGCTTTTTCCCTTTTTCCGGAATCGAGGTAGTTATCGGCGGAACTGACAAGGTACTGCGCCTTGAGCGCCTTGTTTTCGGCTTTTTCAGATGCATCCCCGTAGGCTGCAGCGGCTTTTGCATACTGTTTCATTTCCGCATGGCAGGCACCTGTTCCGGCAAGTACGGCAGCGGCCAGATCCCTGTTTTCCATCGATATGCCCTTGTACACGGCAAGGGCCGAGTCCGGCTGTCCGAGTGCGTAATAGGCGTTGGCCAGCAGCAGCGACGACATTTTGCCGCTTGCGGTACCGCCGTATTTTCCCGAAATGCTTTTCAGCCCGGGGTTGGCCGATGTTCCGTCGATTGCCTTGCGGAACTCTCCCCGGTCGAGAAGCGGCGCGACCACCGAAAGTTTCAGCGAGGCTTCCTGCTCGGCAGCTTTCTGATGATTCAGCCAGAAGGCCGTTCCTCCGCCTGCTGCGGCCAGAAGCACGACCAGCGCGATCAGCGCGTTTTTGTACTTGAGGACAATATAGAGGAGGTTATCGGTTGCATCCGGTTTGACCTGTTCCGGGCTTTTTGAGGGATCTGTTTGCATCTGGGTCATGTTCATGGTGTTCGTTACATTCCGGTTTTACCGGCAAATTGATTGATTGCCTGGCTGTTTGGTACTCTGCAATAGGGTTACAACGGTTTGCAACCTACGCAAGTTTGCCTGAATTTCAAAATAGTTCCCTGTCCGCAGCTGCATGTATGGCAAGGGATTACACCCGTTCGAGCCTGAATATCCGCGCCGCGTTTCTTCCTGTGAGTCCTGCTGTCTCCTCAAGAGTCATGTTTTTTATTCCGGCGATTGCTTCCGTGACCAGACGGACATTCGAGGGACGGTTCCGTTTGCCTCTGTGAGGCACCGGGCTCAGATAGGGAGCGTCGGTTTCGGTCAGCAGGTGTTCAAGCGGGATATTGCGGACGACCTCCGGCAGGAGCGAACGTTTATAGGTGATCGTTCCGGGAATCGAAATCGCGAACCCGAGACGGATGCAGCGAAGGGCGATTTCGCTGTCGCCGGAAAAGCAGTGCATGAGTCCGTTCGTCGAGGAGTGCTGTTCCTCTTCGAGAATGGTCAGGAGATCTTCCCAGGCTTCGCGGCAGTGGATGACGACCGGAAGGTCGAGATCGTCGGCAAGGCGCAGCATGGTGCGAAACGCCTCCTGCTGAAGGAGCGGATTGCAGTCGGGGTAGTGGTAATCGAGACCTATTTCGCCGATGGCCACTACTTTCGGGGAGCGTGCCAGCAGGGCCAGTTCGTCGAAAATGCTCTCCGGCAAAGGATGTATGGTTTCGTGCGGATGCAGGCCGACATTGGCATATACCATCGGGTGCGCTGCGGCAAGCTCGATGGATTTTCTGCTGGTTTGTGCGTCGATTCCCGGATCGACAAGGAGAGTAACTCCCGCATCGGTCATTTCACGGATGATTTCCTGCCGGTCGGCGTCGAAATCGGGGAACGAGAGGTGGCAGTGAACGTCAGCGAACATGGCTTTCACCTGAAGGAGCGTGTTCGGGAAAAATTCTGCCGTGCAGCAGGATGAGCATGCAGGCGCCAATGGTGATGGCGGAGTCGGCAATATTGAAAATCGGCCAGAGCGCTACCCATGTACCCATGACGAATCCCTGGTAGAGATCGAAATGGATGAAGTCGATAACCCTCCCCAGGGTGAGACGGTCGATGAGGTTCCCGATACCGCCTCCGAATATCAGGGCAAAAGGGAGCAGGAAAACAGGCCTGCGGTTTCCGGATTTCGCGACGTAGAGCGCGATAAGGAGCGATATGGAGCCGACCAGCAGGATCATGACCATCTGTGGCGCGAACTCTACGCCGAAAGCGATACCGTTGTTTTCCGCATAGGTCAGTTTCAGCCACTCTCCGATGACGGAGATGCTTCCTTTCTCACGGAGAAACATGACGGCAAGTTTTTTGGTGAACTGGTCGAGAAGTACGACAATCGAGGCTAACGTAAAAAACCATTTCATGACAGGAGCTGGGTTATCGTGAGGTTACTGGAGATCATCGGAAGTTCCTGCCGGTTTCGATATGTGCCGGAGGAGCCGGCTTCTTACCGCGTCTGTCGGCATCGATGCGCCGGTCCAGAGGGCGAAGGCCAGGGCTGCCTGTCCGAGAAGCATTTCGATGCCGCTCAGGGTTTCGGCGCCTGCCTGTCCGGCAGCAGCGAGCAGCGGCGTTTGCAGAGGGTTGTAGACCATGTCGTAGACGATCTGGCGGTTGTGCAGCAGGTTTTCCTCAAGCGGCACGATGCAGCTTGCTTCGTCTCCGGCTCTTCCCCTGGTTCCTATAGGCGTTGCATTGACAACCACGCTGCAGTTCCGGAAATGTTCACGCGTATGGTTTTTTCCCGAGTAAAGATCGTTCAGAAGACAGACCGAGACCCGTTCCTTGTGAGGATAGGGTTCGAGCATGAAAAGCGCCTTGAAGATATCCCTGACGAAGAGGTGGATGACCGATGGCCGGAAAAACCGTCTGAACGCCTCTATGGCGGCCAGCGATGCGCCTCCGGAGCCGAAGATGCAGACCGGGTTTCCTTCGATGCGGCTCAGGAAGGGAAGCAGCGGAGTGGCGAACCCTTCGATATCGGTGTTGTGTCCGACAAGTTTTCCTCCGGTATTGACGATGGTGTTTACCGCCTGTATGACGGTTGCATCCTCCGTCAGTTCGTCGAGCAGGGGAACGACATCCTTTTTATAGGGAATGGTGACGTTGAGCCCTGCGATTCCGAGAGCGCGCGCGCCGCGGAGCGCATCTTCAAGCAGCTCGGGTTTCGCGATGTCGAAAATCGTATAGACGTAGGGAAGCCCGAGCAGGTCGCATGCGGTGTTGTGAATGAGCGGAGACCAGGAATAACCCACATTCCGGCCGATAAGGCCGAGGATTTGCTTTGAAGGCTTCATGCAGCGCAGTGTTCGGTCCGGAGGGTTCAGGAAATACCAAGCATTTTTCTTACGGCATCCTGCTGGTACAGTTCCGGAAACGTGCTCTGGAAAAGCTGCTTTTTGTCGGGATCGATCTTGAATGCCTTGCTGAGGGCCTTGAGCGTACTGAGTTTGTCTCCCATGGCGAAATATGCCGCAGCGATTTCGAAATGGGCATCAGCCGAATAAGGCTGCAGCTTCAGCGACTGCTGGAGTGCATCTATGGATTCGCCGAACTCGCCGTTTTCCCGCAGAACCATGGCATAGTCAAGCCATATCTGGGAGTTGTCTGACTCAAGAAGGATGATGTTCCGGTAGGTTTCCAGAGATTCCTCGAGCCGGTTGAGATTGTAGGCTATTTCAGCTTTCAGCAGGAGAAACTCGATACTGTCGGGCAGGATGCGCAGAGCTTCCTCAACCGACAGGGCAGCCTCTTCATACTGTTCAAGCGCTTCATAACAGCAGGCCAGCGCAAACCACGCATCTGAAAAGTCGTTGTTTACCTCGAGACAGCGCAGGTAGAAAGCGGTGGCTTCGCCGTATTCCTCGAGTTCTTCGTAAGCTATGCCGAGATTGTAGAGCGCATTGATGTCGTCGGGTTCGTATTCAAGGGTTTTCAGATAGCTTTCGGCAGCCTCCTCTATTTTTCCGGTAATTGCGAGCACATTGGCCCGGTTGTACCATGCCGAACTGAAGTCGTCGGCAATAGCCAGCGCCAGATCGTACGATTCGAGCGCTTCGTCGTACCGTTTCAGTTTGCTGAGTACGAGGCCCCGGTTGTACCAGGCATTGATGTTGTAAGGGTCGGCGTCAAGCGTTTTATCGTAACACTCCACGCTCTCGTCGAGTTTGCCGAGAATGTCCCTGCAGTAGGCAAGTTCATACCAGGCATCGGAAAATGCGGGATCTATCCGGAGACTTTTTTCAAAATCGATCTCCGCTTCGACGAACCGGTCCTTCCGCTGCAGCACGATGCCACGGTAATAGTGGAATTCGCGTTCAATGGATGAATCCACGAATACGTCCTCGAAAATATCGAGCGCTTCGTCGAAACAGCCGGTATTGAAATAAGCGAGGGCAAGGTTGAGCTGCATTTCACCATCGGCCGGACTGAGCAGCACCGCCTCGCGAAACGCGTCGAGAGCTTCGCTGAAATCTCCGTTGAGCGTCAGGCAGTTTCCAAGATGAAACCAGGTTTCGGAATTGTATGGAGCGATGACTTCAACACGGCGGGCAACCGTCAGCGACTCCTGAATGAACCCGTCTTCATTGAGCCGGATGATCAGCTCGATCAGCTCATCGGCATCGTATCGTGAATCGAGATCGTCAAGATCGGGAGGCTCTTTACGTGACAACCCGGATGCATCGTGACGGCCATCGTCGAAAAAATCGGGCAGGTTCATAGACAGTCGGAAAGAGTTTCAATTATCATCAGGCGTACCATGAGATAAATATAACAGAATTTTATTAAGAATAACATTCGCCAAAGGTCCGCTGTTTTACCCCGTGATCTCCTCAGGGTGATAGAACAGGTATATTTTTTCCGCTACGCTTTTTCCGGCGGCAGTTTCCAGTTCTTCGGGACTGAGCGATGCGATATGTTCGACGGAACCGAAATAGCCAAGCAGTTTCTGTGCGGTTTTTTCCCCGATTCCCGGAATTGAGGTGAGCTCGGTACGGAGGGTTCTCTCCCGGCGGAGTTTGCGGTGGTAGGTGACGGCGAAACGGTGGGCTTCGTCACGCAGCCGTTGCAGCAGTTTCAGGGCCGGAGAGGTTTTCGGCAGGTTGAAGGGGTCCCGGGCGTGGGGCATGAAAATCTCTTCGAGACGTTTGGCCAGTCCGATAACGGGAATATCGAGACCTGCCCCGTCGAGTACGGCAAAGGCTGCATTGACCTGCCCCTTTCCTCCGTCAACGACAACAAGATCGGGGAGAGGGAGCTCTTTGGACAGAGAGCCGCTGTACCTGCGTCTCAGCACCTCCTGCATTGCGCCGTAGTCGTCCGAGCCTGCAACGGAGGTAAGCCTGAACTTGCGGTAATCGGATTTTTTCGGTTTGCCGGCGACAAAGCATACCATGGAGCTGACATAGTCGGTTCCATGGAAATGGGAGTTGTCGAAACATTCGATTCGTTCGGGCAGCCTTGCCAGACGCAGCAGTTTTCCGAGATCGAGAACCCCTCCGTGCTCGCGCGCCGCTTCACCGCGTTTCTGTTTCTCTATGAGGTACTCCTCAAGATGGTGGCTGGCGTTGCGCAGGCACATGTCGAGCAGGTGCGCTTTTTCTCCTATCTGCGGCACTGCGAACCGTATTGCGGTTTTCCGTCCGTGCTCATCCTGTTTTTTGGCGGTCAGCAACGTTTTCAGGGCATCCTCCTCTTCAGGCGGCAGCGCATGCTGGAAAAGAATTTCGTCCGCAATGGCATCGACGGTTTCGAGATAGTATTTCTCGGCTGCTTTCGAAAGCAGTCCCGACTCGCTTTCCCCTCCGGTGTTGTTCATGTAGATGCGCCTGGAACCGAGCAGTTTTCCTTCGCGGATTTTAAAGATTACCGCGCAGGCATCGTCCTGGCCGGAGGCAAGTGCGAATACGTCCCGGTCCACACCGTCAAGGCTTACCACTTTCTGCCTTTCAGCATACCGCTTCATGCTGTCAAGCTGCGCGCGGATTTCCGCAGCGGCTTCGAATTTCAGTTCGCCTGCCAGTGCATGCATTTTCTCCGTGAGCGAACGGATCATGCCCGACGTCCTGCCCTTGAGCAGCCGGACGATCTCTTCGATCATTTCCAGATACTCGTTTTCCGGCTGGAGTCCCTCACACGGACCCTTGCATTTATGGATGTGGTAGTCGAGGCATACCTTGAATTTTCCCGCCGCTATGTTCTCCTCCGTCAGCCGCAGTTTGCAGCTTCTGACCGGAAAGATGGAGCCGATGAGGTCGAGTATGGAGCGGAGCTGGCCGGCTTCGGTATAGGGGCCAAACCATGTCGAGCCGTCGCGCCTCAGCTGGCGGGTAAGGAAAATCCGTGGAAACGGTTCGTTGGTGATGACAAGATAGGGATAGGTTTTGTCGTCCTTCAGGTTGACGTTGTAACGAGGCCTGAGCTCTTTGATGAGGTTGTTTTCCAGAATCAGGGCTTCCACTTCCGAAGAGGTGATGATCACTTCAAGATCGGCGATGTGCCCGACCATGACCAGGGTTTTGCCGTAGAGCTGCCGGGAGTCGCGGAAATAGGAGCGGACCCTGTTGCGCAGGTTCTTCGCCTTGCCCACATAGATCACCTTTCCGGAACGGTTCCTGAACTGGTAGACGCCCGGAAGGGCGGGCAGGCCTGAAAGTTTTTCAGTTAATGCTTTTTTATGGACCGAATGATCTGTCGATGCATCCTGATAACCCATGTCGCTGTGTGTTTCTGTTTGGTGTTCCGGTAGTATAAACAGGAAAAGCCGCAGTAAGTTGCGGCTTTTCCTGTTTGAAAAAAGAACGGTTGCGATTTCTGCCTTTCGCGGCTTACTCGATGACGTCGTATTCGCCTTTCAGGGCAAACACTCCGAATGTAATAAGACTGAAGGCAATAATCGGCGTAAGCACAACAATGACGATAGACCAGAAAATCCAGTTTTCTTCACTTGGTTTTGCTGCGATCTCCTTCATTGCCTGCATGATTGCCAGGGGAATGATCCCGGCTCCCATGAGTGCCCAAATTAATCCGGCAATCTTTTTTATTGCTGACATAGTGAATTACTTTTAAGGTTCTTGGTTTATTCAACGTCCATATTGTTCGTCTTGTTCGATATGTAGAGCGTACCGATAACAAATGATACGCCGGCGATCAGGATCGGGTACCACAGACCGGCAAGCGGATCCGAGGGCGGAAGGTCCGGACCAGGGCGTGTCGCTTCTACAAGACGGGTTGAAATAAGCGGAACAAGTCCACCGAACACACCGTTTCCGATATGATACGGCAGGGACATCGAGGTGTAACGGATGCGCGTCGGGAAAATCTCGACGAGGAACGCGGCAATCGGTCCGTAAACCATGGTTACAAAGATAACCTGAATCAGCACCAGCCCGATCATCTTGTAGAAGACATTCTGGGGCAGGGTTGTCTCTTTCTTGGTTTCCGGTTTCAGTTTTCCTGCAGCCTCGAGTTCGGCTTTTTTGGCAGGATCCAGAGGAACGGTTGCCTTTACGGTTTCCTTATAGGTCGTGCCGTCGCTGAACGCCTTGGTGGTCACGGTTGTCGTCAGGGAATCCGTGCCTTTCAATTCGTGCTTGACATCGACTTTGGTCTGTTCTGCAATCTCCGTTTTCTGTTTGAGATCGGCTTCATTGTACATCATGGTATAGATCGGCCTGTAGGCGAGAACGGCCACGAGCATACCGGTCATCATGATGTACTTGCGTCCGATCTTGTCCGAGAGGGCTCCGAACAGCACAAAGAAAGGAGTGCCGATAATCAGCGCCACGGAAATGATGTAGTTGCTCTGGACGAACTCTACGTTACAGGCGTTCTGAAGGAACGACAGCGCATAGAACTGACCGGTGTACCAGACCACGCCCTGACCGGCGGTCGCGCCGAGAAGCGCCAGCAGCACCATTTTCAGGTTGTCTTTTTTCTGGAAGCTCTCTGCGAGGGGATTTGCGGAGGTTTTTCCTTCCTTTTTCAGTTTCGCGAAGAGTGGCGATTCCGACATCTTCATGCGGATGTAAACCGAAATGGCGACCAGGAAAATGGAAAGCAGGAAAGGAACGCGCCATCCCCAGTCAGTGAAGGTTTCCACTCCAAGTGTCTGCCGGACGATAAGGATAACGCCAAGCGACACAAAGAGGCCGAATGTGGCGGTTGTCTGGATGAAGCTTGTCCAGAATCCCCGTTTGTCCGCAGGGGAGTGTTCTGCAACATAGGTTGCCGCGCCGCCGTACTCACCTCCGAGAGCAAGACCCTGCAGAAGTCTCAGGATAAAGACAATGGCCGGAGCGACAAAGCCGATGGTTTTATAGCCGGGAACAAGACCGATGGCGAATGTCGAACCGCCCATGATGATGAGGGTGACCAGAAAGGTGTACTTCCTTCCGATAAGATCACCAAGTCTTCCGAAGAACAGCGCACCGAAAGGCCTGACCACAAAACCGGCGGCAAAGGTCGCCAGCGTGGCGAGCAGTGCGGCTGTAGGATTGTCTTTCGGGAAAAACTGTTCGGAAATGATTTTTGCAAGACTTCCGAAAATGTAAAAATCGTACCACTCGATAAGTGTACCGACCGAAGATGCAGCAATAACCCGCCGGGTGCTGGTTACCTCTTCGGTTTGGGAAACGTTTGTGACATGATTTGCCATAAAGGTTCTCCTTGAATTGTTAATTAAAATGGGTAATGCTTTTTGTTTGCTGGTGTCGTGCCGCTCACCGGCTTCATTTGATGAACTCGTGCTCGTTTTCCTTTACGACAAGCACCGGGCAAGGGGCGCGCCTCACGACGTGTTCGGCTACGCTTCCAAGTATCATTCGTTTCAGTCCGCGACGTCCGTGGGAACCCATAATGATGATGTCCGCGTCCTGACGTTTTGCATAGTCGAGAATGCACTCCTCGGGAAAGCCCTCGTAAATGACATAGTCGGCCACAATACCGGCGATCTGTTCTTCTTCGATAAGCGCTTCGAGTTTTTTCTCCTCTTCGGCGCGTTCCGCTTCCAGACCATGAGAATAGTTGATTGTCGGGTCGTTTTCCACTACGCCCACCAGAAATATCTTTCCGTTGGAAAGTCTGGCAAACTCGTTGGCATACTGAAGCGCCTTGCGCGATAACCCGGAAAAATCAACAGGACAGATGATTTTTTGAATGGTAATCATAGCTTAGCCATTGTGTTTTGGTTAATAAGAAATAAGCCTTTTATGAAAATGGTCGAGAATCGTCGTCGAATAATGCCCGCAGGAATT
>JAAXXP010000058.1 GCA_013334435.1 Chlorobiaceae bacterium | reverse complement strand
AAAACAGAAAAGGCAGAAGCTCGTCATGATACTTCTGCCTTTTTGTGCTCCGCGAGTAGGATTCGAACCTACAACCCTTCGGTTAACAGCCGAATGCTCTACCATTGAGCTATCGCGGAATCTTGTCGAAGCCGGATTTTTCTGCGAATGGGCTGTTAATATACACTCCTTTTTATGATTTCCAAACGACCCCTGCCCGATTTTTTCATTTTTTCTCCCGTTTGCCGGGCTCCCGCCTTTCATTTTCCATAATAATTTTCGTACATTGGTGTTCTTTTACTGAAAAGGGGGGTGTATGCATAAAGAAAAGGCCTTGATAGAGGTCCGGATCGCGGGCCTTATGCAGGGAACCCATACATTTGATTTTACCTGCAGGGCCGGAGACTTCAGGGGTCAGGAACTGGCTGAAAGCGTATTTACCGGAGACATTGCCGTAACGGCAATTGCAGAAAAGACCGAGAATGAACTGACGGTCACCATACGGACTGCGACGGTAGCCGATTTCACCTGCGACATCTGTCTTGCTCCCCTGAAAAGGGAAATCAGGGGAGAGTATCGGGTTTATTATCTATACAGCGCGGAAGAAGAGAATACGGAATACATTGATGAAGAGCACCGGCTGATCGACACGAACACGGTATCCATCGATCTGACGGAAGATGTACGCGAAACCCTGCTGCTCGCACTGCCTATGAAGGTCACCTGCACCGGAAATCCTGAATGCCGGCTTTACGGCAGCGAATCAGGACAGGAGGATTCCCGTGTCGAGGAGAGAAGCTCGTGGCAGGAATCTCTTGAACAGCTGAAAAACAAGTATCGTTAACCGACTATAAAATCAGAGGACAACCATGGCAAATCCGAAAGCCAAAATGTCTAAATCCAGAAGGGATAAAAGACGCGCCCAGTTCAACGCCCGCACGAAAGCGGCAACAACCGTTGTCTGCCCGAATTGCGGAGAACCTACCCTTCCGCACCGCGCCTGCCGTCATTGCGGCCATTACCGCGGCAGATCGGTAGTAGCCAAATCCGCCAACAGCTGATAACACCAGAGGACAACCCCTTCATGCTGACCATTGCTGTTGATGCCATGGGTGGAGACAATGCTCCTGCCTGTGTAATCGAGGGAACCATTCAGGCTTTACGGGAGAGCGGCAACAGATTTTCTGTTGTGCTGATCGGACAGTCCGAAAAAGTTGAACACCTTCTTGCCCTGCAGGATACCCGGGGGCTGAACCTCAGGTTCATGCATGCGCCTGAAGTGGTGACCATGGACGACATTCCTGCCATCGCTGTCAAATCCAAACAGGAATCATCTCTGGTCAGGGGACTGAAAATGTGCAGGGCCAAAGAGGCCGACGCCTATGTCAGCGCAGGAAATACCGGCGCCCAGATGGCCGCATCGCTCTTTGTGCTCGGCAGGCTTCCAGGCGTGCTGCGACCGACGATTTACGCCTATTTCCCCAGAATACAGGAAGGGCTCACCAACATTGTCGATGTCGGCGCCAATATGGACTGCAAACCTGAACATCTGGTGCAGTTCGCCGAAATGCTGACCATCTACCAGCGCTATGGAGCCGGTATCGAAAAACCGGTAACCGGCCTGCTCAATATCGGTGAAGAGGAGGGCAAAGGCTCCGAAGTCCTGAAACAGGCCTATAAACTGCTCAAAGAAGCGGACAGCAGGGGAAAAATAAGCTTCGCCGGCAACATCGAGGGCCACGACATACTCAAGGGCAATGTCAGCATCGTCGTCTGCGACGGGCTTGTCGGCAATACCATTCTGAAGTTCGGCGAAAGCATTCCCGGATTTCTTGGAGCGATTTTCAAGCCGGCAGTGCAGAAGCTCGTCGCCTCGGGAGAACTTGATGAAAAATCTGCGGCTGCAGCTTCACA
Organism: Chlorobiaceae bacterium; assembly: GCA_013334435.1. Classification (GTDB taxonomy): domain Bacteria; phylum Bacteroidota; class Chlorobiia; order Chlorobiales; family Chlorobiaceae; genus Chlorobium. The sequence continues at coordinate 10,400 of JAAXXP010000058.1, read as the reverse complement.
GGTCTTCAAAAGCATGTTTGAGCCTTTTGATGTGGAAAAATTCGGAGGCGTACCGTTCCTCGGTGTTGACGGCATCTCTATTGTCGGTCACGGACGCTCTTCGTCGCGAGCTATCAAGAATATGATTTTCATGGCCGAGCATATGATCGAAAAACAGGTCAACGCACGCATTGCCGAAGTACTCTCCGAAGCATAATCACTGTTCTTCCGTCACGACCCGGAGCCGCACGACTCGCTGCCATGCAGCAGATCAGGAACAATCCACTATGAAATAACCGCATAGAACGCATGAAAGCTGCAATAACGGCGACAGCCAAATATTTACCCGACGGCGTGGTCACCAATCATGACCTTGAACGGATGTTCGAAACCAACGACGAGTGGATTCGTTCAAGAACCGGAATCAGTGAGCGCCGGATCATGGAGGATCCCTGCAAGGCTACATCGTTCCTGTGCGGAGAGGTTGCAAAACAGCTTCTCGAAAAAAGAGGAATCGGGGCCGATGAGGTCGAGCTCATCATTGTTGCGACCATGACTCCCGACATGCTCTTCCCTTCGACAGCCTGCCTTGTTCAGGATATAATCGGCGCCGGCAACGCATGGGCCTTCGATCTGAATGCCGCCTGCTCAGGCTTTATTTTCGCGCTCAACACCGCGACCCGCTTTATTGAATCCGGAGCGCACAAAAAGGTAATGGTCATCGGCGGCGACAAGATGTCGTCCGTCGTCGATTATACCGACCGTTCTACGGCAATACTCTTCGGTGACGGCGCTGCAGGCGTCCTGCTTGAACCGGCCGAATCGGACGACTACGGCGTTCTTGACGCCAGGCTCTATTCCGATGGGACGAACGGCAAGGATCATCTGCTCATGACCGGAGGCGGAAGTCTCCATCCTGCGTCCCATGAGACCGTTGAAAAACGCATGCATTTCATCCATCAGGACGGACGGCAGGTCTTCAAATCGGCAGTCACCGCAATGGCCGATACCGCAGCGGAGATCATGCAGCGCAACAATCTCGATGCCGAAAACATCGCATGGCTGATTCCCCACCAGGCCAATCAGCGCATTATACAGGCAACTGCCGAACGGATGGGCCTCGGCATGGAAAAGGTGATGTCGAACATCGCCAACTACGGCAACACCACTGCCGGAACGATTCCCATCTGCCTTGCCGAGCTGGATGAACAGGGGAAACTGGCTCGGGGCTCGAATCTCGTGCTGGTCAGTTTCGGAGCAGGCTACACCTGGGGCGGCATGTATATCAGATGGCAGTAACCTACACTCACCTCAGCACAGAAACAGGGCATTCATGAAAGCATATGTTTTTCCGGGACAGGGCTCCCAGTACTGCGGCATGGGCCGGGATATCTTTGAAGCCTTTCCTGCGGCAAAAGAGCTGATGCAGAGAGCCGACGAGGTACTCGGCTTCTCCATCAGCGCAATCATGTTCACCGGCAGCGAGGATGAACTGCGCCAGACCCGCTATACCCAGCCGGCCATTTTCCTGCACAGTATCGCCATAGCCTCGCTGCTCGGCAGCGAAGGAGTCGCCATGACGGCAGGGCACAGTCTCGGCGAATACAGCGCACTCTGCTTTGCCGGCGCAATCGGCTTCGATGACGCCATGCGCATTGTGGCCAGAAGAGGCGAACTGATGCAGAATGCAGGACAGCAGAATCCCGGAACCATGGCCGCGCTTATCGGCATGCAGGACAGCGCCGTGGAAAACCTGCTGGCGGAAGCCTCTTCGGCCGGCATCGTCCAGGCGGCAAACTTCAACTCTCCAGGTCAGGTGGTTATTTCCGGCGATGTCGCCGCGGTAAAAAAGGCAATTGAACTGGCGCCTTCGTTTGGAGCGAGAATGGCCAGGGAGCTGGTGGTTTCAGGGGCATTCCACTCCCCTCTGATGAAACCTGCAGAACAGGAGCTTGCCGCAGCGCTCGAAAATATAGAAATCAGGGATGCACGGATTCCGGTCTGCATGAACGCCGTTGCCGAGCCGGTTACCGCCGCTCCTGAAATCAGAAAAAACCTTATCATGCAGCTCACCAGCCCGGTTCTATGGACACAGTCCATAGAGGCGATGGTCAGCGGAGGCATCAGGGAGTTCATCGAGATCGGCCCGCAGAAGGTTCTGCAGGGACTGATCAAAAGAATTGATAAATCGGTCACAGGCAGCGGCATCGATACCGCTGAAGACATTCGCCGGGTTATGTGAACTTGACAGAAAGAGTGCATATTCATTAACAGAAGAGAACCTACCATGTTTGAAGGAAAAATTGCAGTGATTACGGGTGCTGCCAGGGGGATCGGGCAGGCTATAGCCTTCGATCTCGCCGAAAAAGGGGCAGCAGTGGTTGTTTGTGACATCAAGGAGGAGTGGCTGGCTGAAACTGCCGAGGGAATCAGAGCCCGCGGACGCGAAGTGTGGTGCCGGGAACTTGACGTCACCAATGCCGGGGAGGTACAGAACGTATTCGCTGAAATCGCTGAAACCACCGGAAGAATCGACATTCTGGTCAACAATGCAGGCATCACCCGCGACGGCCTTCTGATGCGGATGAGTGAAGAGGACTGGGACGCCGTGCTCACCGTAAACCTGAAAGGCACCTTTGCGTGCACAAAAGCCGTAACCCGCACCATGATGAAGCAGCGTTCCGGCGCGATCGTCAACATCGCCTCGGTTATCGGCCTTATGGGCAATGCCGGACAGGCCAATTATGCCGCATCGAAAGGCGGGGTCATCTCCTTCACCAAATCGGTGGCCAAGGAGTTCGCTTCGCGCAATATCCGCGTCAATGCGGTAGCCCCCGGCTTCATCGCATCGAAAATGACCGATGCGCTCACCGACGAGGTCCGCAATAAAATGCTCGAGGTCATCCCGCTGGCTCGCTTCGGCCAGCCTGAAGATGTTGCAAGAGTAGTCTCGTTCCTGGCCGGAAACGATGCCGCCTACATCACCGGAGAGGTAATCAACATCAGCGGCGGCATGGTCATGTAATTTGGGCAAGCCTATTTTCTTTGTATATTATTTAACGATTTCATTTTTTTTAATCCGCAACAAACCACTAAAAAGGAGAACACAACAATGAGCGACGCTGAAATCAGAGATAAGGTATATGATATTATTGTCAGCAAAATGGGTGTCAACAAAGACCAGATCAAGCCGGAATCGAAGTTTTCCGATGATCTCGGTGCAGATTCTCTCGATACCGTCGAACTGATCATGGAACTCGAGAACGAGTTCGGCGTTCAGATTCCTGACGAAGATGCTGAAAAGATCAGCACCGTCCAGCAGGCTATCGATTACATCGTTAAAAAGTAACGTTACTTTCTTTTCGGGCTTCACAGCCTGAAACAACATTAAAATCGCACAGATGGGTCAGGAACGCAAAAGAGTTGTCGTTACGGGAATCGGAGTTTTAGCCCCCATAGGTCTCACCAGGGACGAGTTCTGGAGCGGGCTGGTCGAGGGAAAAAGCGGCGCTGCGCCCATTACCTATTTCGATACCACTGATTTTGCGACCAAGTTTGCCTGCGAGCTGAAAAATTTTTCCGCCGTCGATTACATCGACAGGAAAGCAGCCGACCGCATGGACCCTTACTGTCAATATGCCGTTATTGCCGCAGAACAGGCCCTGAAAGATTCGGGGCTTGACCTGCAGGCAATCGACCCCCTCAGGATCGGCGTCGTGCACGGCTCGGGCATAGGGGGCATGACCACCTACGACCAGCAGTTCCGGGCTTATCTCGAAAAAGGACCGAGAAGAATCAGCCCGTTTTTCATTCCCATGCTTATCCCCGACATCGCAGCCGGGCAGATTTCCATGAAATTCGGCCTGATGGGCCCCAACCATGCTACAGCTTCAGCCTGCGCCACATCCCTGCACGCCATTATCGATGCATGGATGATCCTGCAGCTCGGCATGGCCGACTACATGGTATGCGGCGGTTCGGAAGCCCCGATCACTCCGATGAGTGTCGGCGGGTTCAATTCTGCCCGCGCCCTTTCGACGGCAAACGACAGGCCTGAAAAGGCATCACGCCCCTACGACCGGGACCGCGACGGCTTTGTCATGGGAGAAGGTGCCGGATCGCTCATCCTTGAAACCCTTGAATCGGCAAAAGCGCGTGGAGCCAAAATCTACGGCGAGATCGTCGGCGTGGGAGCTACCGCTGATGCCTACCATCTGACTGCCCCCCATCCAGAAGGAGCCGGAGCGGTCAATGCCATGAAAGCCGCGCTCTCCATCGCAGGTATCGAACCGGAAAGCATCGACTACGTCAACACGCACGGCACGGCCACACCTCTTGGAGATATCGCCGAAATCACGGCGATCAAGAAGGTGTTTGGCGAACATGCCCCAAAGCTGAGTATCAGCTCTTCGAAGTCGATGACCGGGCACCTGCTCGGCGCAGCCGGCGTCGTGGAATCGATCGTCTGCCTGCTGGCCATGCAGAACGCCACCGTTCCGCCGACCATCAACAACGACAATCTCGATCCCCAGATCGATCTCGACATAACGCCAAACAAGCCGAAAAAGCGCTCGATCGGTTATGCACTGAACAATGGATTCGGTTTCGGCGGCCATAACGCAACGCTGATTTTCAGAAACGCAGCAAATCTCTGACTATGATCCTCCTGTTATGGAGCAGTTCTGGCAGAAACTGACATCCCTTGCCTTTCACCGCGCGCTCTCCGGCGGCAATGGTGAACATGCTTCCACCCGGAGGCCCAAGAATCTTCTGCCGGAAAATTTCAACCGCTTTCTTCAGCAGGTTACCGGCGGACCGGGAGATAACCCGGAAATTTACCTGACGGCATTCACGCACCGCTCCGTCACACACGACCCTCAGACCTCGGCCACCCAGTCCAACCAGCGCCTCGAATTCCTTGGCGATGCCGTACTCGGTCTGGTCATTTCGGAGTATCTTTACCGCGCCTTCCCCGAGAGCGCCGAGGGCGACCTGTCGAGTAACCGTGCAAAAATCGTCAACCGGAAAGCCCTTGCAGGCTTTGCCCAGGACATGGGACTCGGAGAGCATCTCATTATCGGGGAATCCGCCGACCACAGCAAGATACGATGCAGCGAATCGGCTCTTGCCGATGCATTCGAATCACTCACCGGCGCAATCTATCTCGACAAGGGGCTCGATGCCGCACGGAAATTCGTTATGGAACAGGTTATCGGGCATGTGGATTTCAAGAGTATTGTCGCTTCGGAACACAACTACAAAAGCCGTCTGATCGAATATACCCAGTCTTACCACATTCCGCCTCCGGTCTACACCGTCATCGCTCAGGAGGGGGCCGAACATGAAAAGATATTCACGATCGAAGTGGCCTGTGCCGGCATCGTGTGCGGCAGGGGAACGGCTCCAAGAAAAAAGGATGCCGAGCAGCTTGCCGCCAGAGAGGCCATCGACACGCTTCTGCAGGCCGAGCAGCACCCTTCGCCGGAGAAGTAACGATCTCTTTTCCTCCGCCGGGGTTTGAGCATTTCGCCACAGTGCTCTATATTGCCTATCATCAAGCCATTCAGACACCTCACGACGCTGTGCAACCATGAGAGAAAAACTGATTTTCGATTTATCCAGGGAAGGCCGCAAAGGATACAGCCTCTCCGGCAACGACATTCCCGAACTGTCGCTGGAAGCCGTTATTCCGGAAAAGTTCCTGCGAACCGAACCTGCCGACCTGCCGGAAGTGCCGGAAAGCGAGGTAGTCAGACACTTCATCAGGCTCTCCAACCTGAACTATCATGTAGACAAGAACATGTACCCGCTGGGCAGCTGTACCATGAAGTACAACCCTAAAGTCAATGATGCGGTCTGCGACCTTCCGGGGTTCAGCGAACTGCACCCCCTGCAGCCGGAAAAGACGGTTCAGGGAGCCCTGCAGATGATGTACGAACTCAGCGGCATGCTTGCCGAAATAGCCGGCATGGCTGCCGTTACCCTGCAGCCGGCTGCAGGCGCTCACGGCGAGCTTACCGGTATTCTTCTCATAAAAAAATACCACGAGGCAAGAGGCTCCAGGCGCCGCAAACTCCTTGTCGTTGATTCAGCCCACGGCACCAATCCCGCCTCTGCAGCTATCGCCGGCTACGAGATCGTATCGGTGAAAGGCGCCCCCGACGGACGCACCGATATCGAGGATCTCAAGGCGAAACTTGACGGTGACGTAGCTGCTCTCATGCTCACCAACCCGAATACCATAGGTCTCTTTGAAAAAGATATCCTGACCATTTCGCAGCTGGTGCATGAAAACGGCAGCCTGCTTTACATGGACGGAGCGAACATGAATGCACTGCTCGGCATCACCCGCCCAGGCGATATGGGATTCGACGTCGTACACTATAATCTTCACAAGTCCTTTTCGGCCCCTCACGGAGGCGGTGGCCCGGGAAGCGGCCCGGTCGGAGTCTCTGAAAAACTCATTCCCTACCTGCCGGTACCTGTCGTCGAACGAATTGCAACCGAAGATGGAACCACCTACAGGCTCAATGCGGATCATCCCGAAAGCATCGGGAGGATGATGAATTTCTACGGAAACTTCTCGGTGCTCATCAGGGCGTACACCTACATCCGCATGCTCGGCGCCGCCGGACTCAGAAGGGTTTCCGAGAATGCCATCATCAATGCGAACTACCTGCTCTCCCGCCTCGACGGCCGGTATGACCTTCCCTACCCGAAACCGGTCATGCACGAGTTCTGCCTGTCGGGAGACCGTCAGAAAAAAGCGCACGGAGTAAGGACGCTCGATATAGCCAAAAGACTGCTCGATTACGGATTTCATGCCCCGACCATCTATTTCCCGCTCATTGTCAGTGAAGCGCTGATGATCGAGCCGACGGAGACGGAAACAAGAGAGACGCTCGACCAGTTTGCCGAAGCGCTGATCGACATTGCCGATGAGGCGGCAACCTCGCCCGAACTGATACTTGCGGCGCCGGTGAACACGCCGGTCAGACGGCTCGACGAGGCGCAGGCTTCGCGACAGCTGAACATTTGCTGTACCCTCTGAAAGAGGGACTGCGGGAGAGGAGTGCTGCGGGGGGTGTCTGAAAAAACATGCCCCCGCCAGTGAAGCCGGGAAGTAACGAAAAGTTCACATAAATGATTTTGCTGCAGCATTATCCGGGCGTATACTCTAATCAAAACCGGGGAGATGTCCTTGCTCAGTTCAAAAGTTCTGGTACTGAACAGCAGTTACGAACCTCTAAGTATCTGCGACGCACGGAAGGCATTTCTTCTGCTCTTCTGCGGCAAGGCCGTGCCTGTTGCCCACCACCCTGAAAAGATGTTCTGCAGCGTTTCCAGCCGTTTTCCCCTGCCGAGCATCGTCCGCCTGAATGTATTTGTCCGCGTACCTTTCAAGAAAATCATGCTGAACCGGAAAAACATCCTGAGAAGGGATGGCCTCCGCTGCCAGTACTGCGGACGTACCGACCAGCCTCTGACGGTCGATCATATTCTTCCCCGCTCCCGTGGCGGCGAGGATTCATGGGAGAACCTCATTACCGCCTGCCGGAGATGCAATACGAAAAAAGGCAGCAGAACCCCCTCCGAAGCAGGAATGACCATTCTCTCCAGACCGGTACGCCCCAATCATATCGTCTTCATGCAGCAGTTCACGGCTGCCGTATCGGATGAGTGGAAGCCCTACCTGTTCATGAGCTGACCGTCCCGCTCCTCCTCAATGCCCCGCTCCATTTCTCCGGTTGCTCCACCATATCTGCCGGAGGCCTGCCGGTCGGAAAGAAAACCAGAAAAGATCAAAAAAGCCGGTAATACGATTCACGGCTTTTTTTTGTATTCTTTCACAAAGCATATCAGCAACAGCGGTTCCGCACCCGGAACCGGCAAGCACAAGTTCATGAAAAGAATCCCGCTCTTCACTGCCGCACTGCTCTGTATCGCCACACTTCTTCATGCGGTTTCCCTGCCGGCCTCGGCAAAATCCAGACCCTCCCCGAAGAAATGGCAGGCGCAGTATATTTTCAACCGCAAGGATTCCGGTATAGAAAAAGAGCTGAGCCGGATGACGCTGGAGGAAAAGGTCGGCCAGATGATTATAGCGCAGATCGAAAGCCGCTACAACAGCTCCGGAGATGCCGCTTACCTGCAGCTCCTGCGGCTGGTGCAGCAGGGCAAGGCAGGCGGCATCATGTTCATGAAAGGCGATGCGTTCAGCGCAGCCATGCTGGCGAACAACTTCCAGTCTGTGGCCGTGCGTCCGCTTCTGATGAGTGCCGATATGGAACGGGGGCTGGCAATGCGCCTTTCGGGAGCAACGGAGTTTCCCCCCAATATGGCCCTTGCTGCAACGGGTGACCCTGAACTGGCCTTCGCAATGGCAAAAGCCGTTGCCGCTGAAGCCCGGACCGCCGGAATTCACCAGAGTTACTCCCCGAACGTGGACCTCAACATCAATCCTGCCAATCCGGTCATCAACACCCGTTCGTTCGGCGACAATGTCCCGCTCGCCATAAGCATGAGCAATGCCATGATCGAAGGGCTGCAGACAAACGGCATCGCCGCGACGGCAAAACATTTTCCGGGGCACGGCGACGTCACCGTCGACAGCCACATTGCCCTCCCGGTACTCAACGCCGACCGCCAGCGGCTCTACGCCTATGAACTCAAACCGTTTCAGGCCGCAATCGAGCATGGGATCATCAGCATCATGACCGGCCACCTTGCCGTTCCGAAACTGACCGGCACCATGGAACCCGCATCGGTTTCGAAAACCATCGTCACCGGACTGCTGCGCAATGAACTCGGCTTTCAGGGGCTCATCATAACCGATGCCATGAACATGAAAGCGCTCTACAACGGCAACAACGTTCCGGAAATATCCGTCAAGGCCGTTCAGGCCGGAAACGATCTGCTCCTCTTCTCTCCCGATCCGGAACTCGCCCACGCAGCCATTGTCCGCGCGGTCCAGGAGGGCCAGATCCCCCAGGAGCAGATCGACGCGTCGGTAAGACGCATCCTCAGGGTGAAAAAGTGGCTCAGGATAGACGATCACCGGCTGGTCGATCTCAACCAGGTGCAAAGCCATATCAGTCCCGACGCACACCGCAAGCTTGCCGAAAAGATCACGTCCCGGGCAATCACCCTGGTGAAACAGGATCCCCGCCATCTGCCTCTGAAAAACAGCGGAACATCGGGACGACTGCTCAACATCATCCTTCAGGACAAGAGCAACCCGGAAACAGGCCGGGAATATGCCGAAGAGCTGAGCCGCTCGTTTTCGGCAAACACGGTGCGAATCGATCCGAAAACCGATTCGCTCACCTACAGAGGAACGCTGGCTGCCGCGGCAACCGCGGATGCTGTGGTCATTTCCTCCTATGTGCAGGTATTTTCCGGGTCGGGCACACTCAGACTCACGGAGCAGCAGCAGGAGTTCATCCATACGCTGATACGATCGCTTCCCGAATCGAAGCCGCTCGTCTTCATTTCGTTCGGCACGCCATACCTGATCGCCACCTTTCCTGAAATCAGAACCGCCGTCTGTACCTATTCCGCGAGCAGGGAGAGTGAAACCCAGGCCATACGGCTGCTCAGGGGCGAACTGAAGCCCCAGGGCCGTCTGCCTGTGTCGCTCTATGGCACAGCGCCCTGAAGGCGGCAAAACCCTTTGCATCAAGAAATAATTTCACTACAGACCATGGGAAAAACCGTTCGTGACGAATCCGCAGCAAGCGCCTACTGGGCGGCGGTCAATACCTTCTGCGCCCTCAAAGACGTTCATGTCGTTGCCGATGCTCCGGTAGGGTGCTACAATCTTGTCGGGGTTGCCGTGATGGACTATACCGACGCCATTCCCTACCTCGAGAACTTCACGCCCACCAGCCTTACCGAGCTTGAGATCTCGTCATCGGGAAGTGCGGAGGTCGTCCGGGATACGCTTTTCAAACTCGCCGGAAGCGACAAACAGCTCATTCTGGTATCGAGCGCCGAGAGTGAAATGATCGGCAGCGACCACGAACGCATGCTGAACATGCAGTTCCCCGGAGTCCGGTTCTTCCCCTCCGACTCTCTCGGACAGAATGAATGGCAGGGGCGCGACCGGGCGCTGCGGTGGCTGTTCGAACAGTTCGACGACGGAAAACCCGCTGACATCGAGAAAGGTACCGTAAGCATCATCGGACCAACCTACGGCTGCTTCAACAGCCCCTCAGACCTTGCTGAAACAAAACGGCTCATTTCCGGCGCCGGGGCCATAGTCCGCCATGTCTATCCTTTCGAAAGCTCTCTCGGCGATATTTCCGCCCTGAAAAATTCGGAGGTGATCGTGGTCATGTACCGGGAGTTCGGCAGCGATCTGGCCTCGCTGCTGCAGCGTCCGGTGCTTTACGCACCGTTCGGGATCGAGGAAACCCGAC
>JAAXXP010000057.1 GCA_013334435.1 Chlorobiaceae bacterium | reverse complement strand
GGCAGCTGCAGGCATATTTTCAGGGAGGTCTCAGGGAGTTCGATCTGCCGCTCGATCCACGGGGCACGCCCTTCATGCGCGAGGTGTGGAGGCATGTCGCCGCAGTGCCGTACGGCAGGACCGCTTCGTACCGCGATGTCGCCGTGGCGGCAGGGAACCCGAAGGCCGTGCGTGCCGTGGGTATGGCGAACCGCCTGAACCCGGTGCCGGTGTTCATCCCTTGTCACCGCATTATCGGCAGCGACGGAAAACTGACCGGCTACCGTGGAGGCCTTCCGCTGAAGGAGCGTCTGCTCGATCTGGAGCGCTGCCGCTGTGCGGGGGGGTGATATCTATGCCATATGCCCGCTTCTCCGGAGCCGAGAAATAACGCTCACGGGCACGAAAATTTCCGCTCCTTCCGATGTCTGCCGGAATAAAAAATATCGGAAAAGTTCATTATATCTTATCCTGTACCGTAATCGGGTTTACTCCCGTTGTTTCGTTCAGGTTAAAAAATTAAGAAAAACCGCTGCGTTTCGCAGGGCAGTTGGCAGGTGCGTTTCAGTAGGAAAAACAGGTGCGAAAGGCTTTTTTTGCTTTGCAGGGAACGCTTTCCCTGGAGGGCTTTCGCTATGGTTGGTTTGAAAAGTGCATTTTTTAGGGATAATTGTCCATCGTATTTAATGCATCTTCGTTATATGTTTATGTTTGGATTGTGCAAAATTCAGTTAACGATTGATTAAAGACACGTGAATCCCAGGCATGATATTCCGCTTGCCCGTCTCGAGAACTGCTTTTTTGAAATAGCAGAGTTCAGCGAGTTGGGGTCAGAAATTGTGCGAGAGCACCATCGGCACGATTTTTTTGAAATTCTCTGGTCGACCTCGGCCACGGGGAATTTCCATTATATCGACTTCGAGCCGCATCCCGTAGAGGCCGGACTGATGTACCTCATGGCTCCCGGACAGGTGCATGCCTATTCCGGACAGGCGCCTTCGGGCTGCTATATCGCTTTTTCCGTTGATTTTTTCAGCAGCATCATGGAGCCCGAGTTCTCGATTCTGTTCAATCCCTTCGTCAACTCCGGCATCAGAATTCCCGAAAAAGCGGTGACTCCGCTCCAGCAGCTTGTCGATCTGATGTTTCTTGAAAGCCGGGGAAAGAACGATTTCTGCATTCTTCTGTCCTATCTGAAGACCTTTCTCCTGCACATCGCCCGTCTGCACCGCGAGAAGAATTTTTCCTTCGACAAGAACGGCAAGCGCATGAGCCAGCTCTTCGAGATGATCGAAAAGCATTTCCGCAAGGAGCGGCATGCGGAGTTTTACGCTTCGGCTCTCGGTATCACTCCGAAACGCCTCAACGAGATTCTGCACGAGAAGTTCGATGTGACGCTTACCCGCATTCTGCACTCGCGCCTCATCCTCGAAGCGAAACGCGAAATCGCTTACGGCAGAAAGAGTTTCAAGGAGGTTTCCTTCGAACTCGGGTTCAGCGATCAGTCCTATTTCAGCAGGTTTTTCAAGGCGCAGACCGGATATATGCCGGCGGATTTCCGCAAGCATATCGTATCCCTTTCAAGTACCGGCAATGGATTACTACCTATAAAATAAAAGAGATGATGATGACGATCTACAGACGATTTTTGAGAATGCCGGTTTTTGCGGCTTTTTTTGTGCTTCCGCTGGCATGTGCAGGTTGCGGAGGCCAGCAGGGACCGGGCCCGCAGGCCATGCCTCTGGCCGCGCTGAAGCTGAAGCCGGAAGCGGCAGTCGTGATGCAGGAATTTCCTGCCAGGCTTGAAGGGAAGGTGAACGTTGAAATCCGGCCGCAGGTCGACGGCATTCTGGAGAAGATCTATGTGGACGAAGGCGCGCTGGTCCAGGCCGGTCAGCCGCTTTTCCGCATCGACAGCCGTCTCTACCGGGAACAGTACAACCAGGCGCTTGCCGCCCAGCATGCTGCCGAAGCCGCAGCCTCCATCGCAAGGCTCGATGTCGACAAGCTTGCGCCGCTGGTCAGGAACAAGGTGGTTTCCGATATCCAGCTCAAAAGCGCAAAGGCGTCGCTGCTGGCTGCAAACGCCAATGTCGAGCAGGCGAGAGCTTCGGCGCAGTCGGCCCGCATCAATCTCGGCTATACGGTGATCAGCGCACCGGTCGGCGGCTATATCGGCACCATCCCGTTCCGCACGGGAAGCCTGATCGCGCGGACCGGCTCCACGCCGCTGACCATGCTTTCGGACGTGCGCGAGGTGTACGGCTATTTCAGCATGAGCGAGGCGGATTTCATGCAGTTCCGGCGTCAGTACGAGGGTGCGACGCTCGAGGAGAAAATCCGGAACGTTCCGCCGGTGACGCTGCTGCTTGCCGACGGAAGCACCTATCCGGAAAAAGGTCAGCTTGAAATGGTGGGCGGTCAGTTCGACGAGTCGACGGCGGCAATCGCCGTGAGGGCGGTGTTCCCCAACGAAAACGGACTGCTCCGGACGGGCAATACCGGCCGGGTTCGGCTTGAAAGCCGCTTCGAAGGCGTGCTGCTGGTTCCGCAGGCTGCAACCGTCGAGATGCAGGACAAGGTTTTCGTCTTCAGGCTCGACAAATCGGGAAAGGTCCACCGCACGGCGTTCACGGTTAGCGGCAAAAGCGGCGACAGCTACATTGCCGGCGGGGAGCTGAAGCCCGGCGACGTGATCGTGACCAGCGGTCTCGGCAGGCTCCAGGACGGTATGGCTGTCAAGCCGGTGTTCGACAAGGCGCCTCAGAAATAAACGGAGAGGCTCCCGCTATAATTGTTTTTCGGAAAGATTCACGGATGGCTTAATTCCCAGAGATACTATGTTTGAAAAATTTATAACACGTCCGGTACTTGCCACAGTAGTTTCCATCGTGCTGGTGATTCTCGGCATTGTGGGCATGGGCCGCCTGCCGGTCACGCAGTTTCCCGATATCGCGCCTCCGAGCGTTGTGGTAACGGCAATGTACCCCGGCGCAAGCGCCGAAACCATAGCCCGTTCGGTTGCGCCTTCGCTCGAGGAGGCGATCAACGGCGTCGAGAACATGACCTACATGACCTCGACTTCGGGCAACGACGGCATGCTCACCATTACGGTCTACTTCAAGCTCGGCACCGATGCCGACCAGGCTGCCGTGAACGTGCAGAACCGCGTTTCCCAGGCGCAGAGTCAGCTCCCTTCGGCGGTAATCGAACGCGGCATCACCACGGTGAAGCAGCAGAACAGCATGATCATGGTCATCAGTCTCATCAGCGACAGTCCGAATTACGATGAGACCTTTCTGCAGAACTATGCGAAAATCAACCTTATTCCGGATATCAAGAGGGTGCCGGGCGTCGGTCAGGCAAGCGTATTCGGCAACAAGGACTACTCCATGCGCATCTGGCTGAAACCGCAGCAGCTTGCGGCATACAGCCTGACTCCGGCGGAGGTCGCTGCGGCCATTCAGTCGCAGAACATCGAGGCGGCGCCGGGCAAGTTCGGCGAGGGAAGCCGTGAAGCCATGGAGTTCATCATCAAGTACCGGGGAAAATTCAATACCACGGAGGATTTCGGCAATATCGTCATCCGCTCGGGCCAGGACGGCATGCAGCTCAGGCTCAAAGACGTGGCCCGCATTGAACTGGGCTCTTACGACTATACCGTAAACTCGAAAGTCGACGGACGTCCCTCGGTGACCATGGCCATCTACCAGGCGGCGGGCTCCAACGCAAACGCCATTCAGACCGAGCTGCAGCAGGTTCTCGACAAAGCCTCGGAGTCGCTTCCCGCAGGGATAAGCTATGCGGTGCCCTACAGCACCAAGAAATCGCTCGACGAGTCGATCGAACAGGTCATCCACACCCTGCTCGAAGCGTTCGCGCTCGTGTTTCTCGTGGTGTTTCTCTTTCTGCAGGATTTCCGATCCACGCTGATTCCGGCCATTGCGGTGCCGGTGGCCATTGTCGGCACCTTTTTCTTCATGAACCTGTTCGGCTTCTCCATCAACCTGCTGACGCTCTTTGCGCTGGTGCTGGCCATCGGCATCGTGGTGGACGACGCCATCGTGGTGGTCGAGGCGGTGCATGCCAAGATGGAGCACCGGGGACTTGCAGCTGCGCCCGCCACCGCGTCGGCCATGAGCGAGATAACCGGAGCCATCATCTCCATCACGCTGGTGATGTCATCGGTCTTTCTGCCTGTCGGATTCATGGAGGGGCCAACCGGAGTGTTCTACCGGCAGTTCGCCTTTACTCTTGCGACAGCGATCCTGATTTCTGCGGTGAACGCGCTGACGCTCAGTCCGGCGCTCTGCGCGCTCTTTCTTGCCGCGCCCGCCGATGGGAGCAAGAAGAAGCTCATCATGTTCAAGGGGTTCGGCACTCGGTTTTTCAGCGGTTTCAACGCAGCGTTCTCCACCCTGACGGAGCGCTACATAAACAGCCTGCGTTTTCTGATCGGCCACAAGTGGCTGAGCATCGGCGGTCTGGTAGCGGTGACGCTCCTGACCCTTTTCTTTTTCAAAACCACGCCGACCGGCTTCATTCCGGACGAGGATAACGGTTTTGCCATGATCACCGTTACGCTTCCTCCCGGCGCCTCGCTCGAACGCACCAACAGGGTGCTCAAGGAAGCCGACGCACTGCTGCACAGGGAGGAGAGCGTCGAGCGGGTGATCGCCGTGTCGGGCGTGAACATCATATCGGGCGCCAACACCCCTTCCGCAGGCATCATGTTCGTTCAGCTCCGCGATATTGCCGAGCGGGGCAAGGTGAAGAATATCCAGTCGATCACCGGCATGATGAACCAGAAGCTCGGCATGCTTACCGACGCGTCGTTCTATGTGCTCACCCTGCCGACCGTGCCGGGTTTCGGCAACGTGAGCGGCGTCGAGTTCGTACTGCAGGACAGAACTGCCGGCAGCCTGCAGAAGTTCAACGATATCTCCAGCAGCTTTATCGGCGCGCTCATGCAGCGCCCCGAATTCGCTTTCGCCTTTACCCCGTTCAATACCGGCTATCCGCAGTACGAACTGGTTGTCGATACCGGTATGGCCGAGCAGCTCGGCGTGAGCACGTCCGATATCATGGCCGTGATGCAGGGGCTCTACGGCAGCATGCAGGCCTCCGATTTCAACCGGTTCGGCCGGTACTACAGGGTGATCATGCAGTCCGAAGCCGCAGATCGGGCCGACCCCTCCTCCCTGAACGGCGTTTCGGTCAAGAACCGGTCGGGATCGATGGTGCCGCTCACCTCGGTGGCCTCCCTGAAAAGGGTGTACGGTCCTGAAACCGTCGATCATTTCAACCTTTTCAACGCTATAGGCATCACGGCAAACGTCAAGCCGGGATTCAGCACCGGCCAGGCGATCACCGCCGTCGAGGAGGTTGCCGAAAAGACGCTTCCTGCCGGTTACAGCTACGACTGGAAAGGCATGAGCCGCGAGGAGACTGAGTCGGGAGGCAAGGCGGCGGCCATTTTCGTGCTCTGCCTCGCCTTTGTCTACTTCCTGCTCGCCGCGCAGTACGAAAGTTATATTCTGCCTTTCGCGGTGATGCTCTCCATTCCGACCGGACTGCTTGGCGTGTTTCTCGGCATCAAGCTGGCGGGAATCGACAACAACATCTACGTCCAGGTGGCGATCGTCATGCTTATCGGACTGCTGGCCAAGAACGCCATTCTGATCGTCGAATACTCCATCCAGCGCCGGAGAGCGGGAAAGGACCTCGTGCTCTCTGCGCTCGAGGGATCGAGGGCAAGGCTTCGTCCCATCCTCATGACCTCGTTCGCCTTCGTGGTGGGACTGCTGCCGCTCCTCTGGGCTTCCGGGCCGTCGGCTCTCGGCAACCACTCGATCGGCTGGGCCGCTGTTGGCGGCATGCTCAGCGGCGTACTGCTCGGCATTTTCATCATCCCGGTGCTGTTCGTGATCTTTCAGGCTCTCCAGGAGAGGATTTCCGGTCCGGCTCACCGGATCGAGGTGGTCCATGCTCCCGTGCTCGACGATGCGGACGATACTCCTGATTTTTAACGGTGTCCAATAACAGAACGATATGCAACCAACGATAAAGAGTGTTTTCAGGACCCTTCGGGCGTCCGGTTTTCCGGTGTTTCTCATTTTGGGGCTGGCCGCCTGCAGCGCCACGGCGCCCTACAGGCGTGCTGAGGTGAACCTGCCCGAATCCTACCGGGGTGCGGCGGCGGTTTCCGGGCAGCAGGCGATAGGGGAAATTCCCTACCGCAGCTTTTTCAGCGATCCGGCGCTCGTTTCCCTTATCGATTCGACAATGGTCCGGAACTACGATCTGCAGATAGCGCTTAAAAACATCGATTACGCCCAGGAGAGCCTGAAACAGGCGAAACTCGGCTTTCTGCCATCGCTCTCGCTCAACGCATCGGGAGCGGTCAGCAGGCCTTCAGACAACAGCCTCAACTCCTCAAGCCTGCAGCAGGCACTCGGCCAGAGTTATTCCGAGGACTATTCGCTCTCTCTGGGCACCTCCTGGGAGATCGACATCTGGAGCAGAATCCGCAGCAAAAAGAAGGGCGCGCTGGCCGGTTACCTGAAAACCGTGGAAGCGGCAAAGACCGTGCGCACGAAACTTGCCGCCGACGTGGCGTCCGGCTACTACAATCTCCGGATGCTCGACGCCCAGCTCGATATAGCCAAAAGAAACCTTGCGCTGGCCGACACCACCCTCCATATGATCAGACTGCAGTACGACGCAGGCCAGGTCACCATGCTTGCCGTCGGGCAGCAGGAGGCCGCAAGGCAGGCTGTGCTGCAGACCGTGCCGCAGATCGAGCAGGGGATCGCCGTGCAGGAGCATGCGCTGAGTATTCTTGCGGGCAGTTATCCCGGAGCGGTTGCGCGAGGCAGAAGCCTCGCCGCCATTCCGGTTGCGGACAATCTTCCTGCGGGCATTCCTGCGGCGCTGCTGCAGAACCGTCCCGATGTGCGCGAGGCCGAAATGGCCGTCATGGAGTCGCATGCCGATATGGCCGCGGCAAAAGCGGCCATGTACCCTTCGCTCACCATTACCGCCCAGGGAGGGCTGAACTCTTTCCGCAGCAGCAACTGGTTCACCACACCCGGATCGCTTTTCGGTCTGGTTCAGGGCGCCATTCTCCAGCCGATTTTCCAGCGTGGAGAGCTGAAGGCCGGGTACGAGAAGTCCCGCATCCGTCGGGATCAGGCCGAAATCGCATTCAAGCAGTCGCTCCTGAATGCCGTCGGAGAGGTTTCGGACGCGCTGGTCCGCCTCGACAAGCTCCGCGAGCAGGAGCGGGCCGCAGCGGCTCGGGTCAGAACGCTCGAGGGGGCGGTGCGCAATTCGAACATGCTCTTCAAAAGCGGCATGGCGAACTATCTTGAAGTCATTTCCGTTCAGGGCGGTTATCTCGAGGCTGAACTTGCCCTTGCCGATATACGCCGCCAGCATCTGACGGCCATGGCGGAACTCTACCGTTCCCTTGGCGGAGGCTGGCGCTGAGTGAGCCTTGTGCAGCGGCTATGAAGCGGATCGATATGCTGGTCGTAGGCGGCGGGGCTGCCGGAATGCTTGCTGCTGTCGCGGCGCGTGAAGCTGCGCGCAAACGGCAGATTCCGGATAAGGATTTTTCCATTGTCATTCTGGAGCGTAACGCTCTGCCGGGCGCCAAAATCAGGATATCCGGAGGCGGGAGATGCAATGTCACGCACGCTGCGGAACCGGACGAACTGCTTGCCAGAGGGTTTCTGAACAGGAGCGAACAGCGTTTCCTCCGCCATGCGCTCCATACGTTCAGGAGCGACGACCTGCTTGCGCTTCTCGATCGGCAGGGTGTCAGGTGCGAAGCGAGGCCGGACGGGAAGGTTTTTCCGGTTGCCGGGTTTTCCGCTTCCGATGTCGTGCATGCGCTTGAGCGCATGACGGAGGAGCGCGCCGTTACGATGGAAACCTCCTGCACGGTCGGCGCCATCGAGCGGTTGGAGGATGCTTTTGCCGTTACGGCAGGAGAGCGAACCTTCACGGCGGCTGTACTCATTCTCGCGACAGGGGGTGTCTCATACCCCTCGACCGGCAGCAGGGGAGACGGTCTTCTTTTTGCGCGCCGGCTCGGTCACACTATCGTAAAACCCTCACCCGCACTTGCTCCGGTACTGACCATGGAGAAACCCTCCCCGATGCTTGCCGGCGTGTCGCTCCGTTCTGTGGCCCTGATCGCTTCCGCCGGCGGAAAACAGGTCAGCCGAAGGGGGGACGTGCTTTTCACGCACCGGGGCTTTTCGGGGCCTGCCGTGCTTTCGCTTTCAAGGGCGGTTGCGGAACTGTTCAGAACGGAGGGCAGCTGCCGGCTTTTTGCGGATATGTTTCCCGATCTCACTCCGGATGCGCTTCAGGAAACGCTGCTCCTGGAGACGAAGCGCAACGGTGCAAAGCTGGTACGGAAATTCCTGCAGCACAGCCAGGGGGCCCCGCCTTCCGCCCTTATAGCGGTCATCATGCACCAGGCGGGGGTTCCTGCCGATGTGCAGTTGAGCGGGCTTGCCCGAGCCAGCAGACTCTCGCTGCTGCAGACACTGAAGCGGTTTCCCCTTGGCAGCGTCAAAGCCGTACCGCTCGAAGAGGGGGAGGTATCGGCCGGCGGGGTATCACTGACGGAGGTGAATCCCAAAACCATGCAATCCCGCCTCGTGCCTGCTCTTTTTTTTGCCGGCGAACTTCTCGATTATGCCGGAGAGATTGGCGGCTTCAACCTCCAGGCTGCATTCTCGGTCGGTTACCTGGCAGGGAGAAGCGCTGCCGGACTCAGGAGCAGGTAGTCATTGGCCGGCAGTCCTGAGTAGGGATTGCCGGGCGAATGCATGCGCCGAACGTTTTCTTCCCGATCCGGAGTCCTTCCTTCCCTGCATTCAGCTCATCCTTCCTTTTCCGATGCTTCATTGCATGCCGCACGATCTTCCTCCAATCCGGAGGGCCGTCGTGATGCATTTGATTTTCATGGGCCGTAACCGGACCGTGACGCGTAGTTGCGGGATAGAGTCAATTTTTTTATCTGTTTGTTTTATAATGAGATACGGAAATTTTTCCGGAATGTCACAGGGGATTGCAAGTCCGGTGAGCCGCAAGCAGGAGCGTTCGGGGAAGGAACATGAGAAACGAAGCTTGATTTCCATCATTATTTTTATAAATTATGGGCATATGCTTATAAATGATGCATTGGTGCGCTGCTGATGCCGTTTCTCGATCGGTTTTATGGACTTGCTGAAGAAGCATGAATGCGATTCCGTTCAGTTGTGGCTTCCTGCGCTGTCCAACAACAAATTCAACATAAAGGGAAGATGAAAATGTGGAAATATCTCTCATGGCTGCAGAAAAATCTGGTCTGGAGCATTCCTCTGTCCATGTTGGCCGGCCTGGTGTTCGGAAACGTGTCCGATCCGGCATTTCTTCGATCGGCCATTCTGCCGCTTACGTTTCTGATGGTCTATCCCATGATGGTTACGATGAACGTACGTGACCTGTTACATCCCGGGGGTAACAAGCTTCAGGGCGTCACGCTTGCCATCAACTTTCTGCTGATGCCCGCTTTCGGTTACGGCATCGGCCTGCTGTTGTTTCCACATCAGCCCATGATCCGGCTGGCGTTGCTGCTGACCTCGCTGCTGCCTACCTCGGGAATGACGATTTCCTGGACCGGTTTCGCGAAAGGCAATGTGCCTGCAGCGGTGAAAATGACGGTTATCGGTTTGATCGCAGGCTCTTTTCTTGCACCGGTCTATCTCAAGATTCTTTTGGGTGCGGTAGTCGAAATTCCGCTGATGCAGGTATTCCTTCAGATAGCCCTGATCGTGTTTCTTCCGCTGGTGCTCGGCGCTCTCACACGCAGCTGGCTGATCAGCCGTTTTGGCGAGCAGGAGTACAATCAGCAGATAAAGCCGAAGTTTCCGCCGCTGTCGACCCTGGGTGTACTGGGCATCGTGTTCGTATCCATGGCGTTGAAAGCCAAAAGCATCATCGCGCATCCTGACATGTTGCCGAATCTTCTTCTGCCGCTGGTGCTGATATACGCGATCAATTTCTTCGTAAGTACCGTCATCGGCAAGATGCTTTTCACCAGAAACGATGCCATTGCCCTGGTTTACGGAACGGTCATGCGGAATCTTTCGATTGCGCTTGCGATCGCATTGGGCGTGTTCGGCGAAAAAGGTACTGATGCCGCGCTGCTGATCGCTTTGGCCTACATCGTGCAGGTGCAGGCGGGGGCATGGTATATCAAGTTCACGGATCGTCTGTTCGGTGATTCGGGTTCTGGTTCGGTGTCTGTTGCCTGATGCGCTCAAGCAGGCATGAATTTCAATCTGCGCGGTAGATTCCGGCAGTTCGGATCACCCGCTGTCGTTTCCCCTGAAAGCCTGCAGGATATTTTCCTGCAGGCTTTTTGATTTCGCCTGACCGGATTCCGGCTCTCCGGGCTCGATCCGAGCGCCATTTCCCCATTTATTTTTTTGTTTTTGTTTAAATATGGGCATATGCTTATGATTGATTGTGGCGGGAAGGCGTGCGGCTTTTTTGCTGCCGAACTCGAAACGGTCAGAAAAAAACGATTTAATCAGTAGCACC
This sequence comes from Chlorobiaceae bacterium, assembly GCA_013334435.1. Taxonomy (GTDB): domain Bacteria; phylum Bacteroidota; class Chlorobiia; order Chlorobiales; family Chlorobiaceae; genus Chlorobium. The sequence goes on along the minus strand of JAAXXP010000057.1, from coordinate 1,721 downwards.
ATGAGCAGTGATATGATCATCACCTTCGAAGGAGGAAAAAAAGTGAATGCCGAATTCAAAGGGTTCACCATACAGACCGATCAGTCGGAATACGCGGGCGGAGAGGGTTCGGCGCCTGAACCGTTCACGCTTTTTCTCGCGTCCATAGGGACCTGTGCGGGTATCTACGTTTTCTCCTTTTGTCAGAGCCGCGGTATTCCTACCGAGGGAATCCGGCTCGTGCAGTCACACTTTGCTAAAGAGGGCGGACGGGGTATCGGCAGGATCGTGCTGACGATCGAGGTTCCTCCGGATTTTCCGGAAAAATACCGGGACGCAGTGGTGAATGCAGCAAACCTCTGTGCCGTGAAAAAGCATATACAGGACCCTCCGGTTTTCGAGGTTGTGACGGCCAGTGCCGGCAAGTGATTTCGTGACGGCTCATGAACAGGTCGTCAGTCATGGCAGTACAGAGCATAAACCATTGCCGTCCGCACTTCGGTGGTGACTGAAAACGTGGAGAACCGCCAGGAAGATCAAGGGTTATCAGGAAAAAACGCGTATGAAGCAGAACAGGGTTGGCCGGCCGATGAGCTGCCGGTGTATCGAGGACCTGCCGAAATTCACCTGCTTCAAGCCGGAAGGCATCTCTCCGTCGAGGCTTGAGAGCGTCGTGCTCACCGTCGATGAGGTCGAGGCGCTCCGGCTTGCCGACAAGCTGGGTCTTTACCAGGCCGAGGCCGCAGCGAAAATGAAGGTGTCGCGGCAGACCTTCGGCCGCATAATCGAGTCGGCTCATAAAAAGGTAGCCGTGGCGATCGTTGACGGCAAATCGATCTGCGTCGAGGGCGGAAACATCGAACAGGTCTGCGGAGAGGCCGAAACAGCAGGAGAGAACACCTGCGTCTGCCTGTATTGCGGTTTTGAAAAGCCCCATATCGAAGGTATTCCCTGTCGTATGGATCTGTGTCCGGATTGCGGCAAGCCGCTCATTCGCAAGGGGAGGTGCAGCAGTGTCGTCTGAACCCCTGCCGGTTTTTTCCCTTCTCAGGTTGCCTGCGCTCCATTTCGGAGCCGGCAGCTTTTCCTCTCTTCCAAAACTTGTATCGGGATTCGGCAGGAACCCCATGATCGTGACCGGCAGTCGTTCGCTCGAAGCTTCGGGTCGTCTCGCCCGGCTGTTTGCGGAGCTGCAGCGTGAATGCTCGGGTTTCCTGCATACGACCGTTCCGGCAGAGCCCACTCCGGAACTGATAGACGCTGCAGTCGAGTCGGGCCGGAAGGGCGGAACCGATACGGTGATCGCGATTGGCGGCGGCAGTGTTATCGATGCCGGCAAGGCGGTTTCGGCCATGCTGCTTCAGCGCCATCCGGTCGAGCGTTTTATCGAGGGTCGCCCCGGTTTCCTCGAACACGACGGAAGGAAGGTTCCGTTTCTTGCCGTACCGACAACCTCCGGCACCGGTAGCGAAGCTACCTGCAACGCGGTGATCAGCCGGATAGGGGCCGACGGGTTCAAGCGCTCCCTGCGCCATCCGGCTTTCGTACCGGAGATCGCGGTGCTCGATCCCGAACTGCTCTGTTCGGCTCCACGTCATCTGACCGCCTCGTCCGGAATGGACGCCTTTACGCAGCTTATGGAAGCATGGGTATCCCCGTTCGCTTCACCGTATACCGATCTGCTCGCTTTTCACGGTCTGGAATACTTCAGCCGGTCGTTTCTGAAGGCCTGTTCGGACGGG
>JAAXXP010000124.1 GCA_013334435.1 Chlorobiaceae bacterium | reverse complement strand
GCAGACGGCTGTTGCTGCCGGTGAGCGAGGCCAGCAGGTTGCACACCTCTGCGACCCCGTTGGCAATCGGGCACTGGCTTTCGGCGTCGGTATAGCTGATGGGTACGAATTCGCTCAGTTCGGCGATCATGTCCTCGGGGTTTTTCCCGCCGTCGTAGGGCCCCGGCTGCAGGATCGCGTCGCCGGCCGACGCGTCGTTGCTGTTTGCCAGCACATGGTTGTTGGAGAGCATGTACAGCTCGCCGTTCTTCCTGACCAGACACCCAAGGGTGCCGGCCGTAATTTCGAAATGGCCGACGCTTATGCCGCCGGGCGCAGGCCGGAACCGGCCGGCAGGAGGCTCAAACACCCGAATCCGCCCGGTCGGGACGACATCGGTTGGAATGCCGTCCACGGATTCCGGCAGGATTTCGTGGCTCAGGAGGCTCGAGAGCGGAACCTTCCGTTCGACCGAACAGACGATGCTCAACTGCCCGGTTTTCCGGCCTTCCGTTACCTTGTACCCCACTCCGGTGGCCACCACGTTTTTGTGGTTCATCAGGGTTGCCCGGACGGAATCGAGAACCGGAATGATCGAGGAAAGTATGGTGTCCAAGAGCAACTCCTCCTTTTTTCATGGGTTTGAAAGGAAGCGGCGAGGCTTTAAAACCAACATACGAAAGCCGAAACCGCCATGCAACAGAACCCGCCGGAAACAAACCGCGCTCTCCTGCTGCGCCGCTTCCCCGCTACAGGCCGAGCATCAGGGATGAGCCTGCACTCCTCCAAGATCGACGACAACCGAAGCCGACTCGTTGAGCAGTACATCGTTCATGACGTTTTTCGTTGCCTCCCGCTCGGTTCCCCATTTTTTCTCTATCTGTTTGATGACTTCCGCTTCGGACTTGAATGCCGCATCCTGAAGCACGATCCCCTTCTTCTTCCGGATCCGGTCGAGGGTTGCAAGATCGCGCAGATAGGCCTGGTACTGCTGATTGGCCGCTGAACGCACACGCTCTTTCTGCTTCAGCTGCTCTATCGTTGCCGGCGTTATCTGGCCGGTTGCCTGATAGAGTGAGGGCCGGATAGTGGTCCACGGCAGACTGCTTGAATAGGTGTCCTCTCCGATAATGGCGGTGTCGATCATCGACGGCATGGAAATATCCGGCACGACCCCCTTGTGCTGCGTACTCCCTCCGGAAATCCGGTAAAACTTCGCCATCGTGATCTTTATCTGTCCAAGGCCCGGCCCGCCTGTTCCCGGAGAGAAGAGTTCCGAAAGATTGATGAGGCTCTGAACCGTACCTTTGCCGAACGTTCTCTCTCCGATGATCACTCCCCTTCCGTAATCCTGGATTGCCGCCGCCACGATTTCGGACGCCGATGCGCTGTAGCGGTTGACCAGCACCGCAAGAGGACCGCTGTACTGCACTCCCGGGTCCTTATCGGCCAGCACCGACGTATTGCCCGACTGACTGCTGATCTGCACCACAGGCCCCTCGGGAATGAACAGTCCGGTAACGCTCACGGCCTCTTCAAGTGAACCGCCTCCGTTATCCCGAAGATCAAGAATGACGCCATCGACACCTTCCGCATTGAGCTCTCCGAGAATTCTCTGGACATCGCGGCTTGTGCTGTTGTAATTGTTGTCGTTGCGTCTCCGGGCATCGAAATCGAGATAGAAGGAGGGTACGGTGATGATGCCGATTTTCCGTCCGTTGACCCGGAGAACCTGTTTTCCGGCGGCCTCCTCTTCAAGATTGATCCTGTCGCGGACGAGCTGGATGATTTTTGCCGGTCCCCTGCCACCCTGGCTTGCGGGAAGCAGCTTCAGACGCACGACGGATCCCTTCTTTCCCCGGATGAGCCCTACGGCATCGTTGATTCTCCAGCCGGTTATATCCACGATTTTCGATGCGGCACCCTGCCCGACGCCGATGATCCTGTCCCCTTTTTTCAGAAGCCTGCTTTTAAACGCGGGCCCTCCGGCAATCACCTCGTTGACGACGATATAGTCGTTTTCAATCTGCAGCCGGGCGCCTATGCCCTCCAGTGAACGGCTCAGGTCGATCTGAAAATTCTCGAACTCGTCCGGCGAGAAATAACTGGTATGCGGATCGAACGACGTGGTCAATGCGCTCATATAGGCATGAAAAGCGTCTTCGGGTTTCTGCCGGTTCAGGAGATTGAGCCTGCCGGTCAGGTTTTTCGAGAGCTGGGCGCGTATGCCTTTCGGGCGCTCTCCTGACGATTTCAGGTCGAGCCACTGGTACTTCAGCTCTTTGGTCCACAAGCCGGTCAACTGCTTCCGGTCTGCCGGCCAGGGATCGTTCTTGCGATCGAAATCAAGGGTATCGGGAACCGTAAAGCTGAAGGGCGCCGTTCCTGCCGCCGCCTTCATATACCGCACTTTTTCCCTGGCCCGCCCTAAAAAAAAGTTATAGATGGCGAATCCCGCACTGGCCTTGCCGGATAGAAATTCATCGTCAAGCTGCTTTCCGTAGAGCTGCTTCAGGCTATCGACCTCCCTGGCCAGGAAATAGCTGCGGCTGCCGTCGAGAATGTCGATATAGCGGTTGAAAATCTCGACGGACAGGGAGTCTCCCGGCGTAACCTTCCTGTAGTGCCTCTCGAGAAGAAATTGCTTGAGATACATGCCGGCCTCCTCCTGTGCGGCCGTTGGCGCGAGTGGCGCCGCATCCCCGGATCGGGGAGAGGCGGATTTGGCCGTGGTCCGGGCGGCCGCCGGTATGACCAGCGCAAAGGCAAGCATGATGCAGAACAGACTTTTTCCGAGCATGGTACTAAAGAGGGTTTTTTCGAAAATAGCGATCTTGTTAGCGTTACGGGGCGCCGCAGGGAGAGGCAAAACTCCGCGTTTCAAGTGAGACGCCGCTTTGCTTCCATAACTTGCGCAGACTCCGTTTTCCCGGTGAAATTTCAGGCGATTTCAGCGGTCGGCCTTCCGCGCCTCAGGCATCCGGGAAGCCTGCGCATCGGATGTTCTTGCGTTACGCCAATTTAACACTTGCCGTGCTCGCATCAAAGGGAGGGGGCCTCTCTATAGTTCCGGACAAAAAAAAACGGCCGGAAAGTGCGGCCGTTTCAGGAAATGGGTGAAACCATCAGGCATGCTGCCGTCTGCTTCCGTTCTGCTTGTGATTGTTCAGGTCGAAGGGAATGTGCAGCCACTTGTTGTTGAAGTAGGCGTCTCCGGGT
>JAAXXP010000003.1 GCA_013334435.1 Chlorobiaceae bacterium | reverse complement strand
CAACCGTGATGATGCACTTCTGCACCCCTTTGAGCGAAGGCAGCTCGAACATGATGTTGATCATCACGTTCTCGAGCACCGAGCGCAGGGCGCGGGCTCCGGTTCCCCGGTCGATGCCGATTTCGACAACCCTGTCGAGCGCCTCCTCAGTGAACTCCAGCTCCACGCCGTCCATTTCGAACAGTTTCTTGTACTGCTTCACGAGGGCGTTTTTCGGCTCCACGAGAATGCTGCGCAGGGCCTTTTCGTCAAGCGGATCGAGGGTGGAGATGATTGGAAGCCGGCCGATGAATTCGGGGATGAGCCCGTATTCGTGCAGGTCATCCTGGGTGACGTAGCGCAGGATTTCCGGATCGTAGCCGGTGTGCTTGTGCTTCACCTTCGAGCCGAATCCCATGGATGATTTCGACACTCTCTTGGCGATGAGCTTGTCGAGCCCCTCGAACGCTCCGCCGCAGATGAAGAGGATGTTCTTGGTATTGATGTTGATGAGCTGCTGCTCAGGGTGCTTGCGGCCCCCCTTGGGCGGCACGCCGACCACCGATCCCTCGAGGATCTTGAGCAGCGCCTGCTGCACGCCCTCGCCCGATACGTCGCGGGTGATGGAGACGTTGGCGGACTTGCGCGCGATCTTGTCGATTTCGTCCACGTAGATGATGCCCCGCTCGGCGCGTTCGAGATTGAAGTCGGAAGCGTGGAGCAGCCTGGCCAGAATGGTCTCCACGTCGTCGCCCACGTAGCCCGCCTCGGTCAGCGAGGTGGCGTCGGCTATGGTGAAGGGCACTTCGAGCAGGTTGGCCAGCGTCTGGGCGAGCAGGGTCTTGCCCGTGCCCGTCGGGCCGATGAGCAGGATGTTGCTCTTCTCGATAACCACCTCGTCGGACTCGTGCGACCACTCCTGCGAATCGATCCGCTTGTAGTGGTTGTAGACCGCCACGGAGAGCGACTTTTTGGCGATGTCCTGACCAACCACGTACTGGTCGAGCGACTCCATGATGGCTTTCGGGCTGACCAGCCTTGGCTGAAAAGGCTTTTCCGGCTGGCGGTCGGCCGGTTTTATGGCGCTGATCTCCTTGCGGAGGATTTCGTATGAGGTCTTGATGCAGCGGTCGCAGATGAATGCTCCCGGACCGGCGACCATGCTGTTGACTTCAAGGGAGCTGCGTCCGCAGAACGAACAGAAAACCGGTTCGTTGCCGTTTCCGGTGCGCTTTCTCCCCTTTTCGGGCTCTTTAACTCTCGTCATGTAAAACTGATGCCTTTGCTGATTACGGTTTTCAGAAGCTTACAATCCCATTTTCGCCAGGCTGTCGAGCACATGCTGGATAGCCATGCTGAGCTTGGGGTGGTCGGCTTCAAAATGGTCGATGGCTTCGCCAAGGCGCAGGGAAATGGGTTCCTGCTCCTCGGGGGATCCTGTACCCTTTCCGCTGAGAAGGTGCTGGATATCCTCCCGGAGAGTCGAGAGCACCGATACGGTCGCGTCGTCCACACTCTCTACCTGCTCGAGCTCCTCGTGAAGCTTCCGGAGCATTTCGTTAAGCTGCTGTTTTTCCATTTGCACGGAACCTTGTTTGAAGCGTCATGAAAAATTCCACCGGTATTTCCACCAGTATAACAACCTTCGCGGGCCAATCGTTTGGGACGCTCACGGCAGGCATGTCGTGCCCATGAGATACCGGTCGCATTCGCGGGCGGCCGCACGGCCTTCGTTGATCGCCCACACCACAAGGCTTTGACCGCGGCGCGCGTCGCCGGCGGCGAAGATGCCCTGCTTGTTGGTTTTATAGCTCTGTTCGTCGGCCTTGATGTTGCTGCGCGCATCCTGGGTTATCTGCAGCTGCTGCAGGAGACTCTCCTCCGGGCCGATGAAGCCCATGGCGAGCAGCACCAGCTGGGCAGGCAGGATCTCCTCGGTTCCGGAAACCGGACGGGGAATAAAGCGGCCTTCGTCGTTGACCCATTCCACATCGGAGACCTCGACGGCCGTAAGCGCCCCGGTGCCCGCATCGAGAAATTTCTTGGTCATCACAGCGTACCGGCGGGGATCGCCATTCTGCACGGCTGCAGCTTCCTCCTGACCGTAGTCCACCTTGTAGATCTTCGGCCACTCGGGCCACGGGTTGTCTGCCTGACGATCGAGCGGAGGCCTGGGCATGATCTCGAGCTGGACGACGCTCCTGCACCCCTGGCGCAGCGAGGTGGCTACGCAGTCGGTGCCGGTATCGCCGCCGCCGATGACGATCACATCCTTGCCCTCCGCCGTAATGGCGGGCGAGGTGGCGTCGAGCAGCGCTTTGGTGGACGAGCGCAGAAAGTCCATGGCGAAGTGCACGCCCTGGAAGGTGCGGCCCTCGACCGCAAGGTCGCGGGGCCTGGTGGCGCCGGTGCAGAGCACGACGGCGTCGAACTCCTCGAGCAGCTTGTCGGCAGGGTAATCGGCGCCGACCTCGGTAGAGGCCATGAAGGTGACTCCTTCAGCCTCCATGATGGAGATGCGGCGCCCGACGACTTCCGTCTTGTCGAGCTTCATGTTGGGAATGCCGTACATCATGAGTCCGCCGATCCGGTCGTCGCGCTCGAACACCGTAACGCTGTGCCCGGCCTTGTTGAGCTGGTCGGCGCAGGCCAGTCCGGCAGGTCCGGAACCGACTACGGCAACGTGCTTGCCGGTGCGCAATGCTATGGTTTTCGGCTCTACCCACCCTTCGGCGAAGGCGTGCTCGATAATGGAGCACTCGATATTCTTGATGGTGACCGGCGGCTCGATGATGCCGAGCACGCAGGAGCCCTCGCAGGGCGCCGGGCAGACCCTTCCGGTGAATTCAGGAAAGTTGTTGGTCTTCATGAGCCGGTCGAATGCCTCGTGCCAGAACCCTTTGTAGATATAGTCGTTCCACTCGGGAATCAGGTTATGAATCGGACATCCGCTGGCCATGCCACTGAGCAGGAACCCGGTGTGACAGTAGGGCGTGCCGCAATCCATGCAGCGGGCCCCCTGCTTCTGCAGTTCGCCATCCGGCATCTCCAGATGAAACTCCCGCCAGTCCTTTATCCTCTCCAGAGGCTCCCTGTCTGAGGGAAGGGCTCTCTGGAACTCCATAAATCCTTTTACTTTTCCCATAACTCTCGTTTAATGCTTTTCCGGAGCAGCACCGCCGCATGCCCGGTGTTAGTTTCCTGATACGCGCGAAGGATCGTGAACGTTCTTTTCAAATGCCGCCATAACGGCTTCGGCACCGGTCAATCCCGCATTTTCAACCTCTTTCATGGCCTCCATGGCACGCTTGTAGTCGTTCGGCAGCACCTTGACGAACTGAGTCTTCGCCATGGTCCATGCGCCGAGAATACGCTCACCGAGCGCACTGCCGGTCAGCTCCACATGCTTCTCGATCGTGGACTGCAGTTCGGCAAGCTCCAGAGGATCGTCAACCGGATAGAGACCGACCATATCGTGGTTGCAGTTTTCGCTGAAGGTTCCGTCAGGGTCGTAGACGTAGGCCACGCCTCCCGACATGCCGGCGGCGAAGTTCCGTCCGGTTTTGCCGAGAATGATGACGCTGCCTCCGGTCATGTACTCGCACCCGTGGTCGCCGATGGCCTCGACAACCGCCCTGAGACCGCTGTTACGCACGCAGAACCGTTCACCTGCCATACCCCTGATGTAGGCCTCGCCGGATGTCGCACCGTAGAAACCGACATTGCCGATAATGATGTTCTCTTCCGGCACGAAGGTGGCGCTGCGCGGCGGATAGACCACGATTTTTCCGCCCGAAAGCCCTTTGCCGACATAGTCGTTGGCATCGCCTTCGAGTTCGAGGGTCATGCCGTTGGGAATGAACGCGCCGAAGCTCTGTCCTGCGGATCCGAAGAATTTCAGATGAATGGTATCGTCGGGCAGTCCTTTGGCGCCGTACGCCTTGGTCACTTCGTTACCGGTAATCGTGCCGACCACCCGGTTGGTATTGCTGATGGCCAGCGTACTGGTGACCTTCTCGCCCCGCTTGATGGCGGGCTCGCAGATGGTGAGCAGGGTGGTCAGATCGAGACTCTCCTCGAGCCCGTGCTCCTGTTTCAGGCTGCAGTAGCGCAGATCGTTCTCGCCGGCCTCCGGCTGGTAAAGAATCTTGGAAAGATCGACTCCGCTGGCCTTCCAGTGGTCGATGGTTTTCTTCATGCCGAGCAGTTCGGTCCGGCCGACCAGTTCGTCGAGCGAGCTGACGCCGAGGCGTGCCATGTATTCGCGAACCCCTTCGCCGAGAAAACGCATGAAATTTTCGACATGCTCCGGCTTGCCCCTGAAGTTCTTGCGAAGCTCGGGATTCTGGGTGGCAACGCCGACCGCACAGGAGTCGTCCTGGCAGCAGCGCATCATGACGCAGCCCATCACCACAAGGGTTGTGGTGGCGAATCCGAACTCCTCGGCGCCGAGCATGGCGGCAACAACGATGTCGCGCGCGGTTTTCAGCTGACCGTCGGCCTCGACCACGATCCTGCTGCGCAGGTTGTTGAGCATGAGGGTCTGATGCGCTTCGGCAAGGCCGAGTTCCCACGGCATGCCTGCATGCATGATGCTCGATATGGGAGAAGCTCCGGTGCCGCCGTCGTGGCCGCTGATGAGCACCACGTCGGCATGAGCCTTGGCAACACCTGCAGCGATGGTGCCGACTCCGACCGACGAGACCAGCTTGACGTTGATGCGGGCCTCGCGGTTGGCGTTTTTCAGGTCGTGGATCAGCTGCGCGAGATCCTCGATGGAGTAGATGTCGTGGTGCGGAGGCGGAGAGATCAGTCCCACGCCGGGCGTCGAATGGCGGACTTTGGCCACCCACGGATAGACCTTCGCACCCGGAAGCTGACCGCCCTCTCCGGGCTTGGCTCCCTGGGCCATCTTGATCTGGATTTCGTTGGCGTTGGTCAGGTACTCGCTCGTAACACCGAAACGGCCCGAAGCGACCTGCTTGATGGCCGACTTGCGGGAATCGCCGTTGGCGTCGGGCACGAAACGCGCCGGGTCTTCGCCGCCCTCTCCGGTATTGCTTCTGCCGCCGATCCGGTTCATGGCTATGGCAAGGGTCTCGTGCGCCTCCTGGCTGATGGAGCCGTACGACATGGCTCCGGTCTTGAACCGTCTGAGAATATTTTCGACCGGTTCCACCTCTTCAAGCGGAATGGGCTGACGGGGATACCTGATGTCCATGAGCCCCCTGATCGTGCAGAGATGTTCGCTCTGGTCGTCGATGAGGGTTTCATACTTCTTGAACAGGCTGTAATTGCCCGTGCGGCAGGATTGCTGCAACAGATGGATCGCTTCGGGGCTGAAGAGATGGAACTCTCCGCTGTGGCGCCATCTGCGCTCTCCGCCGGCCTCGAGCCCGCGGTCCACCTTGTTGCCCGAAGGCGGAAACACGGAGGTGTGGCGCTTGCGCACCTCTTCGGCTACCGCGTCGAGCCCGATCCCCTCTATTCTGGTCGGCGTGCGGGTGAAGTAGGCGTCGACAAGCTGGCTGTTCAGGCCGACCGCCTCGAAAATCTGCGAACCACGATAACTCTGGATGGTGGAAATGCCCATCTTGGCCATGGTTTTCACGATACCCTTCACCGCGGCCTTGATGTAGTTCTTCTTCGCGGTTTTCTCGTCGAGCGTGATCTGGCCGGAGCCGATCAGCGAACGGATGGTTTCGAAGGCCATATAGGGGTTCACCGCGCCCGCGCCGTAACCGATGAGCATGGCGAAATGGTGTACCGTGCGCGGTTCGGCGGATTCGAGCACCAGACCGACCCTTGTACGCAGACCTGCGTTGATAAGGAAGTTGTGCATGCCCGATATGGCCAGAAGGGCCGGTATCGGCGCACGGTCTTTTTCGATCTCGCCCTTGTCGGAAAGGATGATGATGTTCACTCCCGTCGCGGCGGCCTGTTCCGAGAGGCGGTAGAGATCCTGCATGGCGCGTTCGATGCCTTTTCCGCCGGCAGCGACATCATAGAATATCGGAAGGGTGACGGCCCTGAAGCCTGGTTTGTCGACGCCGCGTATTTTTTCGAGATCGGCGTTGGAAAGCACCGGATAGGGCAGACGCAGCCTGCGGCAGTTGAGCTCCTCCGAGTCGAGCAGGTTCCCCTCGGTGCCGAGCATGACGGTCGTGGAGGTGATGATCTCCTCCCTGAGCGAATCGATCGGAGGGTTGGTGACCTGCGCGAAGAGCTGCTTGAAGTAGTCGTAGAGCAGCTTGGGCTTGTTGGAAAGCACGGCCAGCGGCGTATCGTTGCCCATCGAACCGACAAGTTCGACGCCGTTGCGGGACATCGGCATGATCTGCAGCGCGATGTCCTCCTGGGTATACCCGAAAACCTTCTGCCGCGCCGTAAGGCTGTACTTGTCTTCGTCCGGGTTCTTCATCAGCGGATGATCCGGAAGCGTTTCCAGATCGATCATGTTCCGGCCGATCCACTCTCCGTATGGCGCTTCGGAAGCGATGGTGCTCTTGATCTCCTCGTCGGAAATGATCCGCCCCTCGGCGGTATCGACCAGGAACATGCGCCCCGGCTGCAGGCGGTCCTTGCGGAGAATGCGTTCGGGGGCGATGTCGAGCACGCCCACTTCGGAAGCCATGATGACCAGATCGTCCCTGGTGATGTAGTAGCGCGACGGGCGAAGGCCGTTGCGGTCGAGCACGGCGCCGATCTGCGTGCCGTCGGTGAAGGCTACCGATGCGGGGCCGTCCCAGGGCTCCATCAGGCAGCTGTGATATTCGTAGAACGAGCGCTTGAGCGGCTCCATGCTTTTGTTGCCGGCCCACGGCTCCGGAATGATCATCATGGCGGCATGAGCCAGCGAGCGACCGGAAAGCACGAGAAACTCGAACACGTTGTCGAGAATGCCCGAATCGCTGCCGTCCTCGAAAATGATCGGCTTGATGTCCTCGATGGCGTCGCCGAACACTTTGGAACAAATGTTCTTCTCCCTGGCCTTCATCCAGCTGACGTTGCCGCGCAGCGTGTTGATCTCGCCGTTATGGCTGAGAAAACGGTAGGGGTGTGCCCGGTCCCAGCTCGGGAAGGTGTTGGTGCTGAAGCGCGAATGCACCATGGCGATGGCGCTTTCCATGTCCGGGTCGTGCAGTTCGGGATAGTACACCCCAACCTGCTCCGGAAGCAGCATGCCCTTGTAGACGATGGTTCTGCAGGAAAGGCTTGAAATATAGAAATAGCTGCTGCCGAGAACGCCTGCGGTATATTTGACCCGCTTGGTGATTCTGCGGCGAATGATATACAGCTTTCTCTCGAACTCGATTTCCGAGGTCACATCCTTGCCGCGTCCGACAAAAAGCTGCTTGACGACAGGCTCTTCGGATCTGGCGGTCTCGCCCAGCGATTCGTTTTCGGTAGGCACCTTCCTGAAACCGAGAAACTTCTGTCCCTCGGCCTGGATCATCTGACGGCAGATATCCTCGATGGCCCTGCGCTGTGAAATATCGGGGGGAAGAAACACCATGCCCACACCGTAGTGCTTTTCGGGCGGCAGTTCGATACTGCGTTCGGCGCAGACCCTGCGAAGAAACTTGTCGGGTACCTGCAGAAGAATACCTGCACCGTCGCCGGTGTTTTTTTCGCAGCCGCAGGCGCCGCGATGTTTCAGGTTTTCGTTGATCTGCAATCCCTGCTCGACAATTGCGTGAGAACGGACACCTTTGATATGGGCGACAAATCCCACCCCGCAGGCATCATGCTCAAACTGGGGGTCATACAGCCCCGTATTAAGCTTAGCATTCATATTTTCAGGCACAACTCATCTGTAAAGTTTCAAAAAAAGGGCGCTCACTGAATTTTAAGTGCAGAATATAAGGTTTTTTCAATTAATAACGTTCCCCGAGAAAAACCCCCTGCCGGTAAACGCCCGTCCTATGCTTTGGCCTGTCCGGCAACCGCCTGGACGGCCTGTTTTATTGCCTCCTGATCGCCGAGATAGTAGCTTTTCAGCGGCTTGAGGTCGTCGTCGAGTTCGTAGACGAGAGGGATGCCTGTCGGGATGTTCAGACCGACGATATCCTCCTCGGAAATGTTGTCGAGATACTTGACCAGCGCCCGCAGCGAATTGCCGTGCGCGACGATAAGCACCCGTCTGCCCTTGCGGATCTCCGGCGCTATGGTGTCGTGCCAGATCGGGAGAAAACGTTCGACGGTGTCCTTCAGGCACTCCGAAAGCGGCAGTTCCGTTTCGCCCAGATCGGCGTAACGGCGGTCAAGGCCGGGATAACGCTCATCGTCGCGATCGAGCTGCGGCGGAGGGGTATCGTAGCTTCTTCTCCATACCAGCACCTGCTCCTCGCCGTATTTGCGGGATGTCTCGGACTTGTTCAGCCCCTGCAGCGCACCATAGTGACGCTCGTTGAGCCGCCAGCTTTTCATGACGGGAATCCACATGAGATCCATGCCGTCCAGAGCGTTCCAGAGCGTCCTGATGGCCCGTTTCAGCACGGAGGTATAGGCAATATCGAAAGTCAGGCCCGCCTCTTTCATGGTCTTTCCCGCATTCGAGGCCTCAAGCCTGCCGTTGTCCGTCAAGTCGATGTCGTGCCAGCCGGTAAAGCGGTTTTCCAGATTCCACTGGCTCTCGCCGTGGCGGAGTAGGACGAGTTTTATCATAACGGTTCCCCTTTGTTCATGATCGGTTGTTACTTGACGGGCGGTCGATTGCTCTCCCCCGTTTTCATCAGGCCTGTCAATTTACTATTCTCTCCTCCTTTTCTCAAACAGCCATTGCAATGGTGTCGGTAAAAGTACCGGTTCACGGCGGCATGGCGTTTTGTACGTTTTGACTGTAGATTTATAGAACGAAATATTCTATCTTAAATAATTTTAATTTTTGACAGCCGGGCGAGCCACTACCTGCAAAAAGGCGGCAACCCAGCCGGCCTCCGAATCCGCCGAAGGCCGGAAAATGCTTTTACATCGGAATACACAGACAATGATCGTAGATAATTTCAGGCTACCGTTAGGAGGAAAAGAGTATGTCCCAATCGTTATCGGCGGTATGGGCGTCAACATATCAACAACCGAACTTGCCCTGGCGGCAGAGAAACTTGGCGGCATAGGCCATATTTCCGATGCCGAAGTCTGCTACGTCTGTGATCAGATTTTCAGTACCTCGTACGTTTCGCGCAAACGCAGGAAGTACGCAGCCTATACCGACATCCCGGACAAATCCGCAGTGCTCTTCGACCTTGAGGAGGTTGCCGAGGCCCAGAAAAAATACATCGAGTACACGGTTTCCCAGAAAACGGGAAAAGGAGCGATTTTCCTGAACTGCATGGAAAAGCTGACCATGAACAATGCGTCGGAAACGCTCAAGGTAAGGCTTTCGGCCGCACTGGATGCAGGTATCGACGGTCTTACCCTTGCAGCCGGACTCAATCTGCGCACCCTCGACCTCATTCAGGATCACCCCCGATTCCGCGACGCTCAGATAGGCATCATCATCTCTTCGGTCCGGGCGCTGGCCATTTTCCTCAAACGCGCCGTCCGTCTCAACCGGCTGCCCGACTACATTATCGTCGAGGGCCCTCTTGCCGGCGGACACCTCGGATTCGGGCCGCTCGACTGGCACACCTTCGATCTGAACACCATCGTCACGGAAGTGCTCGACTTCCTGAAAAAAGAGAACCTTTCGATTCCGGTCATTCCCGCAGGGGGAATCTTCACGGGAACCGACGCCGCACAGTACCTCCAAAAGGGAGCCGCAGCGGTACAGGTAGCAACCCGCTTCGCCATTTCAAGGGAGGCCGGTCTTCCGGCTGCGGTCAAGCAGCACTACATCAATGCCGAAGAGAAGGACATTGTGGTGAACATGGCCTCGACAACCGGCTACCCGATGCGCATGCTCGTAAACTCCCCGACACTCTCCTACAGGATGAAGCCCAACTGCCAGGGGCTCGGCTATCTGCTGGAAACCGGCGGGAAGTGCTCCTATATCGACGCCTACTACAAGGCTCTCGAAGAAAAAAAATCAGGTCTGCCGATCACGCCGTCGGAAAAAACCTGCCTCTGTACCGGCATGGCCCGCTACGACTGCTGGACCTGCGGCCACCTGACCTACCGGCTCAAGGATACCACGAACCGGCTGCCGGACGGCTCATGGCAGCTTCCCACGGCCGAAGATGTCTTCCTCGACTACCAGTTCAGCAAGGATCAAGAGATACGGCTTCCCGAACCCAGACAAAACGTATAAACGTTTTTTTCTTTACATTACCTGAAAGAAGTACCTGAAACAGGGTTCGTCCATCCACGATCATCAGGCTTCCGGTATGAAAAGAAAAGCCCTCGTCTTTCTCGGGTCCGCACTCGCGGCACTGCTCCTGCTGCTCGGGGTTTTCGCCCTGAACCAGCTTGCTGCTTTCGGCGCCCTGCTCTCGACGCTGCACCCCTATGCGGGCTACGCGTTTCTTGCTTTCTCGGGCGCCCTCATGCTTTTTGCGATCGTTTCGGGATTCCGGTTCTTCAGCACCGCCCCGCACCCGCCGCTGCCGCTCAACGAAACCGCAAAAAACTTTCCGGCCTGGATTGCCTTTCTCTGCCGGACGCTTCCCGCGCACTCCATGCACCCCGAACCGCTGCGCAAGGAGAAGGATCTTCGCTGGCTGCGCGCCAACCTCAAACTGCTCGAGGTCGATGCGATCAACAAAACCAAGCAGATCGCCACCAAGAACTTTTTCGTGGGAGCATTCGCACAGAACACCTCCTACGGCACCACCACCTCGCTCAGAAACATCCTCAAGACGGTATGGAACATCTACAAGATCCACCACCGCACCCATAACGCCATGGAGTTCGTCGGGCTGGTCCGCTCGGTCTACCGCTGCCTCCCCCTCTCGGACTTCAGGCGGGAGGACATTCCCGCCCATATCAAGCCGATCATCCAGTCCTCCTTCAGCAACACCCTTTCATCGCTGCTGCCCGGCGGCAACCTGCTCACGCCTTTCTTCATGAACCTTTTCCTTGCGGGAGCCACAAACACCTATCTCACCTGCCTTGCCGGCATGATCGCCATACGGCACTGCCAGATGCTCTCCGAAGAGGACCGCAGGGAGATCACCCAGCAGGGGATGTTCGAGGCATCATTCATGCTCAAGGAGATCGTGCGGGAGTGCAACCCCGTACTCTCGGTCACCATCAGCAACTCGGTCAAGAAAGCCGGCATCGAAAGCCTCGACACCGTCCAGGCGCCGTCGGTCGGCAGCAACATCGCCCAGGACATCGTCTCCCACCTTGCCAGCTCCCTCAAGAGCATCATCAGGGAGAACATTTCGGTCGAGAAGAACGACGAGTGAGGGTTGCCGGATACGCACGGAAAAATGCGCACCACGGGAGCCGGATGCAGCTACAGCCCGAGAAAAAGAGTTCGGAACGAGGAAAAAAAGAAAGGGAGTCCTCCTTGCGGAGGGTGCGGAGGCTAATACTCGGGAAGCTGCAGGACGAAGGTTTTCCTGCCCCACCAGAGCCATATTTTCAGGGTATCGAGGTCGGTGCCGTTGATTTCGGCTATCTCGTTGCAGGTCAGGCCGAACATGTCGGCGAACAGGACGGCAAGCTTGATGTCGTCGTAGTCGCGGCCGGTGGAATCGTCCTGCAGGTCGTGCGCTCTTTTGCACCCCGTATCCAGAAAGCAGGAAAAGAGATCGATGCTGAAATTGCTGAAATAGTATGCCCTGAAGCGTTTGAACAGTTCGTTCAGGGTGGTCTCTACACCGACATCGCGGTAGGTCCAGACAACAAGCTCCCGAGCCAGTATTTTTGAACCGGTCATCCACAACGCGATACGGTATACCGTGTCCTGCAACTCGAATACCGTTCTGCATGATTCGCCCATATAACCTCTTCCGTTAGTGTGGTTATAATCGACAGCGACTGAAATACACGTCAGCCTGAAGGACACCCTGCGTATTCAGGCAAAAAACGACAGCAATTACATAAGTACTATTTTTTACATAGTAATACAATTACTTCAAGAATCAAAGCGCTGCCGACGACGAAGTTCAGCAAAAAAATCGCGAAGCAGCTCCGAACACCTGTTTTCCATGATGCCGCCGATCACTTCCGGCCGGTGATTGAGTTCCCTGCAGCCGGTGATGTTCAGAACCGTTCCCGATGCGCCCATCTTCGGATCGTAAGCTCCGAAAACAAGGCGACCCAGTTTGGCATTGACGATCGCCCCCGCGCACATGGGGCAAGGCTCCATGGTTACAGCAAGGGTGCACTCTTCGAGATACTTGTTCCCGAGCGTTGCCATGGCTGAGGTAAGCGCGATCATCTCGGCGTGGGCTGTGGCGTCGGAGAGCGCTTCAACCTGGTTGTATCCTTTTCCGACAATATTCCCGTTGCTGTCGAAAACGACCGCCCCTACAGGAATCTCTTTTTTCTCGTATGCTTTCAGCGCTTCCCTGAGGGCATATTCCATATAAAAGTTCAAATTGTGCATATGTGTAACTTCAAAGCTTTAGTAAAAGGGTAAAATTCAGTATACTTAAGTTTTCCTTGCCCCGTTTCTCCGGTTCACTCGGCCGGCGCAGTATTAACCTTACAACAGTTACCTGAGTAATATGAACATTCATGAATATCAAGGCAAAGATATCCTGAAAAAATTCGGGGTCAGTGTGCCCAAGGGCATCGTTGCTTTTTCGCCTGAAGAGGCAAAGCAGGCTGCCGTGCAGCTTTTTGAAGAACAGAGCAGCTCTGTCGTGGTTGTCAAGGCCCAGATTCATGCAGGAGGACGCGGCAAAGCCGGAGGCGTTAAACTTGCAAAGTCGCCCGATGAAGCCCGTGACATCGCAACCCAGATGCTTGGAGCCACCCTGGTGACGCATCAGACCGGTCCTGAAGGAAAGCTGGTAAGCCGGCTGCTGGTGGAAGAGGGCATGAACATCGACCGTGAGTTCTATGTAGGCATCACCCTCGACCGCTCCACTTCAAGAAACGTACTGATGGTCTCGACCGAAGGCGGTATGGAAATCGAGACGGTCGCCGAAGAGACCCCCGACAAGCTGCTGAAGATCCAGGTAGACCCGCTCTACGGCCTCCAGGCCTTTCAGGCCCGCCAGGCGGCATTCTTCCTCGGCCTCGATGGCGAACAGTTCAGAAACGCCGTATCGTTCATCACCGCGCTCTATAACGCCTACATGAGCATCGACGCGTCGCTGGCTGAAATCAATCCGCTTGTCGTCACCAGAGAGGGCCGGGTGCTTGCCCTCGACGCAAAAATCAATTTTGACGGAAACGCGCTCTTCCGCCACAAGGATTTTCTTGAACTGCGCGATACCAACGAAGAGGACCCCTTTGAAGTGGAAGCCTCGAAATCGAACCTCAACTACGTGCGTCTCGACGGCAATGTCGGCTGCATGGTCAACGGCGCTGGTCTTGCCATGGCAACCATGGACATGATCCAGCTTGCCGGCGGACGACCCGCCAACTTCCTCGACGTAGGCGGTGGAGCGAGCCCCCAGACCGTTGAGGAGGGATTCAAGATCATTCTGAGCGACGGAAACGTCAAGGCCATTCTCGTCAACATCTTCGGCGGAATCGTGCGTTGCGACCGTGTTGCCGGTGGCATTATCCAGGCCGCCCAGAAAATCGGTCTCAATCTTCCGGTCATTGTCCGCCTCGAGGGCACGAACGCCGAGATCGCCCAGAAAATGCTCGACGAATCAGGATTGAACCTGATTGCCGCCAACGGCCTGCACGATGCTGCAGCAAAGGTCAATCAGGCGCTGGCCGCCTCCTGAGGAGAGAGGGCGCTCCGCCCGACCGCCCCGGTATCGAAAACCCCTGCATGAAAGGCTCATGCAGGGGTTTTCCCGTTTTACGATCCGCCGCATCGAATGCCGGAGGATATTTTGCCCATAAAAAAAACAGCGAAGAGCCCTACTCAAGCTCTTCGCTGTTCCAATCGGTCATCAGCCTGGTTTTCAATCTTACATCGCCTACCATTCAGGGCCCCGCTTCAACTTGAACTACAGAGTAAAAGAGACGCCTTTGTTCCGTTCATCTTCGTAACCACAACAACACATCAAAGAAAACCCGACTGATTACCGAAATTCCACACCACACAACACACAAACCACACACAACTAACCTAAGGGTGAAAACACGAAACCGTTTTATCGTGCCTTCATAGAGTAAGACGGCATAGCTCCCTGAATCTTGCACAAAAAAAATCTTTTTTTTCACGGAGCATGCTATTCATAGCGCAAAGCCTCTACAGGCTTGAGATCCGCAGCTTTCCGGGCAGGCCACAAGCCGAAAAAAAGTCCGGTCATGACGGAAAAAGCCGTGGCAAGGAAAATGGAAAGCAGCGAAGTTTTCACGGCCCATCCGGCAAAAAACGACAGGAGCAGAGAAATGCCTATTCCTGTCATAATCCCGATCAACCCGCCACTGATGGTCATGCCGACGGATTCCACGAGAAACTGCAGCATGATATCGTTTTTTCGAGCCCCTATAGCCTTCCTCAGCCCGATTTCGCGGGTACGCTCGGTTACCGAAACCAGCATGATGTTCATGATGCCGATACCTCCGACAAGAAGCGATATGGCGGCAATGGAACCAAGCAGCATGCTCATGGTTTCGGTGGTGCTCGAGAGCATCTTCTGGATTTCCGTCATGTCGCGGATGTTGAAGGTATCGTCGTCGGCTTTTAGGCGGTGCCGTTTGCGGATCAGTTCGTCGATGGCGTTTTCTGCAGCCTCAATCTGTGCGGGATTACTGGCCTCAACGTAGATACTGGTAAGATAATCCTTGCCGAGCACGCGGTACATGGCGGTCGTGACGGGAATGATCACGATGTCGTCCTCGTCGCGCGGACCGGAAAACCCCTTTGCGGGAGCGATGCCGATAACCTTGAAATTGATCCGGTTGATCTTGATGGTTTTACCGATGGGATTGGCTGAACCGAAAAGCTCCCTTACCACCGTAACGCCGACAATCGCCACCTTTTCGCGCCGCTGCAGTTCCTCCCTGGTGAACCACCGCCCGATCGAGGGCGTAGTCGAGCGCATGACGGCGTAATCGTAGCCGGCCCCTTCAAGATTTGTGCTCCAGTTGTTGTTTTCAAAAACGGCCTGCCCGCTGCCGCTTGCCACTCCCGTTGCATTCCTGACCAGCGGGGCGAGGGCCGCTATCGCCTCGACATCCTTCATCGTAAAGCGGGTTACCGCTCCGGCGCCCTGTGCCGCACCCCTGATTTTGGCCGATCCGCCCCGTATGGAGAGCAGATTCGAGCCCATCGACTTGAGCTGTTCCTGCATGGCGAATTTGGCGCCCTCGCCAAGCGCCATCATGGCAATGACCGACGCAACACCGACAAGGATGCCGAGAACAGAGAGCAGCGAACGGATCTTGTTGGCGAGAATGGACTGGAATGCCTGGGCCATGAACCCCACGAAACGGCCGTCGCTCCAGAGCGGCGCTCCTCCGGAAAGATGCAGTTCATAAGCGTCCGTGGCCCCGGTGGCCGCCGGACGTATGCCTCCTTCCCGGCGCTCGTCGGAGAGGATCACCCCGTCGCGCATGGTGATCACCCTTTCGGCATATGCGGCGATATCGGGCTCGTGGGTAACCATGATGACGGTTTTCCCCTCTTCATTGAGCCCCTTGAGTATCTTCATGATTTCGGCCGAGTTCTTCGTATCGAGGTTACCGGTGGGTTCGTCGGCGAAAATGATCAGGGGGTCGCGCACCAGCGCCCTGGCGATGGCCACCCGCTGCTGCTCGCCGCCCGAAAGCTGGTTCGGCGTATGGCCAATCCGGTGTTCAAGCCCCACAAGAGCGAGCCGCCTGACGGCCTCCTGCCGGAAATCCCCTTTGAGGCCGCTGTAGATATGCGGAAGGCGGACATTGTCGACAATGCTCATCCGGCGGAGCAGATGGAACTGCTGGAACACGAAGCCGGCCAGATTGTTGCGCAATCCTGCCTGCTCGTCTTCGGAAAGCTGGTTGACGTTATTGCCGAAAATCAGGTATTCGCCTTTGTCGGGGTTGTCCAGCAGCCCGAGAATCTGAAGCAGCGAGGATTTGCCCGACCCGGAAGCACCCATGATGGCGACGAATTCGCCCTGCTCCACCGTGAGCGAGACTCCCCTCAGGGCGTGAACCGTGCTTTCACCGATATGGTAGGTCCGGTGAACATCCCGCAATTCAATGACAGGTTTCATTTCGTCGACCGGTTCCGCTTGGGAATGAAAGGATTCGAGCCGCCGCTGCTTTCGGGGAGCGCGAACGAAGTGTCCCTGACCAGCACGACGGAGTTCTCCCCCAGACCATCGAGAATCTCGATATTGACGTCGTCCTGCATGCCGGTTCTGACCGTCCTGTATGCCACGCCATTTTTGGCTCTCCCGCTTTTCTGCTGCACCACGGCTTTTCCGTTCCTGGTCTGAACGGCATTTGCGGGAAGAAGCAGCGCATGCTCTTTTTCGCTGACGATAATATCGATATTGGCGCTCATGCCCGAACGGAAGACCTCGGGAATGGTTTCGGGAATCACATCGACATAGTAGATGTTGACGTTGTTCTGCAGATGGGATTCATAGTAGATATGCTCAACAACGCCGTTCACCTTTATTTCGGGATAGGCGTCGAGCCCGATTATCGTCCTCTGACCGATTTTCACCCTGCCGATGTCGGTTTCATCGACGTACGCCTTGACGATAAGCCTGTCGGAGAGCACAAACAGCGAATCGCTGGTAGTTACCGTCTGGCCGGGCTCGACACTGCGCACGATGACCTGACCGTCGATCGGCGCGATGACGGTCGTTTCCCGATAGACGCTGTTCCAGTAGGAGCGTTCCTTGTCCCCCTGCAGCCTTGCAGCATCGAGCAGCGCGGCCCGTTCGGTGGAACTGAGCAGGGCAAGCACCTGGCCTTTGCGCACCAGCTGTCCTTCATCGACCCGGATCTCCTCGATCCGTCCGGCAATCGAAGACTGGATTTTCAGACGGTTGCGGGGTTCGACAACGCCTGTCGTCGATACAGTGGACCTGATGATACCGCGTACAGCGGAGATCTCCCTGTAACTCTCTTTCGGGGTTCCGGAACCCCTGAAAAGGAAAAATGCTCCAACACCCAGAACGAGCAGCGTTATCGCTCCTGCAAGAACCATCCTGTTTCTACTGATCATCGAGTCCTCCTCCTTTTGCCTGTATCCATCCGGCTTCGGCAGTCAGAAGATCCGCGCCGGCATCGAGAAACTGTTTTTTTGCACTTACCAGATTGTCTTCAATAATCACCCAGTCGTCAAACGAGATAAGACCGTTCGAATACTGGGCATTGGCTATCGAGGCTCGTTCAACGGCTGCATCGAGAAATTTCCGCTGCACGGCAACGTACTGCCGGGCATCCATAAAGCTCTTCCAGCTCTCCTCCAGTGTATCGAACACCTGGAGATAGCCGCTTTTCTCTTCGGCATTCTGCTGGCTGACGACCGCCATGGCCTTCGCGACCTTTGCCCGGCCCGTGCCGCCGCCATATATCGGCAGGGAAAATTCAACACCCGCGTTCCAGTCGACCTCGTCGGGAGGCAGGGTATCAAAAGCACTTCGGCCTATGGAGGAGGTAAGATAGAGTTCGGGAGAAAACGCCCCTTTTGCGGCGTCGAGATCGTAACGGGCTGCTTTTCTCTTCGCTTCGAGCTGCTGTACCAGAGGAGTGTTCCTGGCAAGCTGGGCAAGATTGGGTTTTACGGAGGAAAGATCGCCGGTGGTGAACGAACCCTTTACCCTGATCGGGCTATGCTGATCGCGGCCGAGAGCCGAAGCGAGTCGGGACTGGGCAAGCACGAGACCTCTTTGGGCGCGTGAAACCTCGAACTCCGACTCGCCGAGATCAGCCTCGGCCTTGCGGAGCGAACCGATATGCTCCCTGCCTGCCTGATAACGCAGGGCTATGAGCCGGACGTTCTTTCTTCTGCGCTCGGCAATCTCCCTTGAAAGGCCAACCAGATCCTGGGCTTTGAGCAGGTCGGTAAAGGCCGAGCGGAGGGCGAAACGCACATCGGCGGAGACCGCACTGTAGTTGTGTCCGGCTGCCTTTTCGGCCTCTTTGTAGGCAGCGACCTGCCTGGAGGTTTTCCGTCCGTCATAGAGCAGCTGCTTTGCACCCAGCGACCAGGAAAGTGCCGATGAGGAGCCGATGTTTTTTTCGGAAGTGCCGCTCTGGGCGGCATTCAAACTGGCGCTGAGCTGGGGAAGAAGCTGTCCTTTGGTGATGCGTCTGTCGGCTTCCGCCTGCTGCATTGCAGCAAGAGCCGAATAGAGGTCGGGATGAGCTTTTCTGGTTTCTTCGACGCACTGCTGCCAGGTCAGCACCTCGGCGGCGTGGAGCGAGCGCGGAACAGGGGAAAAAAGCAGCGTCAACAGTGAAATGATGCCGACCCTGACGACAGGAAAGATTCTGTTCATAAACAATCCGTAATTTCGCCTCCCGGTTCTCTCCGGAGGCTTTTCAACTCGTATGACGGCAACTTATTGAAATTCTTGCGCTCATCTGTACCCTCGCCCGAAAAACAATCCTGCCTCCAGGAAAAAAACCGAAGGGACGAACCCTACATGCAGGCGCCGTACATGAACATCATCACATCGATGAACCACACGATTTCAATGACAAGGACAAGTCCATGATACCATCCCGGGCGCTTCGACGAAAAAACGGCAAGGCATGTGCCGAAAAGCACCCATACAAAAATACCGGTCAGCACCGCTGCGCCGATGAGCGGCTTGCGTTCTTCAGAGAGCGGCAGCGGAGCCTGCAAACCGATCGAAGGGAGAAGTGCGGCCAGCATGTCGAGCAGCACGGCAACCGTCATGACCAGTCGCGAAGAGAGATCTCCCCCGGTTCTGAAAGAACGGGCAGAACCGGCTAAAAACAAGCCGTAGGCAACGATAACGAGCAGTTCGGATGGCCTCATGAGTCCTCTTTCCCTGAAGAAGCTTGCCATTGACGGAAACGCAAAAAATCGATAACGGTAACCACGTCAGGAATATAACCACATGGGCCTCAAAACCCCTCTCCTGTTCATGCATCCGTAACACCCGACGGCCGCCTTTTTTCCTCCCTTGCCCGAAAAGCATGGCCGATGCATGAAATATCGTATCTTCACCATCATGCCGGTGATCATCGGCGTGAAGCATAACGACTGCAAAACAGACCTTTTCCTGTATGTTCGAAGCCCGAAATCTTTCCCTCAGCGTCGGCACCAAGGAGCTGCTCGGCGATTCATCATTCCGCATCGGCGACCGCGACCGCGTTTCGCTGGTCGGCATGAACGGAACCGGCAAGTCAACCCTCCTGAAACTTATCAGCGGCTCGTCATCCGAAAGCACGATGGTTACCGGGGGGCAGTTCCTGAAATCCGCGGATACGACCATCGGCTACCTGCCCCAGGAGATATCCTTCGACCGGGATCTGGAAAAAACCGCCCTGCAGTACGCCATGCATGCCAACATCCGTCTGTTCGAGCTTTCGGAAACCATAGCGAAACTCGAACATGAGCTTGCGCTGCCGGATCAGGATCATGCCGGCGAGGCCTACCACCGTCTGATCGAACGGTTTACCGATGCCATGCACGATTTCGAGCACCACGGGGGCTACACCATGCGCGCCCAGGCAGAAAAGATGCTTTCGGGACTCGGCTTCAGCGAAACGGATTTCCACAAGAAAGTGAAGGCGTTTTCCGGAGGGTGGCAGATGCGACTGCTCATCACCCGCCTTCTCCTGCAGAACCCTACCCTGCTCCTGCTCGACGAGCCGACGAACCATCTCGATATCGACTCGCTTCGCTGGCTGGAAAACTATCTGCAGAACTATGAACACAGCTGCATCATCGTCTCGCACGACCGGTTTTTCCTCGACAAGCTGACGACGAGAACCCTTGAGATCGCCTTTCAGCGCATCGAGGAGTACAAGGGAAACTACTCCTATTACGAGAAGGAAAAAGCCGCCCGCTACGAGCTTATGATGAGCCGGTACGCAAACGACAAAAAAAAGATGGCCGACCTGAAGGCGTTCGTCGACCGGTTCCGATACAAGGCAACCAAGGCACGGCAGGCGCAGAGCCGGCTCCGCCAGCTTGAAAAACTCGAGCAGGGGCTGCAGGCGCCGGAAGAGGATCTCTCGCAGATATCCTTCCGGTTTCCGAAAGCCAATCCGTCAGGCCGGGAGGTCATGCGGCTCGAAGGTATCGGCAAAACCTACACGCTGCCGGACGGCGCCCCCAAGGAGGTGCTATGCAATATCGATCTCGAGGTACTGCGAGGTGACCGGATCGCCATAGTGGGCTCGAACGGTGCGGGAAAAACCACCTTCTGCAAAATACTGGCCGGAGAGATCGATTTCGAAGGGAAGCTTTCGACCGGACACAACGTCAGCCTGAACTATTTCGCCCAGCACCAGACCGAAAACCTCGATCCGGACAAAACCGTTTACAAGGAGATGCTCGACGCAGCCCCGACGTCGGAGGCCCAGAAAAAAATACGGGATATCCTCGGCTGCTTTCTCTTCAGCGGCCCGGATATCGAAAAAAAAATCGGGGTGCTGTCGGGAGGTGAAAAATCGCGCGTCGCCCTGGCCCGCATCCTGCTTCAGGCGTCGAACCTCCTGATCATGGACGAGCCCACCAACCATCTCGACATGCGCTCAAAGGAGATGCTGATCGATGCGCTTGAAAACTATGACGGCACGCTTCTTCTGGTCAGCCACGACCGGTACTTCCTCGACAGTCTGGTCAACAAGGTGATCGAAATAAAGAACGGCGGATTGCAGCTCTACCACGGAACCTACGCCGAATACCTGGAAAAGGCCGAAAAAGCCCTTGAAGAGGAGCGCCTGAGGGAGAATGCACGTCTGAAAACACAGGCGGCGGCAGCAAAAAGCCGGGAGATCCCGAAGGCCAAACCCGCTCCACCGGCAAAAAAGAACCACCGGAAGATCGAGTCGATCGAAAAAAGCATTCAGGCGCTCGAACAGAAGAAAGAGGTCATGGAGAGCGTCATGGCCTCCGAAGAGTTTTACAGAAAGTCACCGGAGGAAACGAAAAAAACCCTTGACGAGTACCACTCCCTCGGAAGCGAACTCGACAGGCTCTTTGCCGAATGGGAAAAAGCGGCTTCGTAGGAGCGACGCTCAGGAAACGCTTATATCCATTTTTTTATTGTTTCCGCCATGGCATGCGGATCGACCGGCTTGGTGATGTAATCGTTCATGCCCGACTGAAGGCAGAGTTCACGGTCGCCCCGCATGGCGTGAGCCGTGAGGGCTATAACCGGAATGGCATGATCGGCGACATCCGAGGCATGATCCCTGATCACCCTTGTTGCCTCCATACCGTCCATTTCCGGCATCTGGACATCCATGATGACAAGATTGTAGGTTGCCGTACGAAGCCGCTCCAGAGCCTCAAGTCCGTTCGATACCACATCGACGGTGTAGCCGAGTTTGCCGAGAATGCCCATCATAACCATCTGGTTGACCCTGCTGTCCTCTGCGAGCAGAATCCGTACCGCTGCGTTATCCGCCATCGACGGTCCGGCTTCAGGAAAAGGTCTGGCTTCGCCCGAACGGGCGTTTTTCGGAGACGTTATGAGTCCCGAAATTCTCTCGCCCGTAAACAGCACTTCGGCAACGGCGTTGAACAGCTCCGACTGCCGTATCGGTTTGGCCACTGATGCGGAAAATCCCGCCTTTTGCAGGTCGCCGCCTTCGGTGCGGCTCCCCAGTGGCTCCATCAGAAAAAGGGCGGTATCGCCAAACCGGGGGTCGCCGGTGATTGAGCCTGCCAGCATGAATCCGTCAGTTTCGGGCATCGCCCTGTCAATGAGCGCCACCCTGAAAGGGTCATTTCCGGCGACGGCGTTTTCAAGCACGTCAAGAGCCTCCGCTGCCGAAGCGACATCGGATACCCTGATCCCCCAGGATGAAAGCAACAGGCTCAGCATCCTGCGATTCGCATCACTGTCATCGACGACAAGGATGCGGGTGCCTGAAATCGTGCACTGGATAGAGGAGACATCCTCAGCCGAAAAAACGTTTTTCTTCAGCGGAAGGGTGAACCAGAATTCCGAACCGCCGCCCGCTTCGCTGTTGACGCCTATCTTTCCGCCCATAAGTTCGACAAGCTGACGGCTGATCGCAAGCCCCAGACCTGTCCCGCCGTATTTCCGGGTCGTGGATGCGTCAACCTGGGTGAAACTTCTGAAGAGTTTGTCGAGCTTGTCCGGAGAAACTCCTATACCGGTGTCCTTTACCGAAAAACGCAGCAGGGCGTCCCCCTCCGTTTCGCTCTGCAGCGTCACATAAACGGCAACCTCCCCTTCATGCGTGAACTTGATGGCGTTGCCCACCAGATTGGTCAGAATCTGACGGATTCTGTCGGGATCACCTTTGACATGCACCGGCACGTCCGGAAGCGCCACACAGATAAATTCAAGACCCTGATCTTCAGCCTTGACAGCCATGATCGAAGCGATGTCTTCGAGCAGGGTGCGAAGGTTGAAAACAATTTCCTCGAATTCGATTTTCCCCGCTTCTATCTTCGAAAAATCGAGAATGTCGTTGATGACCGTCAACAGCGCGTCTCCGCTCGCCCGTACCGTTTCGGCATAATTCCGCTGCTCCTCGCTCAAGGGCGTGTTGAGCAGCAATCTGGTCATGCCGAGCACGCCGTTCATCGGAGTACGTATTTCATGACTCATATTGGCAAGAAACTCGCTTTTGGCCTGGTTAGCCGCCTCAGCTGCATGACGGGCGTCCATGAGGGCCGTTTCATGACGGAAGCGGAGCTCCGCATTCGTGAACAGTTCGGTCAACAAGCGTAAAAGAGAGATCTCCTCCTCTCCCCAAACCATCTTCCCCTTCACGGCATCGAATCCCGTAAAACCGAAACACCGCTCCCCGTAAACGAGAGGAAGCGAAATCATGGACCTGATATTCTGCGATGCGAGATGAGATTTCAGGAGGTCCTCTTCCGGAAGCGCCTGGACATCCGGAATATGGACGATACGCCCTTT
Source organism: Chlorobiaceae bacterium (assembly GCA_013334435.1). Classification (GTDB taxonomy): domain Bacteria; phylum Bacteroidota; class Chlorobiia; order Chlorobiales; family Chlorobiaceae; genus Chlorobium. The sequence goes on along the minus strand of JAAXXP010000003.1, from coordinate 36,667 downwards.
AAGATGCGTTGCAACCAGTTCGGGAATGCTTGCATTCGGCAGCTCATGAAGATGGTTCAGTTCCGGGCAGGTACCTTCCGAGCACCACTCATGCGTATTGCTCATGGTGCCTTTTTCAAAATCATACCTGAAAAGATAGGCCCTGTCCACCCGGAGAAACTCTCCGACAAGCGCAAGAGCCTTGTTGATGGAAAGGTCAAGCTCGACAAGCGGCTTGTTGACGAAACCGATGGCAAGCTCCATCAGTAACAGCTGAAATGCCGACCGGTGACGGAGCTCTTCCTCGGTTTTTTTTCTTTTGGTGATATCGCTGAACGAACCGGCCATCCTGCAGGGACGGTTCATTTCGTCACGGAGAGCTTCACCCCTGCCCAACAGCCACAGAAAGGAGCCGTCTGGCCGGAGAAAACGAAACTCGACGCTGAATACCGGCATCCCTCCCTTGAGATAGCGCTCAAGATGCTCCCGGTAAACAGGCTTGTCCTCGACATGGAGTTTCTCCTCAAACGACTCGTACATGCCGGTAAAGGCCGCATCGTCGTAACCGGTCATGCTTATGAAATTCGTAGAAAGAAAAAGCGTACCTCGTCTGATATCCCAGTCCCATATGCCGTCGTTGCTTCCTTTTACGGCAAGCATATACCGCTCCCTGCTTTCGAACAGTTCACGTTCACGGTTGATGACCCCCCTGTCGATCCGTTTGAGCACAATATAGAGGAGACCGAAAAGCAGGGTCAGAATAACCACAAGGGAAATGCCGGAGAGGGAGAGCATCCGGAAAAAAGCGGTTTTATGTGCCGAAACGTCCTGGAGGACAAGCATGGCGCCGATCGTTTTTCCCGACACATCGTCAAGAGGAAGCGCCCTGACCATCCATGGTTTTCCATTCCACCCGATTTCGCCTGAATGAACCTGCTTCCGGACGTTTCGGCCTGAAAGGGCGGCGTCAAAAACTCCGGGAAAATCCGACAGCGTCGTATAGGTGAGAACCCTGTCGGCAAAACGCTCCCAATCGGCATCTCTTCCGTAGCGCCGCATCCCGGCTTCCCATGATGCTCTCTCGACAAGGCGCTTGTCAAGAAAAAAAGCTACGGCGAGCCCCCGGGGGTAATGCGCCTTGCCTACGACCGCCTCGATCTCTTTGGCGAAATCGATATACCCGACGATACTGCCGCGCTGCAAGACCGGCTGTACGACGCGCAACGTCATCATCCCCTCGGCATTGAGTTCGAGTCCGGTGATCATGTTGCCCGTTTTCTGTGCTTCAAGAATGGTAAACCGGTTATTGAGCACGCCCCTCCTGCCCGGATTGTCAAAACGCATCAGGCATCTTCGGGAAGAGTCGGAAAAACAGAAATAGGAAACGCCGTGCTTCCTGCGCATATAATCGGAAAGCGTCCGGTATTTGCGGGAAAGAAGCATCATGTCGCGGCTGACGATCGCATCGGCAACGGTCGTATCGATCCTGATCATGTTCATGGCTATTTCAAGATCTTCGGACTGAACAAGCAGGGCATTCCTGAACTCATTCAGCACTTCGGTGTCCGTCTGGTGAACCATCTCCTGCAAGCGCCTCTCCTGAAAAAACCAGAGCAGCGAGGCGAACACCGATACGAAAACGACGAGAACCAGAACAAGAAAAGGCAGAAGCCTGCCGAGAACAGGACTCGTTATGCTCCGGGCATAACGATGCGATGAAAGAAAAACACTTGTGATAACAATCGATATGACGATCATGCTGCCGATGGCCAGTGCAGAGCGGGACGCGATCTCCCACGCCCAGTCGGCAGCGTCGATATCCATACCCAGTACCGCGACGACCTTTCCTCGCTCCTTGTCGACGATCGGCAGAAACCCGCTTACCCATACGCCCCATCGATCGGGTGCAGGGCCCTCGACAGCGGCCTTTCCTTCGGCAAAAACATGTTGCAGCAGGGAGGATGCTTCATGATATAACTGACCGGGGGGGGACATCTCGGATGAACCGGGCGGTTCCGAATCCGCATAAAAGAAAACGTTGCCGTTCGGTTTCAGGCCGATAAGATAGACGAACCGGCATTTTTCTTTCAGCCTGCATACAAGCAGAAGCCTGTTTTTCAGTTCCTGGTAATCCGGATTATCAACATCTGCCGCACTTGCGCTTAACGCACCGATCCGAATATGGCTGATGCTCTGCGATGCCGTTTCCATTTCCGTGAGCAGTTCGGAACGCAGCTGACGGTCCGACAGATAGATCGACCAACCTGAAAAGATCAGGCCTCCGAGCAGAAGAATAACGGCGACAGGACGGCCGGAAAAGTATTGCTTCATCAGAAAAACCTTTCTGAACTTTTTTGTACTGGTTATTGCGGCACAAAAACAATCTTCATCAAGCTTTTTTCAACAAAAAACATCACCTGGGCAAGAGGGCCACACGCAACAGGAAAAAAGCGGCAGGCATCCGATTGTCCGAAAACAATCATCCTGCTGACATATCGATGTAACTGATCGGGGGCTTTGGGGTTGCGCAAGAAAGCGCTTGAATCAATGTATTAAAATTAGCCGGATCGCTTATAAAAAAATCCACAGTTGCCGGCCGGGACGAAAAACTTTACCGGGAAAAAATTCTCAATCCGGCAACGCCGGCAACGATGAGCAAAAGACACAGAATGCGCAGCGTATCGCGGGGTTCGTCGAAAAGCAGGATTCCGGCAACGGCAACTCCGGCTGCCCCGATACCGGTCCAGACCGCATAGGCGGTTCCGACCGGTATGGTTTTCATGGAGATCGAGAGCAGCCAGAAACTGCAGATCATCGCCCCGAGCGTAAGCAGCGACGGCAACGGGCGGGAAAACCCTTCGGTATATTTCAGTCCGACAGCCCACACACATTCAAGGCATCCGGCAGCAGCAAGCAGCATCCAGTCCATAGGCGTCTATACTTTTATCCACTGCCGCTGCCGGTTCGATTCGGCGGCGGCGTGAAGAATTTTCTGGGTCATCACGCCATCGGCAAAACCGGCGGCATCGTACAGCTTCTGTTCGCCGTTGCGCAGCGCCCTGACGATCCTGTTTGCAAGAAATGCGAAACCCACGGCAAAAACGCCATGCATGGCAAGCGATGAAAGCCTTATGCGTTCCTGAAGCACCAGTTCGTCCCACGGAAGCATCGGCTCGATCTGCTTCCAGCGCGGCGCATCGATAAGACTGCGCCCCCCCTTTGCCTCGCCGTTGGCGATCTCCCAGAGCTTTCCTGCACCGTCGAGCCGGATGGTCTTCATGCTGCCGACCACCTCGAAGGATAACCAGGTATAGGAACCGACCGTCGTGACGTGCATGAGTGAAGGGGAATTGAGCGCTATCGACGAGGGACCGAATTTCATGAACATGGCAAAGCTGTCGTCGGAGGTGACCGCTTTGGGCTTGCCCTCTTCATCGGGACGCTGCGGAATCGAGGTTGCGAGATTGCAGCAGACCTCCGATATCTCTCCGACAAGATGGCGGTTCAGATCGATGAGATGCGAACCTATCGCGCCGAGCGCCCCGCCCCCTCTCGCTGCGTCGCTCCACCACGAATGGCGCTGTTCCGGCTGGTTGCGGGTGGCAAGGTTGACGACGGCGCGGACTTCATACACCTTGCCGATCTCTCCGCTGTCGATCATCTGCTTCATGCACCGTACGGCCGGATGCAGCCGCAGCTGATGGTCGATCAGGGCAAGACCCGGAGAACGGAGCGCGGTAAAATGCATGGCGGTAGCCTCCTGCATCGTAAGTGCGAAGGGTTTCTCGCACAGGACGCTTTTACCGCACTCAAGCAGCGCCGTAACCATCGGGGCATGCATAAACGGGGGGGTGGTCACGCAGACCAGGTCGAGATCGAGATCGAGCAGGTCACGCCAGTCGGCATACCCTTCGGGAATGCCGAAACGGTCCATGAACTTGCGGCGGCGCGTTTCGGTCGGGCTTGCCACGGCGGCAAGCTCGACATCTTCGAGCAGCGAAAAAGCCGGAGCCTGGGCAACCTGCGCCCATCCGCTGCCGAGAAAACCTATTCTGACTGTTTTTTTCATACCTGTACCTGATGATGGGGACATAAAAAAAGGGTGACTGCCATCACCCTTTTTTCTTTTTCTGCATTTCAGCTGTCAGCCGACCTGCTGCCCGGCCTTGGCCTGACGGGCTCGTTCGATATACTCTTTCTGGATATCCCTCGATACGTTGTATGCCTTCGACAGGCTGTCGGAACGCCAGAGACGGGCGTCGAAAGCCATGCAGATGTTCCGGAGGAAGGGAATGCCGATGTCGGTCACCCGCACGCCGTTTTCCAGAAGCACCACCATGCCGTCGTTCTCCATGTCCTCGAGCCGGTAGCGCGCGATGTCGAGTTCTTCGGTGTACATTTTCGGATCTTCCCACGAAGTCTCATGACGGCACATGAGGTTGAGAATGTGGCGGCGGAGCACAAGATCTTCGTCGGTAAGCAGATGGCCGCGCAGAATCGGGAAGCGGCCCTTGTTGATCTCCTCGATGTACTTCTGGTCGCCGCGCTCGTTCTGCGCGAAGGCGTACCAGGTGTCGCTGATGGAGGATGCGCCGAGGGCGATCATCATCTGCGTGGTGTTTTCGGTATAGCCCATGAAGTTCCGGTGCAGGGTGCCCTCTTTGGCCGCCAGATAGAGCGAATCGCCCTCAAGCGCGAAATGGTCCATGCCGATTTCATGGTAGCCGATGGATTCGAGCATGGCGCGACCCTTGTCGTAAAGCTCCTGCTTGACGTCGCCGACAGGAAGGTCCTCTTCCCTGAACTTGCGCTGCCCTTCATACATGTGGGGGTTGTGACCGTAGGCGTAAAAGGCAAGGCGGTCGGGCCGGAGCTGCATGACCTTGTCGACGGTGTCGGTGATGGTCGCAAGCGTCTGCTTCGGCAGGCCGTAGACGAGATCGAAGTTCACCGAGGTAAACCCGATCTGGCGGGCAAGGTCCACCTTCTCCCTGACCAGCTCGAAGGACTGGGGACGGTTGATCTCCTGCTGCACCACGGGATCGAAATCCTGGATACCGAAGCTCATTCTGCGGAAACCGACACTGTAGAGCGCTTCGAGGTGCTCCCTGGAGGTGGAGCGGGGATTGGTCTCGAAACTGAACATGTAATTGTCCATCCGGTTGACGGTACTGAAAAGATTCTCGACAAGACGGGTGAGGTTTTCCGGGCTGAAAAAGGTCGGGGTTCCGCCGCCGATATGCAGCTCCTTGACGTTCAGGGTGCCGGGAAATACGTCGAGGTACATCTGCCACTCTTTCAGAAGCGCTTCGAGATAGGGTTCCTCGAAGGAGTGGTCCTGGGTGCGGTGCGCGTTGCAGCCGCAGAAATAGCAGTAGTTCTCGCAGTAGGGAATGTGAATGTACATGCTGATGCCGGTGGTCTCGTTGCTGTCGTTGAAACCTTTCACCATGGCATCCTTCCACTGCTCCTGGGTAACGCCGTCGCTGCTCCAGGAAGGAATGGTCGGATAGCTTGTATAACGCGGACCGGGATTGCTGTACTTGACTGCGAGATTCGTTGCCATTGTAATCTTCCTCTGCATGTATTATTTTTAAAATTCCATCTCGTAAAATACATAAAACTCGACAATTTCAGAAACATCTGTAAACCGGCGGCACGCTCCCCGTCCCGCCAGAGCCACCTTTTTTTATGACGCAGGACAACACGCCGCTGGTCGGCATTCTCATGGGTTCCGATTCGGATTTCGACATCATGAAAGAGGCCTGCCACGTGCTCGACGAATTCGCCGTACCCTTCGAGGTTTCGGTTATCTCGGCACACCGCACGCCGCAGGATCTGGAACAGTACGCCGCTTCAGCAAGAAACCGCGGACTCAAAATCATTATCGCGGGCGCCGGCGGAGCGGCTCACCTGCCGGGCGTCACGGCGGCCATGACCATCCTGCCGGTAATCGGAGTGCCGATTTTCAGCAAAAAGCTCAGCGGACAGGACGCACTCTATTCGATCGTACAGATGCCTGCCGGCATTCCCGTCGCTACGGTCGGCATCGACAACGCCCGCAACGCGGCGCTGCTTGCCGTGGAAATCCTGGCGCTTTCCGACAGTTCGATCATGGAGGCGCTTGAAGGGTTCCGCCTGAAACTTGCCGACGCATCCCGACAGAAAACCGCCAAAATCCGGGAAAAACTGCATGCCGGCAGCTGATTTCTGGATAGAGAGGCTCGGGCTCGAAGCGCATCCCGAAGGGGGCTTCTACCGGGAAACCTACAGGAGCGGACCGTCGTACGATTTCAGCGACGCCGGTCCTTTCCGGGGACCCCGCAATTATGCGACCGCAATCCATTACCTTCTGAAAACAGGTGAACGGTCGCGGCTGCACCGCATTCATTCGGACGAACTCTGGTTTTTCCATGCGGGCGAACCGCTCGATGTCCATGTTTTCCCTCCCGATGGCCCGCCATCCTCGTTCACCCTCGGCTGTTCGCCGGACAGGGGTGAACTGCTGCAGGCGGCTGTTGCCGCGGAAAGCTGGTTCGGCGCCTGTCACCCGCTGCAGAGGGCCCCGGAGGAAGGATACAGCCTTGTCAGCTGTGTCGTCGCTCCCGGTTTCGACTTCAGGGATTTCTCCTTTGCCGCAAAAGAACCCCTTCTTGAAAAATATCCGGAATTTTCAGCGATTATCGATCGTCTCTGCTGAACGGCTGCCCTCCGCAATACTCCCGTCGTCCGGAAAAAGGAACCGGGCAGGTGATTTCACTGTTTTTTTGTACTTTACCACGCGCCGCATCCCTGGCGAAGGGAGCGCGCGCATTGAAGCGAAAGATTATCAGCCGTGACCCTGCGAAAAGGCACGCAAAGAAAAGAAAGAGAAACACCTTAACCGATGAAAAAGCGCGTCGTCATTGTAGGCGGTGGATTTACGGGAATCAACGCCGCAAGAATACTTGGCAATAAGAAAGATATCGAAGTCACCCTCGTCGACAGGAAAAACTACCACCTGTTCCAGCCCCTGCTCTATCAGGTAGCCATGTCCGCTCTCGGTGAAGGCGATATTGCCGCCCCGCTGAGAAACATGCTGGCCAACTACTACAACATCACGGTATTCAAAGGGGTAGCCGAAGAAATAGATGCAGAAAACAGGATCGTCAGAACCGATTTCGGCGATATACCCTACGACTATCTCGTGCTCGCCTGCGGCGTCAAGCACCACTACTTCGGCAACAACCAGTGGGAGGAGTTCGCTCCCGGCCTGAAAACCCTGGCACAGGCCAAAGAGATCAGAAGACGGGTGCTCGAGGCCTACGAAGCGGCCGAACGCACCAACGACCCGGTCGAACGCAAGAAGCTGCTGACCTTCGTCATTGTCGGAGGCGGACCTACCGGTGTCGAACTGGCCGGTTCGATCGGCGAAATGAGCCGGTATACCCTCTCCAAGCTCTACCGCCACATCGACCCGAAGCTGACCAGAATTTTCATCGTCGAGGCCGCTCCGCGGATTCTCGGTTCGTTTGATCCCGACCTGGCCAGCAAGGCTACCCGCTCGCTTGAAAAACTGGGCGTGCAGGTCTGGACCAGCAGCATGGTAAGCAATGTCGATGCCAGCGGAGTGCAGATCGGCAGGGAGCGCATCGAGGCGGCAACCGTGCTGTGGGCAGCCGGTGTAACGGCCATCGATACGGGAAAGGAGATGGGAGCGACAACCGACCGGATCGGCCGCATTGTCGTGGAGGAGGATCTCAGCATACCGGGATACCCGAATGTGTTTGTCGGCGGCGACCAGGCCCATTTCTCGCACGGCATGCCCGGCCCGCTTCCAGGGCTTGCTCCGGTCGCCCTGCAGGCCGGACGGGCAATCGCCAGGAACATTCTGCTCGACATGAAGGGAAAACCCAGAAAACCGTTCCACTACACCGACAAGGGGCAGATGGCCACCATCGGCAAGAACAAGGCCATTCTCCAGATCGGCAGCATCAGGTTCGACGGAGCCCCGGCATGGTTCGCCTGGCTTCTGGTGCACATCTACTACCTGACCAGCTTCAAGCACCGCATATTCGTGCTGATGCAATGGGGATGGTCCTACTTCACCTTCGGCTACGGGGCCCGGCTGATCGTGAACCGGGAGTGGCGTTTCTATCCCGAAGCCTCCATCTGCAAGCCGGAAGACACTAAAGAGAAACCGGAATGAGCCGTTCCCGAAAACTGACGGCAGCGCTCAACATTCTGCTTTCGCTGCTCTTTATCGGCATTGCGCTCTATGTCTTTTTTTTCGCGGATCCGCCATCCCGTGACGCCCGCCATGACCTCCTGCTCTATGCATCGCTTACCGGAGCCTACGGCGTCTGGAGGCTGATCAGGGTCCTGCTTGCCGGAAAAAAAGCTGAAGAAAATGTTTGACAGCAGCATGATTGATCATTATAATCAGTTTTTGCAGGCATTGCTGCAACAGCAAACACTCCAGGAAGGAAACAAGCACGCATGAAACCACTGCCGCTGACACAGGAAACAGAAAAAGAGCTGTTTTTTCACAACTATGCCCGTCTGCCGATAGCCCTGACCCATGGAGAGGGCTGCTGGCTGGTGAGCGACGACGGGACGCGTTATCTGGACATGATCGCCGGTATCGGCGTCAACGCGCTCGGCTACGGCGACAAACGGCTCATCGACGCCATCACCCGCCAGGCCTCCAGGCTGATTCATGCCTCGAACCTGTTTCTGCTCCAGCCTCAGTTCGATCTGGCCGCAAGACTGCTCGATATTTCGGGACTTTCGAAAGTGTTTTTCGCCAACAGCGGCACTGAAGCGATCGAGGCCGCAATAAAGCTCTCCAGAAAGCGGGCTGCCATGTCGGGCAGGAGCGACAAGAAGGAGATCCTGTCGCTGAGCAACTGTTTTCACGGCAGAACCTACGGAGCCATGTCGCTGACCGCAAAGGCGAAATATACCGATGGATTCGATCCGCTGCTTCCGGAAACCGGCATGATAGCCTTCAACGACCTCGCCGATCTCGAAGCGAAGGTTTCCGAAAAAACCGCGGCGGTCTTTATCGAGATCGTGCAGGGTGAAGGAGGAATACACTGCATCTCGGAAGCGTTTCTCCTGAGGCTCGCAGAACTGCGCGACCGGTTCGATTTCCTCATAGTCGCCGACGAGATTCAGGCCGGCTGCGGCAGGACAGGCCTGTTTTTCAGCTACATGCACTTCGCCATCGAGCCCGATGTGGTCTGTCTGGCAAAACCGCTGGGCGGCGGTCTGCCTCTGGCGGCCGTGATCGGCAGCGAAAAAATGGCCGACGTGTTCAGCTACGGCAATCACGGCACCACCTTCGGAGGCAACCCGGTTGCCTGCGCGGCAGGACTTGCCATGATTGAAGCGATCCATGCCGACAGGCTTATGGAAAATGCCCTGAAGATCGGAGCGATGCTGAAGCACGCCCTGGAAGAACTTGCCACAAGGCACCCGCAGATCCTCGAAATCCGCCAGTTCGGACTGATGATCGGCATAACGGTCGATAAAGAGGCGAAAGTGTATGTGGAAAAAGCCCTGCAGAAACAGGTGCTCGTGAATGCTACAAGCCAGAATGTCATCAGGCTTCTTCCTCCGCTCTGCATCAGCACGGACGAAGCACAACGCTGTATCACCGTACTCGATGAAATCCTTACCGAAGAAAGCCGGTAAAAAACCGGAAAGCAAACCCGCCGACATGCCCCTCGGCGCCATCAACTACGTGATGATCGCCTGCGGCGCGGCTGTCATAGCCCTGAGCTATCTCGGCATGTATCTCGAGCGGGACGTGGACGGGTTCTTTTCACTCTATATCAGTCCTTTCACGCTGGTTGCCGCTTATGCCTGGACTGTTTTTGCCGTTCTGCTGCGCCGGAAAAAAGAAGCATCGTAACCGGCGCGCCGCAGCCCGGAGATCCCCTTCCAGGGTGAAGACCATGGAAAAAACAGGGACACAGCCTGGTCCGTCACCCTATTTACCGGAGAAGAGCATGGAACAGTATGCCAGGGAATTTTATGCAGACAGGCACGAGCGCACCCTCTATTCGGCAGCCACGGTACTTTCCACCCTTCTGAAGCATATTCCCGCGGTTCATTCTGCCGTGGACATCGGCTGCGGTGTAGGCACCTGGCTTTCGGTGCTCAGCACAAAAGGCGCTGAAGAGATACTGGGCATCGACGGCAGCTGGGTCGATCGGGCTCTCCTGGAAATTCCGGAGAATTCGTTCATGCAGGCCGACCTGCAGCACTCGACGCCGCTGCCGGGACGAACCTGGGATCTTGCCATCTGTATGGAAGTAGCCGAACACCTGCCGGCCGAATCGGCAAGGGCGTTCATCACTTTCCTGACAACGCTCTCCCGGCGCGTGCTCTTTTCTGCGGCAATTCCCTTCCAGGGCGGCATCGGCCACATCAACGAGCAATGGCCGGAGTACTGGGCGGAGCTTTTCGATGAACAGGGCTACGGGGTTCATGACATCATCAGGCCGGAAATCTGGAACGACAGCAGGATCCCGTTCTGGTACCGGCAGAACACGCTGCTCTTTTCAAGGAAGGAAAACACGGGGGAGCATCGGCAAACTTCAGGCGACGGCGCGAAATCCCCGACGGCCCTGAATCTGGTACATCCGGATCTCTATCTCGGTCGCCAGGCGACCGGGGCCGGGCCTGAAATCAATCGAGCTGGAAACGTATCGGCACGGTGAACCAGACCTTGATCGGGCTGCCGTTCTGAATACCGGGGTAGTATTTCGAATCCATGACCGATTTGATGGCTACGGCATCGAATACACTGCAGTCCGCCGGCAGACGCTTCATGACCTTGGCTTTTATCGGCCGGCCGTCCTCGCCTATCAGCACGCTGACGAAAACCTTTCCCTCGATTCCCGCGGTCCGGGCCATTTCGGGATAGGCCGGTTTTTTCTGGTCGAGAAAGCCCGGCATTTTTTCGCAGGGCACGAACATGGGAACATCATCGCCGGCCGAGGCGCCGCTCCCCGTACCGGAACCTGAACCCTGCGCCTGATTGGCCTGCTTGATCTCCTTCTGTGTGGCAAGCGTCTGTTCCTTCGGCGCGTCGCTCTCCTTGACCGTCCTGATTTTTCCGACATTGGGCGCAACCGGCGCAGCCGTCGCGGGTCTTACGACTGCCGGTTCGGGCTGGGAAAGAGGAGGTGGAGGGGGAAGCTGCGTCACATTGGTGACCACCTCGTAGCACTCGATCATGGGTTCGTCATCCGCGGAGGCAAATCCGGTCATCGACAGGATAGCCTGCCAGTTTGCGCTCACAAGCCAGAACGCTCCCAGAAGAAGAACTGCGGTAATGACGCCATGGGACAGAAACAGATGGGCCTGCCGGCGCAGGACAAGGTTTCCGTATCCGATATTGCGCACCCGTTCGGTGTCGAGAAACTCCTCGGCAAAAGACCATCCGGAGGCTTTCCTGGAGGCCTTTTCGTGGATTTTATCAAACTTTGAATACACCTGCCACTTGCTCCTTTGCTGTCCCCTGCGGGTTAAACAGCTCTTTTGATTTCCACTTCATCCTGATCGGTATAGTCGTCGAGACTGAAACGGTCGATCTTCATCAGGTTCAGCTCGTCGATAAGATCGACAAGACTCTTGTACTTTGCCTTTTCACTGATTTTGACGACGATGACCATTTTCCTGTTTGCTGCGGTCTGCTGCCTGAGGAGCGAACGAAGCTCTCCGCTCAGAGCCATCCGGTGTGAATCGGAAGGATCGTAGAGGGATATCTTCTGCGGCGCCTCCTCCCCGAGCGAACAGTATGCCATACCGTCGCCGGCTATACGCACGATCATGACGTTGTTCTCGGAAATCCTCACCTCCCCCTGTTCGGGAGGCATATTGATCTCCATGGTATTCGATTTGGAAAAGGTGGTAGTCAGCATGAAAAACGTCAGCAGGAGAAACGCCACATCCACCATCGGCGTCATATCGAGATGAAAACCTATGCGCCGCTGCTTGCGCCTTCCATTTTTCGCCCGGCGGTTTCCGTTCGGAGAATCAACCATTCCCATAGATCAGCGCACCCCCCTTTCCAGAACGGTTACAAGATTGAAGGTCAGAAGATTGGCTTTTTTGTACACCTTGATGACATGGTTCACCGCTTCGTAATCCGCATCGGCGTCGGCCCTGATAACAGGCCTGAGTTTCTGGTCGGCGAAACGCGCCATCACGACAAACTTGTCGAGTTCGTCACGCCCTACCGAAAAACTTTCGGCAAGACGGAAACTCCTCAGAGAATCGCTGATTGCGGACGCAGGGAGACCTGCCGCCTGCAGCTTCGGCCGGACGACCGAGTTGAAAATTTTTTCACGGGACTGCTGCGAGGAGACACCCATCAGAAAGTTGTTGTCTCCGCTTACCGTGACGGTAAGCACATCGGACTCGGGAAGCTTCTGCTCCGAGTGGGAAGAGGGCAGATCGATACGAACCACTTCGGGAGGACGAAACTTGGTGGTCAGCATGAAAAACGTCAGCAGAAGAAATGCCACATCCACCATCGGCGTCATATCGATCCGGAATCCTACCCGCTTTGCCTTGATTCTCGACATGGGCGTTACTGGTTTTTGCCGGTTCCGAGTGTCTGGATGATATAGAATGCGGCTTCATCGATCATGTAACTGAACCGGTCAACCTTGTTGGTGAACACATTGTAGGTGACAATGCCCATGATGCCGCCGACAATGCCGAGCGCCGTATTGAAAAGCGCTTCGGAAATGCCGAGCGAAAGCTGCACGGCATCGGGAGCCCCGCTGGTGGCCATGGCGGCAAAAGCGCGGATCATGCCGAGCGTGGTGCCCAGAAGCCCCACCATGGTGGAGATCGACGCAATGGTGGAGATCGCCACGAGATTTTTTTCCAGGAGCGGCATCTCCATAACCGTCGCCTCTTCGACGGCCTTCTCCATTTCACTGATCTTCTTGTCGCGGTCGGTGACGTTCATGCCCACCATCTTCTGGTAGCGGTCGAGCACCGCGCGAAGCACGGCCGAAAGCGAACTCTGGTGGTCGTCGCATTTGGCGATGGCCTGATCGATCGATCCGTTTTCGATATCCAGCTTGAGGCTCTGCACGAAACCGGGAATGTCTCCCTTGCCGGAAGCCTTGTTCAGCGCGATAATGCGTTCCACGATGTAGGCGATCACCATGAGAATCAGAGCCATCAGCACCGAGACGACAGGGCCACCTTTCCAGATGGCATGGAACATCGACTCGGGAGGAGTGGTGCCCATCCACGCATAAAATCCCAGAGATACGGCATAGGTTACAACGATGAGCAACCCCGTGAAGAAACCCTGTTTCATATGATTGAAAATTTTTTTGAACAATTTTTGGTGATGGCCTTCAGAAAATATTTACGGCAGCGAATCGTTACCAGATCATAAATAATGACTTCTTTTGAAAAAAAACAACAAATACACGAATACTCTTGCTTCGCGGCCCAAGGAAAAAACCGTGTCTTGACAATTCAGGTTTTTCGATTATCTAACAGGAGAAGGCAAAAACACGAAACCGGCTTGCTTGCAAGAGAGAAAAGGATATGACATGATTCCGCAAAACGTTATTGACGACGTCCGTCAGCGCGCTGATATTGTCGACATCCTGTCGGACTATCTCAAACTGCAGCCCTCGGGCCGCAACTTCAAGGCGCTCTCCCCCTTCACCCAGGAAAAAACCCCCTCGTTCGTCGTTTCGCCCGACAAGCAGATCTACAAGTGTTTTTCAACCGGAAAGGGAGGAAACGTCTTTTCCTTCGTCATGGAAATGGAAAAGGTGACCTTCCCGGAGGCCGTGGAACTTGTCGCAAAACGCTCCGGCGTGGATATCAGCCGGTATACGGCGCACGATGCCGCTCCCGGAAACGAGGAAGAGAGCCGTACGGCAACGCTGCGGTGGGCCGCGCGCCTGTTTCACCGCACCCTCATGAGCGAAAAGGGAAAAGCCGGGCTGGCCTATCTTACCGCACAGCGGGGGCTTTCTCAGGAAACGCTTACATCCTTCGGCCTCGGCTATGCTCCCGAATCATGGGATCATCTTCTCGTTGAAGCCCGGCGGGCCGGAATCGCCGAAGAGCAGCTTGCCGAACTCGGTCTTGTTACGGCAAACCGCCAGAAAAACAGCCGGTACGACACCTTCCGCAACCGGGTGATCTTCCCCATATTTTCCGTCGGCGGCCAGGTTGTCGGCTTCGGAGGCAGAACACTCGCGAGCGATCCCGATACCCCAAAATATCTGAACTCCCCGGAAAACCGGATGTTCGAGAAGTCGAAACTGCTTTACGGACTGCACGCGGCCAAGCAGGAGATCAGGAGAACGGAAACCGCCTTTCTCGTCGAAGGGTATATGGACGTGATCGCCCTGCATCAGGCGGGTGTAACCGGCGCCGTGGCATCCTGCGGGACGTCGCTGACCCGCTACCAGGCGAAAATCCTGCAGCGCTACACCTCAAGCGTACTCTTCATCTATGACGGCGATCCGGCAGGAAAAAAGTCCATGATGAGCGGCATCGACATTCTTCTGGCTGAAGGCGTCACCCCGTTTGTGGTCATGCTTCCTGCAGGCGACGATCCCGACAGTTTCGTAAAACGTGAAGGCCGCGATTCGTTTCTGCAGTACACCTCGAAGAACCGCCTCGCCTTTCAGGATTTCCAGATCCGCGTATTCAGCGATTCGGGAAACTTCGATCAACCCGACGCGAAAGCCAGGGCCATCGGCGTGATGATGCACACCATTTCGCTCATTCCCGACCGCATCCGCAGGGAACTCTACCTGCAGGAGCTGTCCGGAAAGCTTTCTGTAAGCCGGGAGGCGCTTGCGGAGCTCATAAAAAAACAGCCTGCCCGAAAGGAGTTTCAGACGCCGGAGGAGGAGACGCCGGTCCGGGCTCCCGCCGGCAGCCGCCATGCGCAGCAGCAGCTGTCGGTGCTTGAAAAAACCTTTCTGAAGGCCCTGCTTGAAAGCACGCTCTACGGAAATGTGGTGCTTGAGTTCGCCGCCTCGCACGAGGCTATGCTGGAGCTGCCGCATCCGGCAGCCCGCGAAATTCTTGCCCATATGATCCGGCGATACAGGGAAAGCGGTGAAAATCCCGACGAACACATCGATACGGCAACGGAAATCAGCATGTTCGGAAGTGCCGAGGCGAGGGATCTGGCCTCAGGCCTCCTCATCGAACAGCCGGTCAGCAGCAGATGGCAGGAGCAGCCCGATGCCGACCGGGAACATGCCCGGCGCTGCCTTACGGCATTTCTCGACGCATTCAGGAACATCATTCTCGAACCGCTCTCGCACCGGAAGAAAACCGTTACGGAAGCCTTGCGCAGGGAGGAGGACAACGACAGGGCGCTGGAGCTGCAGCAGGAGATCAAAAAGCTCAACGCCACCATCAGAAAAACCACAGCCGACCTCGGCGCGATGATTACCGGCATCATTGAAAGCCGCTGAACGGCTCCGGTCGGCAAAACATCCCTGAAAAAAGAAAAAGCCGACCCGGAGCATGTATCGCTCCGGGTCGGCTTTGTTTCGATGCCGGCCGGCAGCTCCCTGATTCAGGGCGTCATCCCGTATCCGTCGAGCGGACGGCTGAGGCAGAGTTCCCTGATCTCGTGCCTGACCGAACGGCAGACATCCTCGACACCGGCGCTGTTTGCCGACGCGATGACGCGGTCGATCATGGCGGCGATAGCCCGGCTGTCGCTCTCGGTCATGGAGCGCGTGGTCATGGCCGGAGTGCCGATCCTGATGCCGCTGGTGACGAAAGGCGACTTGTCGTCGAAGGGCACCATGTTCTTGTTGACCGTGATACCGGCATCATGCAGCAGGTTTTCGGCCACCTTTCCGGTAACCTCCTTGTTGCGCAGATCGAGCAGCATGAGATGGTTTTTCGTGCCTCCGCTGACGATATTGTACCCGAGGCCGATAAAGGATTCGGCCATTGCCGCAGCGTTCTTGCGCACCTGAACCGCATACTCCCTGAAAGCGGGCAGCAGCGCCTCGCCGAACGCAACAGCCTTGCCTGCGATAATGTGCATGAGCGGACCGCCCTGGATGCCCGGCATCACTTCGGCGTCCATGACCTCCGACATCATTTTCACCCGTGAACCGGTCTTGGTCTTGATGGTGATGCCCAGCGGATTCTCGAAATCGCTGCCCATCATGATCATGCCGCCTCTCGGACCTCGAAGCGTCTTGTGCGTGGTAGTGGTGACAAAATGGCAGTGCGGCATGGGGTCGGTGAGCAGCCCCGCGGCAATCAGTCCTGCAGGATGGGCGATATCGGCCATCAGAAGAGCGCCCACCTTGTCGGCGATCTGGCGGAAGGCCTTGAAATCGAACCCCTGCGAGTATGCGCTCGCTCCCGTAATAATGAGTTTGGGACGCACCGCAAGGGCAATCTCCTCGACCCGGTTCATATCGATGCAGCCGGTTTCGCGCTCGACCCCGTAGGAGTGCGCCTCGAAAAGCTGTCCCGAAAAATTCACCGCGCTGCCGTGCGTAAGGTGGCCGCCGTGGGAAAGGTCGAGACCCATGATACGGTCACCCGGCTTGAGCACGGAAAAGAGCACCGCCATATTGGCGCTTGAACCGGAATGCGGCTGAACGTTGACATACTCGCATCCGAAAAGTTTTTTTGCCCGGTCGCGGGCAAGATTTTCTGCGACATCGACAAACTCGCAGCCGCCGTAGTAGCGTTTTCCGGGATAACCCTCGGCGTATTTGTTGGTCATCACCGAACCGCAGGCCTGCATGACAGCCCGGCTGGTGAAGTTTTCCGATGCGATAAGTTCAAGGGTTTCCGTCTGCCGCCGGGTTTCACCGGCTATCGCATCGAAAACCTCTTTATCCTGCATCTGAAGGATTTCGGTATCCATCATGGCATCAATTCCTTTTTGGGTGTTTACGGGTTGTGTTGTCCTTTGTTCATTTTGTCAGCCACCATCTGGTCGAATACATGCTGTTCGCTGGCGCAGGAAACGCCGATCATGTGGCCCATCTTGTCGCGCTTGGTTTCAAGATAGTTTCTGTTGGCCGGATTCGGAGCGATCTCGAGCGACATTCTCTCGACGATTTCAAGGCCGTAACCTTCAAGACCCACGATCTTTTTCGGATTGTTGGTCAGGAGCTTCATTTTCTTCACGCCGAGATCCTTGAGAATCTGTGCGCCGATGCCGTAGTCGCGAAGATCGGCCTTGAAGCCGAGCTTTTCATTGGCCTCGACGGTATCGAACCCTTCATCCTGAAGATTATATGCTTTCAGCTTGTTGATGAGGCCGATGCCGCGCCCTTCCTGCATGAGGTAGACCAGCACACCGCGCCCCTCCTTCTCGATCATCCTGAGCGCCGAAGCAAGCTGGTTGCCGCAGTCGCACCGGAGGGAGGCGAACGTATCGCCGGTTGCGCACTGGGAGTGTACCCGGACAAGCACCGGCTCGCCGGTGGTCACGTCCCCCTTGACGAAAGCCATGTGGTTCTGGTTGTCGGTAAACGACTCGTAGGCGATGAGACGGAACTCGCCGTGGACGGTCGGAAGCCTCGACTCGACTGCCCGGTGAACGAGTTTCTGGCGCTGCATCTGGAAGGCGACCAGATCCTTGATGGTAATGAGTTTAAGGCCGAATTTATCCCTGATTTTCATCAGTTCGGGAAGACGCGCCATGCTGCCGTCTTCATGGAGAATTTCGCAGAGCAGACCGGCGGGATTGCACCCGGCCAGACGGGCAAGATCGACGGCCGCCTCGGTGTGGCCTACGCGCCGGAGCACGCCGCCATCCATGGCCCGAAGGGGAAAGATATGGCCGGGCCGGGAAAAATCGTCAGCCCTGCATGACGGGTCCGCAAGCATTTTAATGGCCATGGTCCGGTCGTAAACCGATATACCGGTAGTCACCCCCTCGGCTATGGCATCGACCGAAACCGTAAAGTTGGTTTCATGCTGGGAGGTGTTTCTCTGCACCATGGGGTCGAGCTGCAGTTCACGCGCCCGGTCCATGGTAACGGCAACGCAGAGCAGGCCCCGGGCCTCACGGGTTATGAAATTCACCATTTCGGTCGTGACATGGTCGGCTGCCGCAATGAAATCCCCTTCATCCTCACGATCCTCATCATCGATCACAATGATCATCCTGCCCTGCCGGATATCCTCAAGCGCCGCTTCGATAGTATCGAATTTCATGTTATTGATTCAAACCCTGATAGCGTTAATGACAACTTTTCCGGAACGGATTTTCTCACAAAGTCCCTGTAATGTAAAAAAAATCCGGAACCGTTGACAGCGAATCGAATGCGCTTCAAAAAGGCAACCCGTCCCGGACGGCTTTGAGAACGGCAGGCTTTTTTTATCTTTCCAGCGGTTTTATATCCATCGCCGAATTGTTACTTTAGGGGACAATCGTATTCCGAAGCATCTACAATCCATAGAGACTGCATGACCACACAAGTTTCCAGCCTTTCAGAAGAGGTCCAGGGCCTCACCCGCAAACTCCCGAAAGCAACGCTGGTAAAGGCAAAAGAGTATGGTTTTTCCGATTGTCAGCTTGCCAGTATTTTCAAAACCACCGAACCGGTCATACGCTCACTCAGAAAGTTTTACGGAGTCGAATCGGTTTTCAAGACCGTCGATACCTGCGCCGCCGAGTTCGATGCGAAAACGCCGTACCATTACTCGACCTACGACGAGGAAAACGAATCCGTCCGTTCGGACAGGAAGAAGGTCATCATCCTCGGAGGAGGTCCGAACCGTATCGGACAGGGAATCGAATTCGACTACTGCTGCGTTCAGGCGGTCTTCGCGCTCCGCGAGGCCGGCTACGAAACCATCATGGTGAACTGCAATCCCGAAACGGTTTCAACCGACTACGACATTGCCGACAAGCTCTATTTCGAGTCGCTGACCTTCGAGGATACCATCCGCATCATCGAGCACGAGCAGCCGCTCGGCGTCATCGTCAGTTTCGGAGGACAGACCCCCCTGAAGCTTTCAACCAGACTCGAGGAGGCCGGCGTCACGATTCTCGGCACCTCGTCGAAAGGCATCGATCTGGCCGAAGACCGGAAAAAGTTCGGCGCACTGCTTGAAAAACTCGATATTCCGCACCCCGATTACGGCACGGCCATCAGCTTCGATGAGGCACTGGCCATCACCAAGAAAATCGGTTATCCGGTTCTTGTCCGGCCCAGCTACGTGCTTGGAGGAAGGGCCATGAGAATCATCTACAACAACGACTCTCTCAAGGAGTACGTCGATCAGGCGCTCTTCATCTCCGAAAAATATCCGCTGCTCATCGACCGCTTTCTTGAAACCGCCGTGGAGTTCGACATCGACGCCATTGCCGACAGTACCGACTGCGTCATCAGCGGTATCATGCAGCATGTGGAAGCCGCCGGCATTCACAGCGGAGACTCGACCTCGATCCTCCCCTACCGCAATATCAGCCGCGAGGTGATCGACACCATGAAGGCCCACACCCGCAGGCTTGCCGAACACATCCAGGTTGTCGGCCTGATGAACGTGCAGTACGCGGTTCAGAACGACAGTGTCTACGTGATCGAGGTGAATCCGAGAGCGAGCCGTACCGTTCCCTTTGTAGGCAAGGCCACCGCGGTTCCCGTCGTGAAGATCGCCACAAGGGTCATGCTCGGCGAAAAACTCTCCGATCTGCGAAAGGAGTACGATCTGAAGGACTGCGACGAACTCGGCATGAAGCACATGGCCATCAAGGAACCGGTCTTCCCGTTCTCCAAGTTCTTGAAATCCGGCGTCTATCTCGGCCCGGAAATGCGTTCCACCGGGGAGGCAATGAGCCTTGCCGAACAGTTTCCCGAAGCGTTCGCCAAAGCCTATCAGGCGGCGAACATGCAGTTGCCGCTTTCAGGCGCGGTCTTTATCAGCGTGAACGATCTGGACAAGAACCAGCGCATCATCGCCATCGCAAAAGAGCTCTACCGCATGGATTTCGACCTTGTCGCCACGGCAGGAACCCACCGCTTTCTTACGGAGAACGGCATCGAATGCAAGAAGGTGTTCAAGGTAGGCGAAGTGGGACGGCCCAACATTTTCGACATCCTCAAGCATGGCAAGATCGATTTCGTGATCAATACCCCCAGAGGGGAAAAGGCGCTGCACGACGAGGAGGCCATCGGAGCGGCTTCGGTACAGAGCAATGTGCCCTTCGTCACGACCATCGAGGCCGCCGAAGCATCGGTACAGGCCATGGACTGCATCCGCCGCCAGGAATTCGGCGTCAAAAGCCTTCAGGAGTACTCGGCATACCGCGCGAAATAACCGTGTGTCTTCCTGAAAGATGAAACCATAAAAAAAGGGATCGGAACCGATCCCTTTTTTTATGACGAAAATTACGACGCCCCTCCCGGAAGCTGAAACTCCCCTGCTACTGCCAGTCCGACACGATGCCGTCGAGCATGTCTGCGGCGATCATCTCCAGAGAACGGGAAATGGCCTCCTGCTGTGCCGAAAAACTGCCGACCGGATAGTCGGCAAAACCGGTGAAGGTCCGTTCAAAAAGGACGGTTTTCTTCACCCTGTCCTGCATGAGTGCGGAAACGGAAATGGTGATCCGGTTTGTCAGCGCACGCTCCGTCGTACTGCTGAGCTGACTCGGCTCGTCGCTGAAGGAGACGATGGTGCCTTCAAGCAGGCAGTCAGCCGTGGCCCGTGAAGGGGTGATGCGAAGCGGGCTCTGCGATTCGATCTTCTCGGTCAGGCGCCGGGTGAGTTCCGCACGGAACTGTGCGATGCCGGCTTGTGAGCGGTCCTGGAAAACCGGCACCGCTATGGTTTTCAGGTGAGAAGGTACGGATCCTCCGCTGAAACTGTAGCACCCCTGGAAAAGAGCCGCGATAAAGGACAGCAGAAGCACCGCTTTCTGGCCGGTATGTCGCATGTGGTTGTCTCCCGTCTCGATAAATAAGATTAATAGGTACGCCGGTCGATCCTCTGGGTCATGTTACGGAAGGGATAGCTGAGGAGCAACCTCTTTTTTGTCCATGCGCCGAGTGCCGAAAGGTAGATGCCCGTTTTGCCGTCACTCCAGGAGGAGGCCATTTTCACGGCAAGCCCTGCGGCAACCGAGGGCGGCTGGGCAAAAATATCGAGAATGGTATTGAAGGTTTCGAGCTGCCGCTGAAGCTCAGGCGTCGGATTTTCGACGCTGACCATACCGGTTCGAACCAGACCGGGATGCAGCAGCATGATGGAAAGATCCGTCTGGCGGTACTCGGCGGCGGCGGCATAGGTAAAGCGCGCGATGGCGGCTTTGGTGGAGCCGTAGGCCGTGATGAAAGGAGTGTTCGAGCCGCTGTCGGTTCCGGAACCGGCCATGTTGATGATCTTTCCGGGAATGTTTCGGCGGAGGAAATAACCGATTGCCGCCCGACAGCCGTAGTAGGTACCCTTGAGATTGGTGTCGATCACCCTGCCCCACAGAGCCGGATCGCTGGAAGCGACATCGCAGAAAGGATCCGATATGCCTGCATTGTTGATGAAACAGTCGATCCGTCCGAAACGCGCCGACGAAGCTTCGACAAGGCGTTCCATTTCATCCGGAGAGCTGATGTCACAGGCATGGCCGTAAACACTTCCGGAGGGAAACCCGGCAACCGCCGCATCGACATTGGCGCGGGAAGAGGAGGTGATCACCACCGATGCTCCCTCGTCAACGAATCTCCGCGCAATGGCCCTGCCGATCCCGCGTGTCGAACCGGTAATGACCGCAACCCTGTTTTCTAGTTTTCCCATCTCGAAACCATCTGTGTGCTCCCTTGGCGGAGCGATTATTTTTTTCCGACTGCGCCATCGACCATAGCCTGCAATTCAGGACGGCCTTCGGCATACGATTCAAGCGAGACGCCCTGCCTGATGGCCTCCCACGCCTGCCGGATACTGGCGGCACCTGCTTTCGGGCCCATCGGATGGCCGAAAATGCCCCGGCCGGGCACAAATCCGAAATCGACGCTTCCGACCTTCCGGTAAACGCTTTCGAGCGTCAGAGCCGAATCGCTGCCTCCGGGAACCGGAAGCGAGGTACGGATATGGCCGAACTCCTGCAGGCACTCATGGATATTTTCCATCACCTCCTCTTCAGGAGTCATCATCCGGCTTCCGAAACCGGGCATGATGATGGAATCGAGTCCTGCAAGCCGCTGAAGCTTGGTCATGACCCGTGAATGCACCCCGTATTTTTCCATCCGGCTGAATGCTGCAATAAAAGGGAAATGACCGATGAGCGGCACCTTCGAGTGCCTTGCCAGCATCCTCACCGCGCTGAGCCCTACCGGCAGGGCGTTGATCAGGAGGGCATTGGCGCCGTTGCGCACGGCCATATCGTGCTGTTCGATCAGACGGTCCACCTCATCGGTGACATTGGCAAGGTAGATTTTCGGTTCACCGGTCTCTTTCTCCGCCCTGATTCGGGCAGCTCCGAGCTCCCGGGAACGCTCTTCGAGCGTCGACCAGTCCACATCGGCCAGCATCTCGTCGTCCTTGGCGATATCGAGGCCGCCAAGCCAGCTCTGGTAGGCAATTTCGGCGAAACATGCAGGCTTCAGGCCGATATTGGGTTTGACAACCCCGAAAAAGATCGGACGGTCGTATGCCTGCAGAAGATCGCGAATGCCTTCGATACCGAATTTCGGACCGTCGAACGCGTTGAGATAGGGCTCGGGAAAGGTTATGTCGAGCAGTTTGACGACAGGAACGCCGGGAGTGAAAAAAGCGCCCTCGCCGCAAACCGCACTGAGAAGATTGGGCAGCTTCGGCCCGAAATTGCGGTGCGGATGCGCGATGGTGACCCGGCATGCGTGAATGGGGCCGGTTTCGGAGTGCTTGACCGGATAACTGAGTTCGGGCAGTTCGCCTTCGATGGTGAGCCGGATAACCTTGGCAGCATAAAGCGGTCTGAAATCCTCATCGAGATCGACACGCTTCCACTGGGCCGTGGACTGTTCACTGCAGAAGTGAGCCAGCGCTGTCTCGATATCGCCCACGCACTCCAGATAGTAGTCAAGCGTGAGGTAATCAGCCATATCGAGCTGTTCGGGTGAGGCAAAAAAACCCTTGATATCCTCAGTGTTCATAGAATAAACGTTGTGCTCATGGCCCCGGTGCGCAGATGAAACGCACCGGGTTCCAGATTGGAAAGTCAGTTATTGATGTTATGCCCGTCCGGGTTCGGTCACCCTTCAGCCCTGATGCTCTGGAAATACTCGTACGCTTCGGAGGGCGTCATGTTTTCATGAACGACCTTGCCGACCGTTTTCATCATGGCGAGCGGAGCGTCGCTCTGGAAAATGTTGCGGCCCATATCCACACCGGCAGCGCCTTCCTGGATTGCCTGGTAGGACATGGTGAGCGCCTCGAGTTCGGAGATCTTCTTGCCGCCGGCCATCACGATCGGCACCGGGCAGGAAGCCACAACCGTTTCGAAATCTTCGGGTACATAGTAGGTTTTTACGATCTGCGCCCCGAGTTCGGCCGCAATCCGGCATGCAAGCCTGAAGTATTTGGCGTCACGCACCATATCCTTGCCGACGGCGGTGACCGCCATGGTCGGGATGCCGTAACGCAGACCCATATCGATCAGCCTGGTCATGTTGTGGATGGAACGGGTTTCGAACTCGCCGCCGATGAAAATCTGCAGGGTGATTGCCGCCACGTTCATGCGGATGGCGTCCTCGATATCCACGGCCAGCTCCTCGTCGGAGAGCTCCTTGAGAATGCTCGGGCCGCCGCTGCAGCGCATGACGACCGCCTTGGTGAGTGAAGGAGGAACCGTCGTGCGCAGAATGCCTCTGGTGAGCATGATGGCATCGGCATGCGGCATGAGCGGCACGATGTTGACGTCGGGACGCTCAAGACCGGTGGTCGGCCCCTGAAAATAGCCGTGGTCGATGGCGAACATGACCGTCCTTCCCGTATCGGGCCTGAATATCCTCGACAGGCGGTTTTTCATGCCCCAGTCAAGCGAGTGCGCCCCCTTGAGAAAAAAGCCGTGTTTTTCAACAGGAACATCGGTGTAATACTCCTTTGCCTGCTTGTCCTTGTCGTATTCAGCCATGGTGGTCTTCTCCTCTTTCGGTTAAAGTTTGATTGTAACAATCTGTTTTTCAGGAACTTCCGTGTCAGCGGAGCGCGGCGGCAATGTTGCCTCCGTCAACCGTGACGATCGAGCCGGTCGTTTTCGTTTCGAGCGCCTGATGCACGAATGCCTCGGCGACATCCTCGGCGGTAACCTCTACCTGCAGAAGATTGCCGGCCATATACTCCCGCTCGCTCAGCCCCCGTGCTGTCGAACGGATTTTGATCATTTCGTCGGTCAGAAGGCCGGTGCGGATCCTGTCGGCATTGATGCCGTTAGCCCTGATGCCGTCGCGGCCGTGATCGAGCGCATACTGGCGCACGAGAAACATCGTCGCAGCCTTGGGCAGGCCGTACGGTCCGAAATCGGGACCGGGATTGACCGCCTGCTTGGAAACGTTGAAGAGCAGAACTCCCCCTGTTCCCTGCCGTCTCATGATCCTGACCGCCTCCTGGGCGATGGTCTGATGCGAAAAAAAGTTGAGTTCGAAGCTCCGGCGAAGCACCTCGTCAGGAACGTCGCCTATGCGGCCCTGCAGGGCGACCCCGACATTGGAGACCACGATATCCAGACCTCCGTAACGGCGACACACTTCGTCGAAAGCCCTCCTGACGGCAGCACGGTCGGTAACGTCGCAGGCTATCGGAAGCACTCCTCCGCCCAGCTCTTCGGCCGCACGCCCGAGAGCGTCAGGATTCAGGTCGAGGATGACCAGTTCGGCGCCCCGCTGACGGAACGCCCTTGCCGTCGCCAGTCCGATGCCGCTTGCAGCTCCCGTCACCAGGGCAACCTTGCCGGCAAACACGTCGTGACGGACCTTCGTCATCTTGGCCTGCTCCATCTCCCAGTACTCGATATCGAAAACCTCCCGTTCGCTGATCGACTCGAAACGTCCGACCGATTCAGCGTCGAGAATTGCCGATGCCGTGCTTTCGGCGATATCGGCGTTGACCGACGCCGCCCGGGCAGTACGACCCAGGCCGAACAGACCGAGACCGGGCACCAGCACAACCCTCGGCATGGGATCGAGCATGGTAACCTCGATTCCCGAAGCCTGCTGCTGGCGCTGGAAATAGGCCCTGTACTCCCCGGCATAGCGCTCCACCGCTTCATGAACCGCCGCCTTGAAGCCGTCGAGGTCAAGGGCATCGGGTGCAGGAACGACCAGCGGCCGGTTTTTGGTCCGGATAATGAAGTCCGGAGTCATGGCGCCCCTCTGGCTTACATCGGAAAGAGAGTCGCTGTTGACATAGGCAAGAATATCGGGTGAAGTACGGAATTCGAGCACGAACTGACGGTAATCGCGGCTCCCTGGCGTTATCTCTTCGACAACCGCCCCTCTGATCACCGGCGCAACATCCTCGATGGATGCGATCCCTACGGGAAGCGGAACCGAAGGAAACACCTTTCTGCCGGCGCGGGCTATGCGCGCTTCAAGACGGTTTGCGCTTTCGATCATGCAGTGGTACGCCTCATCCGGAGTATCGGCAAAGGTGACGAGCCCGTGCTTCTGCAGTACCAGTCCCCTGATGGAGGAAGCCGATTCGTAGGCCGCAGCGGCTGAACGGGCGAGCCCGAGACCCGGTTTGATATAGGGCACCATGCCGAACGATTCTCCGAGCACCTCCCGGCAGAGACTCTCGCCGTCGGGCTGGTTGCTGAGCGTCAGAAGCGCCGTGGAGTGCGTATGGAAAATGAACCGGTGGGGCAGAAACGCGTGAAGCAGGGTTTCGATCGAGGGTGAAAGCGAGTTGTTCACCATGTGGTCGGTCAGGTAGAACAGGTTCAGGTAGAGAAAGTGCTTGAACTCCCTCGTGGAGAACCGCTGTATGTCCTCCTCGCTGCTGCGCCCGCCGGTAGCGTAGAGATGCTGCAGCTTCTGCAGGGGGTCGATCCGCACCGGAGTGAAATCGTGCGCATCCAGACCCGCCAGATCGACGCCGCTCCCCTTGATGAAAATAACATTGACCCTGTTGCCGATGATATCGTGCAGCTCGCATTTTACCGAGGTGTTGCCCCCTCCGTGCATCACCAGCGAGCTCTCGCTGCCGAGCAGACGGGAGGCGTAGACCAGTTCGGCAAGTTCGACAGGAATATCGTTGGCGCTGCGCTGCCCGCTTACGGAGCGCTGAAGATCGGCATCGTTCCAGAGGTTTTGCATGAGAAATACTGCTTCTTGTACCGGTTTCCGGCGTGTTGAAAAATAATGAGAATCCCGTAAGCCATATTCGTGCCGCTTATTTCCGGGAGGCCCTCTCCTGCTTCTTTTTATGCCACCCTTCGATAAAAAAACCCGAAAAATAGATGATGAGAAAGCCGGGAATAACCACCCCGAGGTAGATCATCCTGTCGCTGAACGTCTGAAGCTGGCCGGAAGTCCATATCATCCATGCCAGAACGAACCAGAACGGCCCGACAAAAAGGAAAGTTATGTTCCAGAGCTTTGTAAAACTGTATTTCATATGATTTTCCATAATCTCCCCCAAACCGGAAAATTCGCCTCAGATCTTTCCTTCGATCCGGAGTTTCCGTTCATTGAGCTTTTCCAGGATAATGCGCACCAGATACTGAAGCGCATTGATGATATAGGTGAAATAGGCCAGAAAGGCTTCCCAGACCAGAACATCATCGGAATAACCGAGATAGGCCATGACAAAATAAAGCAGATGGAACGCCGCCGCCACCGTACTGCCGATATCCTCCCACAGAAACTCTTTCGAATAGACCCACTTGTTGAAAATTTCCTTTTCGAAAAACATTCCGGTAATGAACAGCAGGGCGAAAAAGAGGGTCTTGAAAAGAATCGCCACGCTCACCCAGTAAAAATTCGAAATGAAAAGGCCATTCAGGTAGAGCACCGTGACGGACACGCCGGTCACGAAAACAAGAAACTGGATCGGAGCGAGAATAATCTGGATATCGGTCCAGATCGACGCATTCCGTTTGGCAAGCTGTTCGGGAGTATAACGAGGCATAAAGAAACTGCTGCGCTTGACTGAAAAAACTGTTGTACCGACACCCGGCTTTCCCGCCGGCGCGCCAGGAACATAAAGCAGGGAATATAGTAAAATGGAGGGGAGAGAAAAAGCCGCAAGCTCGGCCTGAACACAGGAAACGGCGACGTATTCGGACCGTGTCCAGGGCAAGAGCTTCCGAGATGTCTTTTTTTTCCGGAAAAATGGCCTATTTTAAAGTTTAAACTGTTCTTGACCTTTCTTGAGAAAAGAAAGCACGCTTTCTTCCGTGAGTTTTTTTCAATTTTGCTCGTTCCACCGGATGTACATGCTGAAACCTGAAGCGACAAGAGCCCTGAAAATCCTCCTTATTTCACCTCAGGGCAAAATGGATGACGACAGCAACCAGAAGCCGCTCTTCCATATGGCTCTGGCTGTTCTGGTAAGCCTGACGCCGCAGCAGCATGAGATAGAACTCGTTGACGAACACTTTCACGATCCGATCAACTACGACGGGGACTACGATCTTGTAGGCATCACGTCCCGGACGCTCGAAGCCACCAGGGCCTATGAAATTGCCGATACCTTCAGGGTTCACGGCAAAAAAGTCGTGCTGGGCGGCCTGCATATCTCCTTCAATTCCGAAGAAGCCGCAAAACATGCGGACAGCATCGTCGTCGGAGAAGCCGACAACCTCTGGACAACCGTGCTCGACGATGTGGCCGCCGGCAACCTGAAACCGCTCTACAACTCGAAGGATTTTCCGCCGGTCAAGGAGATCACCCCGATCGACTATGCGCGTATCGCAAAAGTATCCAAAAGGGGAAAGGTTGACGGCACGAAATCCATCCCCATCTACCTCACCCGCGGCTGCCCTTTCAACTGTTCGTTCTGCGTAACGCCGAACTTCACGGGAAAACAGTACCGCTCGCAGAAGCCCGAACTGCTCAGGCAGCAGGTGGAAGCCGCAAAAAAATATTTCTTCAGGGAAAGCGGCCGGTCATCGAAACCCTGGTTCATGCTGACCGATGAAAATCTCGGCATCAACAAGAAAAAGCTTTGGGAATCGCTCGATCTGCTCAAGGAGTGCGATATAACGTTCAGCGTTTTTCTGAGCGTGAACTTCCTTGAAGATCCCGAAACCGTCAAAAAGCTGGTTGACGCCGGCTGCAATTTCGTGCTGGCCGGACTTGAATCGATCAAACAGAGCACCCTTGAAGCCTACAACAAGGGCCATGTCAACTCGGCGGAAAAATATTCCAAAATCATCGATGACTGCCGCAAAGCCGGCCTGAACATCCAGGGAAACTTCCTCATGAATCCGGCCATCGATACCTTCGAGGATATCGACGAACTTGTCGGTTTCGTGACGAAGAACCATATCTTCATGCCGATATTCCAGATCATCACCCCGTACCCCGGCACCCAGATGTACTGGGATTACAAAAACAAGGGTCTCATCACCGACGAGGACTGGGAAAAATACAACGCCCTGCACCTGGTCATCAAATCAGACCGATACGATCCCCTGCTCTTCCAGTACAAGGTGCTCAAAAGCTATACCGGCATCTACTCCTGGCGCCACATCGCCGCCCGAACCTGGTACAACCCGAAAAAGCTGATAAACCTGGTCACCAGCCTTGCCTTCAGGAACCACCTGCGCAGTCAGCTCGCCGAATTCGAGCGCCAGCACGGCGTCAGCCCCAAAGTACTCGAAGGCATAAAATAACCGAACCCTGTCGCGGCATCCTGCCGCACAAAAAAAATCCGGCGGTTCTGCGGCAGCGCAGACAGGAAAATCGGGGCGCCTCAACTGATGCGCCGCCGCAAGATTTTACGCCAAAAGAACAACATTGCCTTATTTTTTTATTTTTTTTGACCCTGAGAACTATATTCCAGCGGAAAACCCATCGGCAAATACTGCAAATTCATAAAAATAAACACGATATCTAAACCAAGCCCATAATGAACCATTTCACGAAAAAGACGGCAGGAGTTGTCCTGCTTTCAGCTCTCGCTCTTTTTACCGGATGTTCAAAAAACGATTCCGCCGGATCCGGCTCTCCGGCCGCAGCATCGTCTGGTTCGATGCAGAAACGTTACGAGGTAAAATCCGGCATAGTCCATTACGAACCGGTTAGCATGATGGGGGTAAAAAGCAGCGAGACGCTCTATTTCGATGACTACGGACGCCGGGAAGCCAGGGAGACGGTTCTGGAATCCGATATCATGGGCATGAAATCCTTCGAGCACAAAATGGAGATCACCGACGGGGATTACAGCATTTCCTACGAGATCAAAAAAACCGTCAACGGGAAGGACGAGACAAGCAGGGAGGCGACAAAAACCGATATGAAAGAGATGCGCGAAATGGCGCTCATGATGGGAAAGACTCTCGATGTGGAAGAGCTGAAAAAGAACTTCGATTACCGTGAGGAGGGAACCGAAGAGATCGCCGGCGTAACCGGCAAGAAATATTCCGTGGCGCTCAACAAGGAGCAGCCGGAGGCAAGGGTATACGGCGTCATGTACAAGAACATCGTGATGAAGAGCCAGATGGGCGGCATCACCGTCATCGCCTCGAAAATCGAGGAAAACGCCCCCGTGCCCTCCTCGAAATTCGATATCCCTGCAGGCTACAGTGTCAAAGAGGTCAATCTTGCAGAGGAGATGAACCGCGCAGGAAATCCCGAGACCCAGAAGTAACGCACGTTGCACACCGAAGGGTAACGGCCGGAAGGCTGCCGTCAGCAGCTCTCGCCATTACCCTTCATCCGCCGCCGGACCGGATGCCCCGAATGCTTCGCCGCCTCCGGAACTGTTCCTGTACCGCTCTATCAGGTCGAGAAAACGCCTCCCGTAACGGCGAAGCTTGACCTCCCCAACTCCTGAAACGGCCAGCAGCTCTTCATCACTTTGCGGCATGCCCTGAGCCATCTCGCCGAGCGAACGGTCGGAAAAAACCACATAGGGAGGAATGTTCATTTCTTCGGCAATCTCGCGGCGCAATGCGCGAAGCAGCCCGAACAGTTCCGGGCGGGCAATATCCGCCGGGCTCCCCTTCGTTTTTGCGGCCACGGAAGATTCCCTGAGCGTGCTCATATGGACGGTCTCCTCCTTCCGAAGGATAGCGACGGCTTTCGGCAGAAGCACAAGCACGGGATAGAGCCCTTCACTTCGGGCTACAATCCGGCGCACGAGCAGTTCATCGATAAGCTGCCGCCAGAATTTTTTGCTTCGCTCCTTTCCCACACCCCAGGTTTTCAGGCGGTCGTGCCCCAGCTCAAGGATTTTCCTGTTTCGACTGCCGGTTACGATATCGACGATGTGCGACGCCCCGAACCGCTCTTCGGTCCTTACAATCGCCGACAGCAGCATCTGCGCCTCCCGCGAACAGTCCACCGTGTCCCTCGGCTGGCAGCAGATATCGCAGGAGCCGCAGTTCTCGTGCGGAAAGGTTTCCCCGAAGTGGCCGAGCAGGGTTTTGCGCCGGCAAACCGGGGAAGAGGCAAAGGCCGAAATTTCGGAAAGCGAGGCGAGCGCCCTGGCGCGTTCCTGCTCTCCGGCGATAGCGTCGATGTAAAAACGCACGCCGTGGATATCGGCCTGTGAGAAAAGCAGGGTACAGTGAGCCTTTTCGCCGTCGCGGCCAGCGCGCCCGGTCTCCTGATAGTAGTTCTCGATGCTTTTCGGCAGGTCGGCATGGATCACGAACCGGATATCGGGCTTGTCGATCCCCATTCCGAAAGCGATGGTGGCGACGATCACGTCGATCTCGTCGCGGATAAACGCGTCCTGGTTTTTCCTGCGATCTTCATCGGAGAGTCCTGCATGGTAGGGCAGCACCCTGAACCCCTTCGACTGCAGCATCGCGGCCGTATCGTTCACACTTTTCCGGCTCGTGCGGTAGATGATGCCCGAGCGTCCGGGGTTCTGCCGGAGCAGCGAAACAAGCTGGGCGTCGGCATTGTCCTTGAAGACAACTTCATAGTAGAGATTGGGGCGGTCGAAGGAGGCCCTGACGGTATAGGGAGTGCGGAGGCGAAGCCGGTTCCGGATATCCTGCACTACCCGGTGCGTCGCCGTCGCGGTGAACGCGGCGACAGGGACTTCCGGCAACAGCGTCACGAGAGCCGAAAGCGACAGATAATCGGGCCGGAAATCGTGCCCCCACTCGGAGATGCAGTGGGCTTCGTCGACGACGGCAAGACTGATCTGCACCCTTCTGAGCATCTCCTGAAAATGGTCGAGCGCAAACCGCTCCGGCGCGATATAGAGCAGATCGAGGGAGTTGGAGAGCAGCTGCTGCATGACATTCCGGCGCTCCGCCTCGTCCAGGGAGCTGTTCAGATACGCAGCCCTGATGCCGTTGGAGCGCGCCCCGTCCACCTGGTCTTTCATCAGGGCGATGAGCGGACTGACCACCAGGCAGGTTCCCGGCATCATCACGGAAGGGAGCTGGTAGCAGAGCGATTTGCCCCCTCCGGTCGGCATGACGGCAAAGGCGTCCTGCCCCGACATGAGAGCAAGAATGATCTCTTTCTGGTTCGCGCGGAAACCGGAAAAACCGAAAACCCTTCGCAGGGTTCCCTCAAGCGTGGAATCGTTGACAGGCATTGGAGAATGTAAGGCATTTCCGCCGATTTCCCCCCGAAAAGCCAGTCTTGCCGCAATGAGGCTATTTACGGAACCTCCAGTACCGCCCCTCCGGGGTATCGACCGGCTGGAGAGAAAAACGCTCCGAGGCGGGAAGCCCCCTGCTGATGATATAAAACATGTCCGAAAGCACCGTTCTGGAACGGTTGTAATAGGCGTGCCCGAGAAGATCGCTGTCGACATCGGTGGCGTCGATGGTTTCAATGCCGGGCACGATAAGCGGAATATCCGTGACTTCACCGGCCCTCGGGTTGCCGTTGACATTTTCGGAGATCATGAGCGCATTGTCCGAACGCGAAGCGTAGAGCGTTACCGGCACTCCGTTGCCTGCCAGGGATGGCGCCAGTTCCCGTCTGAAGCGTTCCGCATTGATATCCGGCGCGGCAAGCACGATGGCCGCGAAACGGGAAAGCAGTTCGGGGCGCTCTTTGGCAAGCATGATGAAAGCCGAGGTCAGGGCACGGGTTCCCATGCTGTGGGCAAGCAGATAGATGCCTGCCTTGCCGGAGCGCTCGGCTATACCGGAAAGAAAACGGTACAGATTGCCTTCGGTTTCGACAACGCTCCGTTCGTCCTTGCGATATGAACCGAGCGAGGCGTCCGACGGCCAGCTGTAGACCAGCGGTGTGCCTCTGAAATCGAGATCGGAGGTCATCTGGGCCATGCGCAGGGCGGCGGCCTCGAAGCTTATGTTGAAACCGTGAACAAATACCAGAGCAGTTTTCCGGCTGCCGGTCCGCTGCATGAAGAGCCCCACTTTATCGAAAAAAACCTGCTGGTCGAGGGTATCGATCGAAAGAAGTTCAAAATGACGTTCCGGATGCATGCGCAGCACCGGCGTTTCAAGCTCGGCTATCTGATGCTTTTGCGGCACCGAGACAGTGCAGGTACCATACTGCAGCGGAGCGTGATCCGAATTGTAGAACTCCCCCGGTTCGCTGCTTCCGGACCTGGCCCGGTCGGTCGCGTACAACAGCGAAAGAATCGGGCGCTGCTGCACAGCCAGATAGGATGCGGTGCACCCGGCAAGTTCCAGCGCCAGCAGCAGCACGGCAAAAACAGTTCTGAAGGTATGTATCATTGGAGGCCTGCCATTTGTTACAGGATTCGGGTCCCGAACAGGCAACCAGAGCACGGCGTGCTCTACAACAGCAATATAGATACCCCGGAGCATTTTCCTACAAACGGATAACGGCGGCCATGCATTGCCGGTTCAGAGGATCAGGACTGGCGTGTTCGTGATGAGGAACCGGCTGCTCAAGAAGAAAACGCAAAAACTGCATACGCTTTTTCGCGCAAGCACAAACGTAATATTGAGATAGATTACCTATTTTGTCTTGTAGCAAGACTATCTGAATGCAGCGTCAATCACTGTAATTTGGTTTCGTCTGGTGGCTGCCGTTCCGTCGATGGACGGCGAATAAAATGGGCCTGTACGGGTCAGCACAAGACCCCTGAATAAATTGCAGTCTCGACAGTTAAAAAATATTATCATGGACCTGACAGGTCGTCTTGATAGATGTCCGCAGGCCTCTTATACGGACTAATAATTAAATACCGGTTATTTTGTGCGGAAACCATATGATCAATGTTATGCGCAATATATCTCAGCAAAGTGAAAATAATTGTGATCGGAAACTTGTGACGATAAACAGAGAAGAACCCATGCCAACCTGTTTAGATTTTTTTGCAGGAAGCGGGCTGGTAGCTGAAGGGCTGAAAGGCTTTTTTCAAACTGTCTGGGCAAACGACATCTGTAAAAAAAAGGCCAGGGTTTTTTGCGCCAACCACGATAACAACGTTTTCCATCTTGGTTCAATCGAGGATGTGAATGGCGCTGATTTGCCCCAGGCGCTTTTGTCATGGGGTAGTTTTCCGTGTCAGGATCTTTCCTTGGCCGGAAACATGGGTGGACTTTCCAGCTCAAGAAGCGGTATGGTCTGGCAGTGGCTCAGGGTGATGGATGAACTTCCGAAACGCCCCCCTTTGGCAGTCGCTGAAAATGTTGTCGGCCTGATTTCAGCCGCTCAAGGTGAACACTACCGAAAACTGCATAACGCATTGATTGAACGGGGATACAAAGTCGGCGCGGTCGTGATTGACGCCTCCCATTGGGTGCCGCAATCAAGAAAGCGTGTTTTTGTCATCGCCGTGGATGCAAACATACCGATCGAACGATTTGAAGCAAATCAACCGGCTTGGTGCCATCCCGCCTCCATTGTCCGAGCAGCAGAGGGTTTGAAAGGCTGGATTTGGTGGGACATTCCCAAGCCTCCATCAAGAAAAAAGAAACTCGACGATTTTATTGAATTTTCCGCGCCATGTGATGAACCTGAAAAACAGGAGCGCTTGTTGGCATTGGTGCCGGAAAAACACCGTGAAAAAATGACAGCTGCATCCCAGAACGAAAGAGCGGTTTTCCCTGGTTATAAGCGCATTCGGCACGGCCGACAGGTTTTGGAGTTGCGTTTCGATGGCGTCGCCGGATGTCTACGAACCCCTGAAGGAGGTAGCAGCCGTCAATTTCTGGTCATAAAAGACAACAGATCATTCAGGACCAGACTACTTACAGTCAGGGAAGCGGCGGCCCTGATGGGTGCCCCAAAAAATTACTTACTTCCCGGCACCTATAACGACGGATACAAGGCAATGGGCGACGCCGTAGCCGTACCGGTTTCCCGCTATCTTGCGGAGAATCTACTTTCGCCACTCGCCGAACTTATAAAAGAAAGAGGTTTCTGATGCCCTTCAATGAAAAACTCAAGGAATTTGCTCAGAAAAACCACATGAAAGGCAAAGGACCGCTATGCGTCGCCTTGGTCGTGACACAACATGGAAAGAAACTCGGATTGCCGCTTGACCCGAAAGCCCTGCTTACCGAGGGCGGCGGGCAGGTCATAGGCCTTGGGAAATCAGCGGTGCAATGTATTCTGAAAACACATGGCATTGATCGCGTACTTGCCGAGGAAGGAGGACGCACCAGCAGAGGCAGCGTGGGCAACATGCGAAAGTATGTTGCCTTCCTGAACGAGCTTCATACTTCAGGCCCCGTTGATTTCGAACTGTTGGAAGCGTGGTGGATTGAACGTGTGAGGGAGTTTTTTTCTGGCAAACCCTTCGTCCTGCGGTTCGATGCTTCCAAATCGCTCCGCGCTGTGATTCGGGATTTGCTTTCGCAAGCTGAAAAACGGCAAGCACAGGCCAACGGTTCGACTTTTGTTGGGACTATGCTGCAACATCTTGTTGGCGCGAAACTGAACCTCCTGCTCGACGTGCCGCTCCAGCATCACGGCGCAAACGTCGCTGACGACGTATCAGGGCGGGAGGGTGATTTCATCGTGGAAGATGTTGCTATTCATGTAACAACAGCCCCATCCGAAGCGCTTATCCGCAAATGTAGAAGAAATCTCGATAACGGAATGAAACCCGTCATTATCACCATTTATCGAGGCGCAGTGTTAGCTGAAGGGCTTGCCGAACAGGCCGACATGGCCGACAGGCTTGATATTTTTGAGGTGGAGCAGTTCATAGCTGGCAACCTGTACGAAATCGGTAAATTCGCCCAGGCTGGTCGCCGAACCACGGCGGAACAGCTTATCTCCGAATACAACGCCATTGTGGACGAATGCGAAACCGATCCAAGCCTGAGAATTGACTTGGCTCGATGATGGATATTTTCCCGAGCGAGAAAAGAAGCTGGATCATGCGCCAGGTTCGGGAGAAAAACACCTCTCCCGAACTCAAGGTTCGCTCTCTTGTCCACCGCCTCGGATTCCGTTTCCGGCTTCACAGAAATGACCTTCCCGGAAAGCCAGACCTTGTTTTTCCTTCCCGCAAGAAAATCATTTTTGTTCACGGTTGCTTCTGGCATGGGCACAACTGCGCAAGAGGCCATCGTGCGCCAAAAACAAATTCGGAATATTGGACTGAGAAAATCCAACGTAACACGGAGAGGGACATCAAACATCAATCCGATCTGAAAGCAATGGGATGGGATTCCTTAGTGATTTGGGAATGTGAAATCAATAATCTGAAAATTGTTACAGAAAAGATTTATGGATTCTTATCAGGCAATAAAAGCGCAGAACAAAATTCTCTACCTGACAGCAATTCCGCTGCGCCCCATTGCCGCCGGTGAGCTTGGTCGTTAGAAATCCCGTACTTAAAAATGCAGATTAGGCGCGCGGGGCTTAGGAACGTAAGTAAATGAGGCAACAATACGCTGCAAACCAATTTTCCCGCATCCACTCAACATCTGAAAGAAACGAATTGAAAGAGGTTTTGGGATCGATAGCCGAAGCCTACAGAGAAGGAGTCAAACGCCATGTCAAAGGCAGGAAGTAAACTGATCAAATCAGCCCGGCAGGCTCTGGCCTACGCTCGCGGCGAAATCACGGAAGGCTTTGTTGCGCATGTTCCGGAAGAGGTCGATGTCAAGGCAATCCGGCTCGGTTTGGGACTGACGCAACCGGAGTTTTCCATTCGATTCGGTTTCGATGTTCGGGCCGTACAGGAGTGGGAGCAAAAACGCCGCCAGCCGGAACGGTCGGCAAGAATTCTGTTGCAGGTTATCGCTCGTGAACCCGAAGCAGTCAAACGGGCTCTGGCTGAGTAACAGGTAACCGCCTCTCATCCCAGCCCGAACAGCCCGTCTCCGGGACCTATTCCTCCAGCATCAAACCGAATAAATACAAACGACGGGCCGAAGCCCGCCGTTGAACTGGGTATGATGAAAAACATGGGCAACATCAAACGCCAGCCATCATCGCGTCTACATCCTCCTCAACCGTTCCGATACCCTTGATGCCGAACTTCTCGACAAGCACCGCCGCCACGTTGGGCGTGAGGAACTCGGGAAGCGTCGGTCCGAGACGGATGCCTTTCACGCCGAGATAGAGCAGCGCAAGCAGCACGGTAACGGCCTTCTGCTCGTACCAGGCGATGTCGAAGGAGATCG
>JAAXXP010000056.1 GCA_013334435.1 Chlorobiaceae bacterium | reverse complement strand
TTCGTGTTTTCCACCATTCTCGGCTGGTCGTACTACGGCGAAAAAGCTATGGAGTACCTGTTCGGCAAGCAGCTGGTCATGCCCTACCGCTGGGCGTGGGTGGCGGCGGTCATGGTTGGATCGGTCGCATCGCTGCACGTGGTCTGGACCTTCGCCGACATTGCCAACGCGCTCATGGCCCTGCCGAACCTTGTGTCGCTGCTGGTGCTGAGCCCTGTGGTCGCCGCCGAAACGAAAGCGTATTTCGCAGGGAAAGCCGAAAGCTGAGATTCTCTTGCATTCGCGCTTGAAGGCTTTGAAAAAAAATGCTATAATGCCACGGCTTTTCCCTGTTTGACTATATAACCAATACAAGACACCCGTTATGAATTTTAATCCCTGGCATCATGTTGAGGTAGGAGAAGATCAGCCGAATATTGTCAATGCCATTATCGAAATTTCAAGAGGCAGTAAAACCAAGTATGAACTGGACAAGAAGACCGGCATGCTGAAACTCGACCGGGTGCTTTTTTCCTCGGTTTTTTATCCTGCCAATTACGGTTTCATTCCGAAAACGCTCGGTGACGACCATGATCCGCTCGATATCGTGGTTATTTCGCAGTGCGATATCGTGCCGATGTGCCTGGTGAGGGCGAGAGTGATCGGCGTCATGCGCATGGTCGATCACGGCGAGGGCGACGACAAGATCATCGCCGTTGCCGAAGACGATGTGAGCATGAACGGTATCAACGATATCGATCAGCTTCCCCCTTACTTCAACTCCGAGCTGCAGCACTTTTTTGAAGAGTACAAGGCTCTCGAGCATAAAACCGTTCTCGTCGAGCAGTTCCAGAATGCCGAAATCGCCCGTCAGAGCGTGGTGCATGCCATCGACAACTATAACAAGGTTTACGCATAGGCGGCTTCGCTTGAAGATGTCCTGAAGCTTTCTGGACTTCGCTGCACATTCCTGTTCAAGACCGATAAGGGCGCTCCGGTGCCCTTATCGGTTTTTTTTATGGCCTGCGGTTCCGCTCCATCTTGACACCCCTCCGGGCGGGTAAAACGAACGAACTGCAGACTTGAACCGTTTGTAGTGTAACGTTGCAGATTCCTCAAGTTCGGACTCTCTTGACTGTTGAAAATCAGCGGTTATGAACAGTGAAATAGCTCCCGGAAAATATCTTGTTCAGCAGGGCGGGAAGGTAGACCTTTCGGCATCTCCCACCCTCGAACCTCCCCTCTACTCCTCAAAAAAAGAGTACACTAACGTGCTTGAGCGGCAAGTCAGGCAGCTCAGTGACATCCAGCAGCGGCACTATGCCGACAACCGCTATGCGGTACTCCTGATTTTCCAGGCCATGGACGCCGCCGGCAAGGACAGCGCGATCCGCCATGTCATGTCTGGCATCAATCCGCAGGGTTGCCAGGTTTACAGTTTCAAGCACCCTTCCCCGCATGAGCTCGACCACGATTTCCTCTGGAGAACCAACTGTGTTCTGCCGGAGCGGGGGCGTATCGGCATTTTCAATCGCTCCTATTATGAAGAGGTGCTCATTGTGCGTGTCCACCCCGAAATTTTCGTGGGTCAGGGGATTCCCGAGGTGCGGATGAAAAACGGGGACGTATGGAAGCAGCGCTACCGGTCGATCAATGAGCTTGAACGGCATCTCCACCGGAATGGCACCCGGATTCTGAAGTTTTTTCTGCATCTCTCGAAGGAGGAGCAGCGGAAGCGGTTTCTGGAAAGGATCGACCGACCGGAAAAGAACTGGAAGTTCAGTATGGCCGACATCGGGGAGCGGAAGTACTGGAAGGAGTACATGAAAGCCTATGAAGACTGTCTTTCGGCAACCAGCACCCGCTACGCACCCTGGTACGTCATTCCGGCCGACGACAAGAAAAACGCCCGGCTTCTGGTTTCGCGCATCATTCTCGACATGTTCCAGGGGCTTCGGCTCGAATTTCCCGAAGCCGATGCCCAGAGAACTGAAGAGCTGCGTGAATGCCGCAACATGCTGATGCGGGAGGAGTCCTGAGGGTTCGTTTCCCGATCAGCGCCAACGCCAGTCTGTCATGAACGGTCGAAGAGAGAAAGACTCCATGGGAGAGGTTGTTGTGCCTGCCGAGAAATACTGGGGGGCACAGACCCAGCGCTCGCTCCTGAACTTCAGGATAGGCCCTTCCGGCTCGATGCCCCACGAGGTGATACGGGCTCTGGGGTATGTGAAAAAAGCCGCGGCAATCGCCAATTGCGAGCTTGGGGTACTTTCTCCCGAAAAGATGAATGCGATTGCCCTGGCCTGCGACGAGCTCATTCAGGGGGAGCTGTTCGATCATTTTCCGCTGGTCGTCTGGCAGACCGGATCGGGCACCCATACCAACATGAACGTCAACGAGGTGATCGCCAACCGCGCCCATGTGCTGCTCGGCAAGCGCCTGGGTGAAGGAGAAAGGCTGCTGCACCCCAACGACGACGTCAACATGTCGCAGTCTTCCAACGATGTTTTCCCTGCAGCCATGTACATCGCCGCTTTCAGCGCGCTCTCGTCGAAAACCCTTCCCGGCCTTCGGCGGCTTCATGAGGCGCTCTCGGAAAAAACCGGCGCATTCGGGAGCATCATCAAGACCGGTCGTACCCATCTGATGGATGCCGCCCCACTGACGCTCGGCCAGGAATTTTCCGGTTACGCCGCCCAGGTCGCCCACGGTATCGGCTGGCTCGAAAGCTCCCTGCGGCCGCTTTCCATGCTTGCGCTGGGAGGCACGGCGGTCGGTACCGGCCTTAACGCTCCGGCGGGGTTTGCCGAAAAAGCGTGCCGGAACATCGCATCGCTGACCGGTTATCCCTTTACTGTGGCCCCCAATCCCTTTGCTGCACTGGCGTCGCACGATGCCCTTCTGGGTTCGCACGGAGCCCTGAAACTTCTGGCCGCAAGTCTCATGAAAATCGCAAACGATATCCGGCTGCTGGCTTCGGGTCCGCGCTGCGGCATCGGGGAACTGGTGCTTCCGGCAAACGAGCCGGGATCCTCGATCATGCCGGGGAAGGTCAATCCTACGCAGGCCGAGGCGCTCACCATGGTATGTGCTCAGGTAATGGGCAACGACGTCACGCTTTCGGTAGCCGGATCAGGCGGCATGCTCGAACTGAATGTGTATAAGCCGGTCATGATCAGTGTATTTCTCCAGTCGGCCGAGCTGCTGGGCGATGCCTGTCTGTCGTTTGCCGCAAAATGCGTTTACGGCATAGAGCCCGACAGGGAGGCTATCGACGGCTATCTGTCCGGTTCCCTGATGCTTGCAACGGCCCTCAACCCGCACATCGGCTACGACAGGGCATCGGAAATCGCCCGGAAAGCCTTCCGGGAAAATCTTTCGCTTCGTGAGGCTGCCCTGTCGAGCGGTTATGTTACGGAGGCGGAGTTCGACAGCTGGGTGAACCCTTCGGCCATGACCGGTACCGCTCTCCGTGATGAAAAAAGATGAGTTTTTTTTGTGTTTCCCCGAACAAAATCGCCACTCTTTTTGTTGTGTGTAAAAGGTTATGTGGTTATTGTTCTTTAGGGGTTTTTCCCTTTGTGCAGGCTCTTTCAGTCAGGTTTGAAAGAGCCTTTTTTTCTGCCGCCGCCCGCTCAATCCGTTTGACGTATTCTCCGTTTTTTTTCCTTTCCCGAGAAAATTTTGTTTTTTCTGCGTCTCTCCTTTTCTGTCGGCGCTTTCAGTACGGAATGCGCCATCCCCCATCCGTTTTCGGGCATTGCCCAGCGAGGTCGCACCGGTCGAGGAGTCATTGCGTCGGGACGTCTTCTTTTGCGCTGCAGTATTCTTTTCTTTTTTCTGCCGTATTGCGACGGATATTTGTTGACAACCTGCAGATTTGAGAGGTAATACTGCATCTCATGGCGGAAAAACTATTGCGTCAGAGCTGTTTCATCAGAATTCATTTTTTTTCTATATAAAAGTTTTTAAACAGGATAACGGATTTTTCCGGCTGTTTTCGAATTACGCCACAGGCTCTGTTTCTGCCCGGAATTTCTGTGGACGGAGTGTTGAAAAAAATGTGGATAACCTGTTGGTAACTTTTTTCTCCACCCCTGCGAGATGCGTTTTTTGCCGGGGGGCGTTAAAGAAAAAGAAAAGTCCTATATTTGCGGGGAAGAGTGGACGGGCGGGCGGGCGATCCCCGTCCTTTTTTATGATATTTTTTTGCATCTACTTATGATCGAACTCGGAAATGCGGAACTCCGGCGGCGTGCCGCCTGCATCAGGCTGGTCATCTCGGACAATGACGGCGTATTTACCGATAACGGGGTCTATTACGGCGAAGGAGGAGAGGTGATGAAGCGCTATTCCATCCGGGACGGCATGGGTGTCGAGCGGCTTCGGGAGCACGGGATCGAAACGGCGATCATGACCGGCGAGGTGTCGCCGAGCATTGTCCGGCGCGCCGAAAAGCTGCGGATGCCGCACCACTACCTCGGGGTGAAAGACAAGCTCTCGAAGCTGCCTTCGGTTCTCGAGGATACGGGTCTGCAGCTGCACCAGCTCGCCTATATCGGCGATGATGTCAACGATCTCGGCATCCTCGGGGCCATAGTCCCTCAGGGTATTACCGCATGCCCCGGCGACGCCATGCCTTTCGTCGAGCCATTTGTTCACTATGTCGCCCGGCAAAAAGGGGGATACGGAGCCTTCAGGGATTTTGCCGAATGGCTCATTGCCCTCCGGACGGACTCGTCGTTGACGGTCTGAGCCGCATTCAGGCCTCCACAGGCATTTTTTTCACTAATTTTTTCAAGGATTGTATGGCGGAAGTAAAAATCGGAAACAGATATGTCGGAGACGCGCATCCGGCCTACATTATTGCTGAAATAGGCATCAACCATAACGGCTCGCTCGATGTGGCCCGGCAGCTCATCGAAGGGGCGGCTCTTGCCGGATGCGACGCCGTGAAATTTCAGAAACGCACGCCGGAGCTGTGCGTGCCTGCCGATCAGCGGGATATCGAGCGGGATACTCCCTGGGGCAGGATGCGTTATATCGATTACCGGTATAAAGTGGAGTTCGGGCGCGAGGAGTATGCTGAAATCGACGCATTCTGCCGGGAGAAAGGTATTCACTGGTTCGCTTCCTGCTGGGATGAGGAGGCTGTCGATTTTATGGAGCAGTTCAACCCTCCCTGCTACAAGGCCGCATCGGCATCGCTGACCGATCTGGCGCTTCTGAAAAAAACGGCCTCGACCGGACGCCCGCTCATCATTTCCACCGGCATGTCTACCATGGAAGAGATATCCCTGGCGGTAAGCGAGATCGGCGCAGGCAACCTGCTTATCGCACACACCAATTCAACCTATCCGTGTCCGGTCGAGGAGCTGAACCTTCGCGTGATCGAAACGCTGAAAGCCGCCTGGCCGGATATACCGGTCGGGTATTCGGGACATGAGGTCGGTCTTGCCACCACCTGGGCGGCCGTGGCCCTTGGAGCCACCTTCATCGAGCGGCATGTCACGCTCGATCGCGCCATGTGGGGATCGGACCAGGCGGCTTCGGTCGAGATATCGGGAATGAGCAGGCTGGTCTCCAATATCCGCGATATCGAAAAAGCTCTCGGAGACGGCCTCAAGCGGGTCTATGAGGGTGAAATTGCCGCCCGAAGGAAACTCCGCAGGGTGCCGTAGTTCACTGCAGGTTCCGATTTTTTCGGCAAACCGCCGGTGCTCCTGCAGAAGGAGCTTCCTCCGGCGGCCTGCCGGTCCGGTTTTTTCCCGAAGCCGGCAGCGAGGACGGACCTGTTACGGAGCGTTTGTTATATTTCATTCCCTCGCTTAAATTTACCCCTCGATTGCATGGCGCCTGGCGCATGCCCGTGTCTGTGTTTTTTTATCCCGTCGCCGGGATGATTTTTTAATGAATAACCCAACCAGAGTGCAAATTATGACCAGCAACAACGGTTCATCTGTGCAGGAGTTCGAATATAAGGCCGAAATGAAACAGCTTCTGGACCTCATCGTCCATTCGCTCTATACCCATCCCGAAATTTTTCTCAGAGAGCTTATTTCCAACGCTTCGGATGCCCTGAGCAAGGTGCGCTTCAGCGCTCTTACCGACCAGGATCTTCTGGAGGGAGAGGGCGATCCGGGAATCAGGATCACGGTCGACTCCAAGGAACTGACCTTCGTTATCGAGGACAACGGCATCGGCATGAGCGAGGAGGAGCTGATTGCCAATCTCGGCACCGTGGCAAAATCCGGGACGCTCGGCTTCATGCAGGCGCTGAAGGATCAGCAGCAGGAGCTCGACGGCAATCTGATCGGCCAGTTCGGAGTGGGATTCTACTCGGTATTCATGGTGACCGACGAGGTCACGGTCGAAACCAGAAGCGCAAAACCCGGCTCCGAAGGCTACCGGTGGCGTTCTTCGGGCGAGGGTACCTACACCATCGAAAAGATCGAAAAGGCCGGACGGGGCACCACTATTTCCTTCAGGCTCAAGGAGGAGTCGAAAGAGTTCGCCGAGGAGTACCGTATCGAGCACATCATCAAGAAGTACTCGAACTTCGTCGATTTTCCCATCACACTCGGCGGCAGGCAGATCAACAGCGTGACGGCTCTCTGGCAGCGATCGAAGAGCGAACTGAAGGATGAGGATCTCAACGAGTTCTACAAGTTCGTTGCCAACGATTTTCAGGATCCTCTCGACTACCTGCACGTTTCCGTTGAAGGCATGGTGAGTTTCAAGGCGCTGCTTTTTCTCCCGAAGGATGCCCCGCCGGAACTGCTCTATCGCCAGAGCGAGCTTGAAAACCGTGGCCCCCAGCTCTACGTGAAAAAAGTGATGATCCAGCACGAGTGCCGCGATCTGCTTCCGGAATACCTGCGTTTTCTGGTCGGCGTTGTCGATACAGAGGACCTTTCGCTCAACGTATCCCGCGAGATCGTCCAGTCGAGCCCGGTGATGGCCAAAATTCGCCAGATCCTTACCGGAAAGATTCTCGGATGGTTTGAGGACCTTGCCAGGGAGCAGCCCGAAAAGTTCCGCACCTTCTACAAGGCGTTCGGACCCATCGTGAAGATCGGTCTGAACACGGATTTCACCAACCGGGACAAGCTGATCGAGCTGCTTCGTTTCGAAAGCACGAAAACCGCTCCGGAGGAGTACGTCACCCTCGGCGAATATGTGGCGAGAATGTCGCCGGATCAGAACGAGATCTATTTTCACTCCGGCAGCAGCCGCAGCCAGCTGCTGGCGCACCCCAATCTCGAGTACTTTCAGGACAGGGGTATCGAGGTGCTGCTGCTCAGCGATCCAGTCGATGTGTTTGTGATTCCCTCGATTCACGAGTATGAGAAAAAACCTCTGAAATCGATTGAAAAAGCCGATATTGATTTCACAAAAGCCGCTGAAAAGGAGGGGATCGAGCCGCTGCCGGAAAACCTGCTGCAGCCTGTTCTCGGGCTTTTCAGGGATGTGCTTGGAGAGCGGATAGAGGATGTCGTCGAGTCGCACCGGCTGGTGAACTCTCCGGTAACGCTCGTGAGCGGAAAGGATGCGCTCGACAGCCAGATGGAGCGGATGATGAAGATGATGCAGGCCGATATGCCTGCCGCCAAAAAGATTCTCGAGGTCAACACCTCCCATCCCATTATCCGGAATCTTTCGGGCATGTACATGGCCAATGCCGCCAATCCGCTCATCGGAACGGTTATCCTGCAGCTGTACGATGCGGCGCTGCTGCACGAGGGAGGGCTTGATTCGACCACCGAGTTTCTTTCGAGGATGAACGAACTGATCGAGGCGGCAACCCTGCAGCGCTAAGCGGGGCCCGCTGAAGCTTTAACAACTTTTTAACCGGTTGATTTGTGAAACAGAGCAGGGATTTCGATGCACGGGAGGTAGCCGTTTTCCAGAAAAACGAGATCACCGAGCATTTCATCTACAAAAACCTTTCCGGAAAAGTGAGCGGGGTCAAGAACCGCCGCATTCTCAGCCAGATCGCCGACGACGAGCTGCGGCATTACAACGTCTGGAAAACCTACACCCGCAGGGATATTTCGCCCAGCAGGCTGAAGGTGTGGTTCTATACCTTCGTCAGCATGGTGTTCGGTTTTACCTTCGGCATCAAGCTCATGGAAAAAGCCGAGCAGAACGCCCACAATACCTACAACCGGATGCCGGG
Organism: Chlorobiaceae bacterium; assembly: GCA_013334435.1. Lineage (GTDB taxonomy): Bacteria > Bacteroidota > Chlorobiia > Chlorobiales > Chlorobiaceae > Chlorobium. Next base: position 4,447 of record JAAXXP010000056.1, on the reverse strand, counting down.
CAGCTTCAAGGAGATAAACGGCATCATCCGCGACGAGGAAGAGCACGAGCAGGCACTGATAACCCTGCTCGACGAAGACCGCCTCAGGTACACCGGTTCGATCGTGCTGGGTCTCAACGATGCGCTTGTCGAGCTGATGGGCGTGCTTGCGGGTCTGACCTTCGCCCTGCAGAATACGCCGCTGGTGGCCCTGACCGCCTCGATCACCGGTTTCGCCGCCGCGCTTTCCATGGCCTCTTCGGAGTATCTGTCCACCAAGTCGGAGCCGGGCGGAAAAAATCCCCTGAAAGCGGCAATCTATACCGGTTTCGCCTACCTGCTCACGGTGCTGGTGCTGGTGACGCCCTACCTGCTTTTCACCGACCTTTACCTCTGTCTCGGCATGGCGTTCGCCGCCTCCGTCTGTATTATCGGCTTTTTCAATTTCTACATCTCCGTTGCCCGGGATCTCTCCTTCAGGAGCAGGTTTTTCGAGATGGTGGGGCTCAGCTTTACCGTTGCCGCACTGAGTTTTGCCGCAGGATACGGCATACGGCTGGCTTTCGGCATCGAGGTTTAGGCCTTTTTTGGCGGAGCGGGGGATCGGTTGCCGGAAGCCCCGTTCAGGGCGACTCTTTCCGGTGCCGCAGGTGGTTCGCGATGCTCCGGTAATCGACCTCGCGACCGGTATCGATCAGGATCTCGTCGGACAGCTCCTCTTCGGAGAGCGGCTCCGCCGCCGCCAGCTGTTTCTGCAGCACCGCTTCATCGGCTTCGGACGGATCACGCCCTTCCCGGAGCCTCGCCTTTACCCGCATCCGGAGTATCGCTTCATCGGCATGAAAATGCAGGATGGTGAACCGGCAGCCGTATTGCCGGGCAAGCTTTCTGAACTGACGCCGCTCGCCCTTTCCGAGAAAGGTGGCGTCGACCAGCACCGCAAACCCCTCTTCAAGAGCTGTTGCCGCTATTTCCGCAAGTCGCCGGTAGGTTTTTTCTGTAAACGGCGCCGTATAGATGTCGATTCCGGAGCAGTTGCTGCTGCGGGTATCGGCAGGGATGCCGGCAAGCCTTTTCCGCTCGATATCGGACCGGATATGAACGGCCTGCAGTTCCAGGGCGATCGCCCCGCCATGCGTGCTCTTTCCACTTCCTGAAACCCCGCAGGTGATCATGAGGTGCGCCGCCGTCGGCTGCGTATAGTGAAAGGCGTGACGCACATAGGAAAGGTGTTCCTCCCGGATGGTGTGCCTGCGCGTTTCGTCCGCTTCCTGTTCGTAACGGATGGCGGTTACCTTTGCCCGTACCGTTGCCCGATAAAGGCTGTAGAAACGAAGGAGGCGAAGGCTTTCGTAGTCGCCTGTCGCTGAAAGCCAGCCGTTGAGGAAACGCCATGCGAGCCCGGTATTCCCGCTGTGCTGGAGATCCATGAAGAGAAAGGCGATATCGCTTGTTACGTCGATCATGTAGAGCGCGGGGCTGAACTCGATGCAGTCGAAAATCAGCACCCGGTCCTTTTGCCAGACCATATTGCCGGTATGCATGTCTCCGTGGCAGTGGCGGATGAAGCCTCCGGCTTTTCTTTCAAAAAAGCGGGGGGTGAGGCGAAGGTGTTCTTTTTGGACCCACGTCCTGACTTTTTCCAGCAGCAGTTCTTCTGCGCGGCAGGCTACAAGCTCCGATGTATGCCGGAAATTTTCGAGCAGGGGGAGAATCAGCTTTTCCGGACGTCCGTACTCCGAATCCGGATCCGCGGGCGGTATGGCCAGATGAAAAGCGGCAACCGTGTCGATGATGCTGTCGATATGCCGTGCCGTCAGCCGGTTTCCGGCAAGAAGCCTGTCGAGTTCCTGTGAACGGTCGAACTGCCGCATCTTCACTGCATGGCCGATAACGGCGCCATCTCCCCCAACCCTTACGGCAGTGTCTGAACGGGTGATCGGTACGACATCGATATAGAGATCCGCCGCGAGACGCCTGTTGAGGCGCACCTCCTCATGGCAGTAGTGCGCCCGTTTTTCGAGGGTGGAAAAGTCGAGAAAACCGAGATTTACGGGCTTTTTAACCTTGTAGGCCCAGATGCCGGTCAGGAACACCCATGAAATATGGGTTTCCGCCACCGTTATGGCTTCGGTCGGGTGGGGATAGGCCTCCGGCCTGCCCAGGGCTTCCAGAATAGCATCCATTGCTCTGACTCTCTCTCGGGTAACGGAATTTTCCGGGTTGACGGCTCTTGCCGGTAATTAGTCAAATATAACAGCCCTGAAAACAAGAGCGCGCCTGTTTTACCGTTTTTTCTTGCCGGAGTGAGGCCTGGCGAGTGACGTACTTCACTGATGCAGCCGGAGTCCGGATGTTTTAAACAAAAAAAATGTAAATTCAAGGCTTGAAAAGCAGTATCCCCCGATTCTTTTTTTCACCTGTCATCAGGCTACACTTATGATCCATCTTTCCAAGATTCTCTGCCCGACGGATTATTCGGATACGTCGGACAAGGCGGTCAGGTATGCCGTTGAGTTCGCCCGAAAGGTCAATGCGCATGTCCGGTTTCTGCATGTTCAGCCACCTGAAAACATCGCCCTGAAAACCGCAGCGAGCTACGGTCTGAATCTGGCTTCGCAGGAGAACGACGACGTCATTCCCCAGGCCTTTGCGGGAGTGGTCATGGCAGAAAAAAAGAACGGTCTTTCTGCCGATATTCATGTGCTTCGCGGTGAGGCATCAAAAGTGATAAGCGATCACGCCACCGCATGGGGAGCCGATCTGATCATCATGGGTTCCCACGGCAGAACCGGCCTCATGCGCCTCATGGTTGGCAGCGTGGCCGAAGCGGTATTCCGGTCCGCGGATGTTCCCGTGCTGCTGGTGAAGCAGTCCGATTCCGAAAAGACCGCAAACAACTGACCAGCCGGCAGGTCGCCGGTATTATTTCAACAGCATCCATCTTTCCAGTGCCATGAACAATTTCAGGGAATCAATACTCTCGCTTATTACCGAAACATCAGCCAACCTGCCCGGCGACGTGCGCCGGGCCATCGCAAGAGCCATCGACAGGGAGGATCCCGCATCGCAGGCAGGGCTGGCCATGTCGGCCATTTCGGTCAACATCGATATGGCGGTGGACAACGTATCGCCCATATGTCAGGATACCGGCATGCCGACCTTTTTCATCCACTCTCCTCGGGGAGCCGACCAGCTCATGATGAAGCGCGAAATCGAGGAGGCCGTAGCCGATGCCACGCGCACCGGAAAGCTTCGACCGAACGCGGTGGATGCCCTCAGCGGCAAGAATTCCGGCAACAATCTCGGTTGCCATGTGCCGGTCATCCATTTCGAACCGTGGGAGAAGGATGAAGTCGAGGTGCGGCTGATCCTCAAGGGCGGGGGGTGCGAAAACAAGAACATCCAGTACTCGCTTCCGGCGGAAATTCCCGGTCTCGGCAAGGCCGCACGCGATCTCGACGGGGTGCGCAAGTGCCTTCTGCACGCGGTCTATCAGGCGCAGGGCCAGGGGTGCAGTCCCGGATTTATCGGCGTCGGTATAGGCGGTGACCGCACCAGCGGTTACGAGCTAGCCAAAAAGCAGCTCTTCAGGCGGGTTGACGACACCAATGCGGATGCCGAACTGCAGGCGCTCGAAGAGGAGATTCTTGAAAAAGCCAATACGCTTTCCATCGGACCGATGGGATTCGGGGGAAAGACCACCCTGCTCGGCTGCAAGATCGGCGCCTCACACCGGGTTCCGGCGAGCTTTTTCGTTTCGGTGGCCTATAACTGCTGGGCCTATCGCCGTCTCGGCGTGCTCATCGATCCCGAATCCGGATCGATTATCAGCTGGCAGTTCCGCGATGAGGATGAAATCCGTCGTATGGCTCGGGGTGAAGGCATTCCTCTGACCGGCAGGGAGGTCGTGCTGCAGGCTCCGGTCGGTGAGGATGAGGTGCGCAGGCTGCGGGTCGGCGATATCGTCATCATCAACGGCGCCATGCATACCGGCCGCGACGCCTTTCACCATCACGTCATGCAGCACGACCTGCCGGAGGGTATCGATACCCGGGGAGGCATTCTCTACCACTGCGGCCCGGTCATCATGAAAAACGGGGACGGCAGCTACCGCGTGACCGCTGCCGGTCCGACCACCTCGATCCGCGAAGAACCCTACCAGGCCGATGTTATCGAAAAACTCGGTCTGCGGGCCATTATCGGCAAGGGGGGGATGGGTCCGAAAACCCTCAGGGGGCTTCAGGAGCACGGTGCGGTCTATCTCAATGCCATCGGCGGCGCGGCGCAGTACTACGCGAAGTGCATTCACACGGTAACCGGCGTGGATTTTCTCGAAGAGATGGGGGTTCCCGAGGCGATGTGGCATTTCGAGGTCGAGTCGTTTCCGGCCATCGTCACCATGGACGCGCACGGCAACAGCCTCCACCAGAAGGTCGAGGATGAGTCGATGAGCGTTCTCGGGTCG
>JAAXXP010000055.1 GCA_013334435.1 Chlorobiaceae bacterium | reverse complement strand
TGATTGTTTCCAGCTGGTCTGGAAATGTTTCCGAAAACGAGTTCCGGATACCGTAAACGAGCGCTCCGAATTTCCGGTCGAGCGAACCGGTACGGGCATTGATGTTATAACAGCCCATGTGTTCCCGGAGCTGCCCGGTCATATCCTCTGAAGCCCTGGCCAGGGTTGCGAACAGCTGCCGGGGATCGCGCTGATAATGCTGGTGTACGAAACGGGCCATATCGATCAGGTGCTCGGGATCGCCCGTTTCGCCGGTATAGCCCCAGAACTCCCAGTCGATTTCGACACCGTGTTCCGCAAGAGGCGAGAAAACCCTGCCAAGGGTTTCGGCTACGGCCCCGAAACGCGCTCCTGCAGTGGGCAATAACTCGCCTGAGCAGTGCCAGAGCTTGCCGCTCGAATCACGCCGGTACTGGTAGCTGGGGCAGACAAGACTGGTCAGGCGAACCTTACCCCGGCCTGCCTGATCGGCCAGCTCGCCGAGGGCAAGGCTCAGAAACAGGGTGTCGTTATCCCTCTTCTGCATGGAGGCGATGCCCAGAAGCGCAGGGACAACTTCCCTGAGCAGGGCAACGGCAAGGGGCTCGTTCCACTTCGGCCAACGGCTCATGGCCTCAAGGAGCGGCAGGTAGATCCGTTCCGAGAGAGCCCGTGCCTTGAGCTGGGCGCTGAAAACCGGAGGAGAGACAAGCGGGCCGAGAAAGCTCTTTCCCAGCAGCGACGGAACAGCCTGGTAGTAGGATCTGAGGCTGCCCTTGAGCGTGGTCGAGGGTTTTCCCGTAATCCGCTCCAGGAGTCCAAGAAGCTCTTCGGTCCGCTCAGACCGGGTTCTGGCAGGGCTGGAAGTCGGTGTATGCATACAGTTTGTTCTCGAAATTTCGAAACGTGTATTTGCCGTCTTCTTTATCGATCACGTATTCCGGCGACAAGGGGACCTTGCCGCCGCCGTTTTCCATGTCTATCACCAGTTGCGGGGTTGCCATGCCGCTCATCCAGCCCTGGATGGAATGGATGATCTCAAGCCCGGTTTCCAGGCTGGTCCGGAAATGGCCGGTGCCTGTTACCATGTCGGGGATAAACAGGTAGTAGGGTTTTACCCGCATCCCGAGAAGCTTGCGCAGCAATTCCTTCATCACCTCCGGGCTGTCGTTCACGCCCCGCAGCAGTACCGACTGATTGCCGAGCTGAATGCCTGCGTCGGCCAGCATGGAGCAGGCCTTCTGCGACCGGGGGGTGATTTCGGCCGGGCTGTTGAAATGCACATTGATATAGAGGGGGTGATACTTTTTCAGCATGGAGCAGAGTTTTTCGGTAACCCGCTCCGGATCGACGCAGGGGATGCGGGTGCCGATCCTGATAATGTCGATATGGGGGATATTTCTTACTGCCCTGATAACGTTCTCAAGACTTTCCAGAGGAAGGGTGAGCGGATCGCCGCCTGAAATCAGCACATCATGCACCTCCTCATGATCATTGAGATACTCCTCGACCCTGGCAAGCTCCTCATTGGTGATGGCTGTGGTCCTGTCGCTGATATTGCGTTTTCTGGTACAGAAACGGCAGTACATGGCGCAGTTGTTGGTCACGACAAGCAGTACCCGGTCCGGATAGCGGTGGTGCAGACGGGGCAGAGGGGAGTGATCGTCCTCTTTCAGAGGGTCAGACTGGCCTGATGCATCGGTCAGTTCCTCTTCGGAGGGGATGCACTGCCTGTATATCGGGTCGCCCGGTTCCCTGATCAGCCCGAGGTAATAAGGGGTAACCCGCATGGGATACTTTCGGGCTACCGTTCTGATAACCTCACGGTGCTGTTCGGTGAAGAATGGTATGCCGGCAAGGGCGGCCTGGCTGCACATGTTCTGCATCTTAAAACGCTGCCTCCATGAAAGCGGGATCGAAATTCGGGAATCGATGCCCGAGTTTTTCAGTTATCTGCTCTTTGCTGCCGACGGTTTCTTCCATAACCGAGCAATACTCGTCCATGGCCCGATGGAACAGGTATTCAAAATCGCGTTTTGTCAGGCGCGTTGTTTCATAGGTTGGCTGGTTGCGGCCATCGTAATTGCTGTAATCCGGATCGACCCAGGTGATGTCGTATTGCTCTCTCCGCTCGTAAAACGAGGTGCCAGGGTAACCCACCAGCATGTTGATTTCAGCCGTGCTGGACAGACCGGAGCGGAGCCAGCTGCACATCGTGTCTATGGTCTGGCGGGCTGTTTCGTAGGTTTCGAGGGGAGAACCGATGAGCCAGTAGGTATGGGTTTCTATGCCCTCTTTCCTTGCGTATTCAAGCATGCGCATAACCTCGGGGAGCATGATGTTTTTGCCCATGATTCCGAGCAGCTCCTGATTGCCGCTTTCAACACCCACGTGCAGACAGCGGCAGTCAGCTTCACGCAGTCTGCGGAAATGCTCCCTTGTGGCTCCGGGGTTGACCCTGGTCTGCGCCTCCCAGTGCATTTCCGGCTGTAACGAACCCATCTGCCCGGCAATATCCATGGCATGGCCGAGATGATGAAGAAAGTCATGGGTGCCCAGGTAAAAGAATCGGCTGTTACGCTGTTCCATCAGGTAGGTAACCTCCTCTTTGAACCGCTCCGGATTCTGGCCTGTAACCTTGGGTTTCCAGAAATCCGCGCACCAGACGCAGTCGTTGGTGCAGCCGGTGAGAGGCGTTACCCTCGAAATGGGGATCGACAGACGCTTCTCTCCGCCCAGCTCCCGGCTGGTAAAGTTGTCTTCCAGATGTTCATAGCCGATCAGGGGCAATACGGAACGGTCCATGCGGGGCCTGTCCGGGGTTTTGAGGATTTTACCCTTTTCCGTGAAGCTGATTCCCGCCACGTTGTGGAGCGATTTCCGCTGCTCCATGGCCCGGAGCAGTTCCAGGGTGGTCTCCTCTCCCTCCTTGTGCACCAGGATGTCGAAAACCGACTCGCGCAGTACCTCCTCGTAGCGTACCCATGCATGGTTGCCGCCCAGGATCAGGGGGATCTGAGGGTACTCCTCTCTGATGCGCCGGGCCATGCGTGCCGCGGTTCCGTAGCTGGCGGTGATCGAGCTGAAGCCGATGGCATCGAACTCATCCGCCCGTTCGAGAATTTTCCGGAGAAGAACCCCTTCCCGGTCCACCTCTTTGCCCTCCGGGCTTATCGGGCCGAAATAGGAGCATTCGATGCCGTTCTGCTCGAGATAGGAGACAAGCTGCAGGAGGCCCAGATGGACCGGTTCCAGCATCCAGAAACGGGAGAAATCCTGCTCGTCGAGATGCCTGAATACCGTGAAGGCCCGGGATGCAAAAAGATGGAAATAGTAGAGCCGCTGCATATGGCTCAGGGGAACCGCCGGAACCGGCGGGGCGACAAATGCGACTTTCACTGCGCTTCTTTTTGTTGGGAGTTGAATTGCCTGTCTTCCGTAAATCTGAAGCAGCCCGGATCGGGAGCGGTCAGGCTGCCCCATGTTGCATAAGCCACAGCCCGACAGCCGTAGCAGCGGCTGCGTTCCGGGCAGGTTCCGCAGGAACCTTCAAGACTGAGGTCAAGGGTGCGGCATTGCTCGAGGATTCCTGATTTCCGCCATATCGCAGTGATGGACTCGTTGCGCAGGTCGCCAACCTCGATGTCGAGGGATGAACAGGGGCGCACCTTTGCATCGGCTCCGATATAGCAGCCTGCCTTGAGCCGGTTGCAGGGAGTGTTTCCGGAAAAGGGCACTGCTGCAGGCTGATCGCCGGCTTCCCGCTCCAGGAAACGTTTCAGATCGTCCGGGGACGGTACGTTGTCCGCCTGCAGGCCGCCGACCGGGATAGCCCGGTTCAGGACAAACCCGCACCCTTTCTGCCGTGCGAAATTGCGCAGGTCGTCCAGTTCACCGAAGTTTTCCCTGGAGCCAAGAGCATGCAGGGCAAACATGGGATAGCGGTCCGCGTGATAACCGGCAGCCTTCAGTTTCTCGAGCGTTTCGACAATTGCCCGGTGCTCACCCTTGCCACCCGAAAGACAGGAGAATTTTCCGGGATCGAGGGTGGAGAGGCTGACGGCCACGTTTATTTCGGCATCCGCCAGTTTTCCGGCAAGCGTCCTGTCGATGAGGGAGCCGTTGGTGACCAGCTGCACCATCACCCTGTTTTCGCGAAGGTAATGCACAACATCCCAGAAATGCGGCCAGAGCAGGGCCTCGCCACCGGTCAGCTCGACTTTGCGCAGGCCCAGACGAAGCGATTCGTCCAGGGCTTTTCCGATCAGACCGTAATCCAGGTCGGTTACGGCATAGTCTTTCTTGGAGCAGTACACGCAGGCGAAGTTGCATCGGGTCGTGCAGGATACGGTGAGGTAGGCAAGCTGTCCCGGATATTCCAGCTCGGTATATTCCCAGGGATTCAGGTTGTTCATGACTGTCTCCCGTTTGCGGCATCGGCAATTGCCCTGGTTGTAAGGTCATAGGCAAAGGACCTGAACGAGCCGGTTTTACGGCGGGCAATCGAAAAACAGCTGTTATGGCAGCGGGCGGGACCTTCCCAGTGCCGGCAACCCTCGCACTGTTCCGGGGTTTCAGAGAGGGCCTGCCTGCGCAGTCCGCTGCTCTCCCAGATTTCCCGCAGGGATGCGGTGTTCAGGTTGCCGATGGTTTCGCTGTGGTCCCAGAATCCGCAGAGCAGCACGTCGCCTGTAGCGTTGACGTGGACATAATCGAAACCGCAAGTGCACTCGACCCAGATAATGTTCGGATGCGGTTCGTAGAGTTCGGGATATTTGCAGCGAACCATCGGCGAGCAGCAGATCCGCACAGGAATCCTGCCGTTTCTTGCCTTCCGGGTCAGCCGCATGAATACGTCGATCATCTCCTCCATGTCCGGATACAGTCCGAAAACCTCGTCATAGGTCGCAACCAGACATTGTGCTCCCATGATGATGTTCCGGCCGTCAGTGGCTACGCTTTGGGCGTAATCATAGAGCGCTTCAAGCTCGTGGATGTTGTGCCGGGTCACCGTCGCTTCCAGATCGACGGTTATTCCCTGATCCGCCAGGAAGAGTGCGTTTCTCTTGAGCCGTTCCAGGTTTTCCGCTCCGGTTCCTTCGGGAAAGCCGCGCAGGAACTCGAGCCGTTCAGGAACAAGCGTATCGAAGGAGACGCAGGCAAACTGCAGGCCTCCCTCGGCCAGCCTCCGGGCCCATTGCTGGTCGATGTTCCTGCAGTTTGTGTTGATACGGTTTTTGACGCCATACCTGCCGGCGATTTCCATGGCCTGAAGCAGGTAGTTTTTCGACCTGTCCGTCATGGTGACCTCTCCGCCCTCGAACCATACCCACTCCGGCTTTTCTTCCGCCAGGGTTTTTTCTACGATTTCAAGGGGAAGCCATTTGTTGAATTCCGGAAGATTCTGATCGTACGCACAATACACACAGCTGGCATTGCACGCCTGCAGCAGCTGGAATTCTATGACCCTGAACCGGCTCATGGTTTTGGCCTCCTTCCGGAGGATCTCCACTGGTACGGAGTATTTGTCAGGGTACTGGATGGCAAAGAGCGGTCCGGCTCCGGAAAGAGCGGAGAAAACCCGATGTACGTTATCATACTGATCATTATGGGGGATGTGTGTCAACCGCTCTGCGATAAACCGGACAAGCGTATCGCGAGTGGATTCGTTGGGGATAATTTACATATTTAAAAAGTAGTTTGCCAGAACTTGCAGCCGTAAAAATGATTTACGGTCCCGGCCATCATGTCGGCCTCCAGACCGTGGGATGTTGCATCGGATACTGAAAAGTCGGGTTATATGTCGTATTTTGCCGCTGGATATATCGATTGAAACTCGAACGATCATCATCAGCCATGAGGGTGTGTACTTCGGCAAACTGGTGGCCTGCATCCATCTCGATCCATTGCGGGCAGGGCTGGTCGAAATGCCGGGTGTCAGTCTGGCGACCGTACCCGTGGAAGGGGATACGACAGGATGAACCGGCACTGCGTGCCGCACGTTTTCTGATGAAAGGAAGGATATCCGGCAGGGAGGGCATCTTATCCGGAACTGCATCCTTTTTCGCAGGTAATTCTTTTATGAGTTTATTGGCAGATTGATTATGACCAATCCCTGGCTGGAAATCCCGCTTGCGGACTACGAGTCCCACATGTCGCTGCCCGCAATCGCTCAGGCGGAAATGCTGGCAGTGCAGTTCTCTGATGCCTTGCGGCGGTTTTCGCCGGAGTCCGTTGCGGTTATCGGTTGTGCCGGCGGCAACGGCTTCGACGGAATTCCGCCCGAGACGAAGCGAGTGGTTGGCGTGGACATCAACCCGGACTACATTGCTTCGGCGTCGTTCCGTTATCATGGGCGTATTCCGGGCCTCGAATTCCATGTTGCCGACATCGGGTCCGGTCCGCTGCCTTTCTGTCCCGTCGATCTTATTTACGCGGCTCTGGTATTCGAGTATGTTCCGCTTCCTGCTGCGCTGGGCAATTTATCGCGCGTGTGCCGCCCCGACGGTCGTCTGGTTACGGTTCTGCAGCACCCCTCGCCGCATGTGCATGCGGTTTCGCCGTCGCCGTATACGAGCGTTCAGGCACTTGTACCGCTCATGCGCCTGATTTCCCCCGGTGAGCTTGCCGGGTGTGCCGCTGCATCCGGTTTCGACCTGGAGAGCGAGCAGGCGCTGGTCCTGAAGTCGGGAAAAGAGTTCACCGTTCAGGTCTATCGTCATGCTGTAGGGTAGATTTACCGAAGAGTACAACAGGTAGGGTTCGCTGCACCGGAAAGTCGGTCGGCGGGTCGCGTTTTCATGTCGTGATCCGCCAGTGCATGCTCGGCTTGGCGAAAGAGCGGTTCACATCTTCCAGTCTGAAGTCCAGCCCGTAGAACTCTTTGTAAAAAGCGCCCGCCTCGGCTTCGATGTCGAAGCCGAAGATATCCGGATGCAGGCATGTTGCGATGTGCATCAGTCCCAGTATCCATCTCGGACTGCCGAAATCGATGCAGGGGATCGGATGGTTGTAAACCCGCCTGTTTATCACCGCATCGGCAGTTATTCCCAGTTCGTCGCAATATTCGTAAAATTCGTCAAGGGGTGTCTGCATAAACGATGAAATGAAAATCACTTCCGGGTTGAGGGCGTTCAGCTTTTCAGCAGATGTCTTCATTCCCGGACGACCGGTGCATGCAAGTATTCTGTTTATACTGACGCCTCCGGCCATCTCGACCAGCGTATTTTCCAGCCGTTCGCATTCCAGGGAAAAGAGCGGCGTTCCCATTACATAGTATACCCTTGGCTTATCCTTCAGGTGTTCGGTTTTCGCCAGGATGAGCCGGATGCGCTCGCGCATGTATGCGGTGAGCTTTTCGGCCTCTTTCTCTTTTCCTGTCCTGGATCCGAACCGGTGTATGGCGCCGGCATACGATTCAAAGTTCTGGATGCTGCCGTGCAGTTTCTGCAGTCCGTTCTCCTGCAGCATCTCTTCCCAGCATCCGGCAATCGATTTCTGGTCCTTGACGCCGATGGCGGCCAGCGTTCCCTCGATTATCTCCAGCGCCCTGGTAAAGGGGTAGCCACCTTCAAAGTCGTTTTCATTGTAGGATCCGTTCGAGAGGGTTCCCCTGACGGCGAGCCTGCAGCCGCACTTCGGGCAGTGCTTTTCATCGGCGGAGATCGATGCCCTGCGGAGTTTCGAGCCCATGGGTCCGTAGAAGTCGCGTTCGTAGATGAGTTCTCCGCACTGTGGGCAGCAGGTGTTGATGCACTCGCTCCCCGGTGAATTGAAAAGGTAGACGTAGTTCAGCACCGTCCTGGCATTTCGGTGGATGTTTTCGGATTCCCTTATGGTGGGCTCGGTGCCGATGTCCGAGTCATCCAGCGGGATGAAGCGCATGATCTGAAGCGGTATGTCGCGGGATATGTCCGAGAGGGTACGGGCTATCTCCATTACCTTGTGATCCTCGTCTTTCTTGTGCATGCAGGCTACCTCGACATGGACGCCCTTTTCATGGAAGTAGCCGATGTTTCTCAGTACGGGCTTGTATCCCGGGCCGGCCCCGCAGTTTCTGTAGTCCTCGTCGGACAACCCCTTGATGCCGATGTTGATGAAGTCGAGACAGGGCGACAGGGCGCTTGCCGACTCCTCGGTGAAATAGCCGTTCGACGAGCACCCTGCAAGCAGTCCGTGGCGCTTTGCCGTTTTTGCGATTTCCAGAAAGGTATAATAGGATGCAAGCGGATCGTTCATTAGGAACGCGATGCCCGAGCAGTTCTCTTCCAGCGCTTTTTGTACGATCTCCGGAGGGGTAAGCTTCTTCAGCGCCCTGCTCTCGGAGCTCACCTCTTTGGCTACCACGGTTGCCACGCATCCTGAGCAGTCGAAATTGCATCCCGTTGTGCTTATCTGGAGAAATTTCGCTCCCGGGTAAAAATTCATGATCGGCATCGTCTCCGCCGATATGGGACATACCAGGAGATAACTGTCCGGATAGATCTCCCGCAGCGTGCCGTTTTCATTGCGATACCGCCCGCATCCTCCTGTTTTCGATTCGGGAACGAAGCATCTTTTTTCGCAGACAGTACATTTCATGGCTGGTGTCATCAGGGTAGGCAAGTGCAGGAACGTAAATATGTTTTCGTTATATAATATATAACATAACGATACTCAAGACCAAACCCTTTCGATTTCCGGGTTTCGGTATCACAGGGCCGAATGCAGCACCTCGACAATGTCCTTCTCGCTCATGGCCGGGCGGCCGGGGAGGCGTCCGTCGGCGCCCCGGGCGACAAGCAGCGTATCCTTCGCATACCGCTCGAGCAGGGCGCCTCCTATGCCGACCTCCGAAAGACGGGTAGGGCAGCCTATCGAGCGGAGAAATGCCTCGAACCGGTCGATGCCCTGTGCGGCGGCTTCGGCATCTTCGGGACGCTGCAGCGGCAGGCCGAAGAGCCGCTCCGAGAACTGTGCGAACCGTTCGGGGCGGGTTTTTGCCGCGAATCGCATCCATGCCGGGCCAACCACAGCCAGACCCGCACCGTGCGCAATGTCGTGATGGGCTGAGAGCGAATGCTCGATCATGTGCACCGGGTAGGGCGACAGGGTGCCGATCTGCACCCAGCCGTTGAGAGCCACCACCGATGCCCACTGCACCTGAGCCCGGGCCTCGATGTCGAGCCCGTCGGCAACCGCTTTCGGCCCCCATTCCATGGCGGTGAGAATCACCCCTTCAGCAAAACGGTCCTGAAGCGGCGTGCCGTCCACGCCGTTGAAGTACGATTCGGTCACGTGAGTGATGAGGTCGCAGATGCCGTAAGCGGTCTGGTCCTGCGGCACGTTTGCCGTGAGTTCGGGATCGACGATGGCGGTCTGCGGATAGAGGCATCTGGCTGTGACGAACGACTTCACGGTGCTTTTTTCATCGGTGATGACCGCACCGCCGTTCATTTCGGAGCCGGTGGCTGCGAGGGTGGGCACGGTGACGATCGGCAGCGCGCGCTCCGGGAGCCTTCTGCTTGCCTGGCCGTGCGGAAACATCTCCCACAGGTCGCCTTCGTAAAAGAGCGCCGCAGCCATGACTTTCGACGCGTCCATCACGCTGCCGCCGCCGAGGGCCACCACAACGTCACACCCTTCGCGGCGGGCGATTTCCGCGCCTCGTTGTACCGTTGACAGCCGGGGATTGGGCTCGACGCCCGAGCATTCAGCTACAGCGATACCTGAGGCTTTCAGGCTCGAAACCGCCCGGTCGAAGGTGCCGTTGCGCCTGACGCTTCCTCCGCCGGTCACGAGCAGCGCTTTTTTCCCGTGTGCGCCCACCATTTCGCCCAGTCTGGAGAGCGATCCTGCGCCGAAAACAAGATGCGTCGGGTTCCGGAATTCGAATTTCATGCTGTTCTCCATGATGGATGTTGCCCTGAATAATTCATGAGAAACCTCAACACAGGATTGTTGAGGCATAAAGCGAGATGAACGGGGCCGGTTTGCAGGCCATACAGGGTCGGCATACCAGCCCTGCGGGAAAAAGGGAAAACGCTGAATATCTTTTCCTGTCCTCCGACTTGTCGGGATGATCAGGGCATGATCACCGTTCTGTTTATACCGGAAAATAGGCTATTTCGATTGTTTTTCCGTTCTTTTCGAACCATGGGCGCCGTATGGCTGAACAACCGGTTGCCGGACTTCGGCACCGGCAGGAAGCGGAAGCAACGAAGGATTTTGCCCGATGAGGCTACTTCCGGATGAGGGTTCTGATTTCAGCGGTCCATGCGGAGAGGACAAGCAGCGGGTTCGCGTTACGGTCGATGGCGCGTATGGCCTCTTCGGTTACGGTTGAGATAGCGAAGAAGTCCGTACGGGGGAAACTGCTGGTGAACCGGTCGACTGCCGGGGAGATATCCGGGTTGTTGAGCCCCTTGAAGCCGGGTACGATCAGGCGGTGGTTGACATCCTGGAAGAAGAGCAGAAGGGAGCCGAGAAAGAGGACGACCTCCGGCTTCGAAAAGTTTTTCGCGTGGTTTTCACAGGCCGTCAGCGCCTCATGGAAGCGTTTCGGGGTAAGCACGAGGCGGAGGTAGTCGATTGCCTGGTTGCGCAGCAGGACGGCCGGAATCCCCTCGCTGCTGCCGCTCCGGCTCATCAGCTCCCAGGCAAGGGCAAGATTGCCGCGCGAGAAGTTCACGGTAAAGCCGAGCTCGGGTTCCGTTATATCGGGCCGGTTTTCCTGAAGCCATTGGCGCAGTTCCTGCGGAGAGGTTCGCTGGAAGCGGATCTGCTGGCAGCGGGAACGGATGGTGGGCAGTACCGCTTCGGGGCGCGACGATACAAGGATGAACATGATGTGGCCGGGCGGTTCTTCAAGCAGTTTGAGCAGCTTGTTTGCGGCCGCAGGGTTCATCCTGTCGGCCTGCGAGATGATGAATATTTTCCGGCTCCCTTCCGAGGGCATGTAGAGCGCTTTCTGCTGCAGTGCGACGATCTGCTCGCTGAGAATCCCCATGGAGCGGTCCATCGAGGGAGTGAGGTAGGGATTCAGCTTTTTTTCTTCGATGAGCGCTTCATAGCGTTCTCTGGCCTCAGTGAATTTTTTGTTCTCTTTTTTTACGCCTTCACCGGCGTCGAGCAGCGCAGCCTCTACCGGAAAAACATATTCGATGTTCTGGTGCATGAAGGTGTCGATCTGCACGCAGTCGGGGCAGGTTCCGCATGAACCGGTTTCGGGATTTTCCCGGCTGTTACGGCAGTTGAGCACGCGGGCGAGCTCGAAGGCGATGCTCTCTTTTCCGGACGCTTCAGGGCCTGTGAAGAGGTAGGCATGAGCGAGACGTCCGGATTCGATTGCGTTCTGCAGAACCCTGATCTGCTGTTTCTGGCCGATAATGGTTTTCCAGCTCATGCCATCCTTTTGAGGGTTCAGATGAAGGTCAGCCAGTTGTAGGGATCTTCACCGGTCTTGACGATTTTCAGGTAGTGGTGCTGCAGGGCTTCGGTGACCGGACCGCGTTTTTCGTTGCCGATCGGGTATTTGTCGATGCTTCTGACCGGCGTGATTTCCGCTGCCGTGCCGGTAAGGAAAACCTCGTCTGCAATGTAGAGCGCTTCACGGGGAATCATGGTCTCCCTGACCTCGTAGCCGAGCTCCCTGGCGATATGCATGACCGCGTAACGGGTGAAGCCCGGAAGAATCGACTGGGCCGACATAGGGGTATGGATAACACCGTCGCGGATGACGAAGATGTTTTCGCCGCTGCCTTCGGAGACGTAACCGTTCGTGTCGAGCGCAAGCCCCTCGGCATAGTTGTCCATGAGCGCTTCCATCTTGATGAGCTGGGAGTTCAGGTAGTTGCCCCCGGCTTTTGCCCATGAGGGCAGGGTGTTCGGCGCAAGGCGGTTCCACGATGAGACGCGGACGTCAACGCCGGTTTCAAGCACATCCTCGCCGAGATAGGTGCCCCACTCCCACGTGGCGATGGCAACCTCGATAGCCGCCAGATAGGGGTTGACGCCGAGCGCTCCCTGGCCGCGGTAGACAAGCGGCCTGATGTAGCAGGATTTATGGCCGTTGGCCCGAATGGTGCTGATGATGGCATCCTTGATCTCCTGTTCGGAATAGGGTATTTCGATACGGTATATCTTTGCCGAGTCTCTGAGCCTTTTGATGTGTTCGTCGAGGAAAAGGACTGCCGAGCCTTTTGCCGTTTCATAGCAGCGGATGCCTTCGAATATTGACGATCCGTAATGAACGACATGCGACAGAATGTGGATTTTTGCATCACTCCAGTCGATCAGCTCGCCGTTCATCCAGATTTTTTCAGACTTGTTCATGGTGAAGTCGTTGGGTGTTTAGCATTACCGGTACAAACCTGAAAGATATACGGTTTTGCCTTTTTTAAAAGAAGAATGTCGAAGAGTGTGGGCCGGGAAGAGAGTGCGCGCTTAGCGGGGAAGCGTGTGAGCGGGAGAAGATGGATGACGGGGCGGACTGAAAGTTGTGTCGGTAAAAAAAACAGCGGGCAGTAACCAGAATCAATTTTTTTCTGCCTACTGCCTACTGCCTACTGCCTACTGCCTACTGCCTACTGCCTACTGCCTACTGCCTACTGCCTCAGTAAATCCTTTCGTAGACGCCTTCCACTTCCCGAAGGATCGGCTCGTAGCTGCCCG
>JAAXXP010000054.1 GCA_013334435.1 Chlorobiaceae bacterium | reverse complement strand
GGCAACCCTCAAATTTGCCACAGCCCGAGGCAAAAATCGAGTCTCTGATTTTTTCTCTGCCCTGGGGACATAACATCCTGCTCCTGGAAAAGGTCAAAGATCGTCAACACAGGCTGTTTTACATGCAGCAGGCGTTGCTGCATGGCTGGAGCCGCAATGTGCTCGCGTTGATGTACGAAAGTCAACTGCATGCAAGAGAAGGTTGCATCCATGGGGGTTCACTACCCGGCGACGCAGGCCTTGATCCAGTCGATATCGAGCGTGAACGGCCCTACCTGTTTTTTCGAAACGAGAATTCCGATCTGCACGATATTCGAAGCGTCGATGGGATGCGTACCATCAACTGTCCGTCCCCTGAATGCCGCCTTGAATTCCGAAAACGGAAGCGAAAACTCCATCCATACGTCCGGAATGGTATCGAAATCGCTTTTGTAGACAATACCGTCAAAACGGTCGTCGTTGCGTATCCGGAAACTGTATCGTTTTCCGTCGCCCCGGACCCGCAGCCTGATGCCTGCATAAGCACTGAAGTCGCGATCGGGCAGAAAGGTCCTGACCGAAGCGAATCCCCCGCCGTTTTCCGTTGAAAGAGTGCCCTCGAACGTTCCCGTGCTGTCGGGGTTGCGGTAAAAGCGGCTGCCCGAGGCCCCGCCCATTACAACATCGTCAACGCTGTACCAGTCAAGACAGTGCGGAGTCGAAAAATCGCAGATCAGTTTATCTGTTGTCATATGCATGAACGGGTTAAAACACGCTGCAAACGATGCCGGACAGGCAGCCGGAAACCCGGCCGTATCCGTTTGGAGTATGGCCGGGAATTCATATATTCTTGTAAAGAAATAAGTTAACCACTAAAACAAGTCATTATGGCCATAGTACGGCAACTGCTCTCTTCAACCCGTCACCTCATCATGATCGCGGTGGCCGGCACCTTTCTTTCGGCGATGACCCTTCTGATCTATGGAGGAATTTCGGTCATACAGCAGATCACCCATACGGTACTGAACAGCACAGTATCGTCGAAGGGAGCAAAGGTGCTTGCTCTCGGATTCATAGAAAACGCCGACATCTTCCTCGTCGCGACGGCGCTCTACATCATGTCGCTGGGGTTATATGAACTCTTTATTGACAATACCATCTCCCTGCCTGATTGGCTTCTGATACGCAATCTCGACGATCTGAAAAGCAAACTCATTGGCGTGATCGTCGTGGTCATGGCAGTGGTCTTTCTGGGCCATGTGGTAAAATGGCACGGAGAAACAGAAATACTCTACCTGGGAGGTGCCATCGCGCTTGTCGTAGCCGGGATGACCTACTTTACAGCGCAGAAAAAGACAAAATATGAAGAAAAACATTGAATACCAGCGGCTTCACGACTTAAAACCACCGTTTTGTATGAAAATAACGCATCATGCCAGCAAAAACGGCTGCCATGAACCCCAGTACGGCGAAATATCCCCACCTCCATTCCAGTTCCGGCATATAACGAAAATTCATACCGTATACCCCCGCAATGAATGAAAGCGGCATGAACACCGTGGCGATGATGGTGAGCACCTTCATGATCTCGTTCATCCGGTTGTTCACGATGGCAAGCCGGGTATCATACATGCCGATCACGATATCGCGGTAAGTCTCCACGGTTTCGATAACGAGGATGATGTTGTCGTAGATGTCCCTGAAAAAAGGCCCGGTCGATGCCTCGTCGATGACCCCGAAGCCTTCACGGCTGATGCTGTTGATGATTTCCCGCATAGGCCAGACAGATTTGCGCAAAAGAATCAGCTCTTTCTTCAGCGTGTAGATGGACTGGAATGCCATATTTCCGGATTGTTCGAGCAACTGCGTATCCAGCAGCTCGATACGGCTCTCGAACTGCTCGAGAACCTTGAAGTAGTTATCGACGACCGCATCGACCAGGCCATAGGAGAGATAATCCGCACCGCGTTTGCGCAGTGCGGTTCCGGAAGTGGAAATCCGCTCGCGAACAGCATCGAAAATGTCACCCGGTTTTTCCTGAAAGGTGATGACATATCCCTTTCCCAGCACCATGCTCAGCTGCTCCTCGACAATTTCGCCGGAAGCCTCGTCGACTCCGAGCATTTTCAGCATGAGAAACAGGTAGTTGTCGAATTCCTCGATTTTCGGACGCTGCTGGGTATGCAGGATATCTTCCTGCGTAAGCGGGTGGATCCCGAACTCCCGGCCTGCATCCTCGATGACCTGTACCTCGTGCAGTCCATCGATATTGACCCAGATCACCCTGAACTGATCCCGCAGCGCACGGCACTCCGCGACCGACGCCACATGCAGCATGACATGACGCTCTTCGTCGAAACCGAAAACCGTGATCACCGGGTGTACGATTTTCTGTTCCCCCGTATGAAAGAGCGTCCCGGCCGGCTGCCCGATCTTTTGCGAATGGCTCCGCATCACCTTTTTCACAGGACTGCCCGTCGGCACGCTTTTGTGCACCGCACTTTTTTTCCGCTTCATTGCACCTCTCACCGGCTTTAGGTCAATTGTAATCCATTTGAAAAAGTACGCAATTTCCTGACCTTCTCCCGCACAGGCAGGCTGCCTTTTCACATCCAGCCGTACACCCTTACCGGCAGTTGGTCATTTCACGGGCACCTCTATTTATTAGTTTTGCCGCCAGCAGTTGCTATATTTGTACTACGTTATGCCTTACGCATTATGAACCACAACATCCATTCATGTTCCCACTGGTCTTCGAAATCAACACACGGGTCTGGCTGCAGAAACTGAGCGAAAGACACAACAGAAAAATCACGCTTGCAACGATTCCCGACGAAGAGTTCCGTTTTTTCAGCGAATGCGGATTCGATTACGTCTGGCTGATGGGCGTCTGGCAGCCGAGCCGCTACAGCAAGGCCATCGCAACGGGACACCCCGGCCTCAGAACCACGTTTCTGGAACACCTTGGAGCTGTCGATCCGGACGACATCGTCTCCTCGCCCTACTCCATTCCGTCCTACACGGTCAACAGCACTCTCGGCGGTGAAAAGGAGCTGAAAACGTTCCGCGATAAACTCAGGCTTTCCGGCATCCGGCTCATGCTCGATTTTGTGCCGAACCATCTCGCCCTCGACAACAGGTGGCTACCCGCACACCCGGAATATTTCATACCCATCTCCGCCGCCGAGCAGCGCCACGACCCGGAATCATGCTTTGAATATGCCGAAGGAAAATATCTCGCATATGGCAAGGACCCTTATTTTCCGCCATGGACCGATACCCTGCAGCTGAATTACGCCAACGCCGAAACGCATGAGATGATGACCGGCAATCTCCTGACCATCGCCGGCCAGTGCGATGCCGTTCGCTGCGACGTCGCCATGCTTGTCCTGAAGAATGTGTTCAATACCACCTGGAGCAATCTGAGCGGCCCGATGTGCGAAGAGTTCTGGACAACCGCCATAAAAACCGTCAAGGATCGCCATCCGGACTTTCTTTTTCTTGCCGAGTCCTACTGGAACAAGGAGTGGGAACTGCAGCAGCTGGGATTCGATTTCACCTACGACAAGCCGTTCTACGACTATATCACCCATGTGCCGGCCAATATCGAAAAGCTTATGGGGCACATGCAGGCACAATGGCACTATCAGAAACACCTCTGCCGTTTTCTCGAAAACCATGACGAACCCCGCGCTGCGGAAAGAATGGGCCTGAACAACAGCGCTGCTGCGCTGGTGATGCTTACCTCTCCAGGCATGCACCTGATGCACCAGGACCAGATGGAAGGGTTCAGGAAGAAGATCCCCGTCCAGCTGCTCCGTCAGGCCGAGGAAAAAGAGAATCCCGAACTCCATGCACTCTACCGTGAACTTTTCGCACTGCAGAAACAGCCGGTTTTTCAGGAAGGCCGTATTGAATGGCTGCACCTTAACGCATCGAGCTCCTCCTACTGTTTCGGATACCACCGGTTCACCGATAATGAACACGCGTTCGTCATCGCCAACTTCAGCGTTACCGGTATCGAGATCGCTTTCAGTCACCCTGTGCTGCTGAACCTCTCCTATGAAGGGATACGCCTTCTGAGCACTGCAGAAGGCGATAAAAAAAACGGCCTGCATCTGGCGGCCGATACCCTGCAGATCATGCTTGCGCCGCATGAAGGAGTGGTTATAACCTGCTGAGTCCTGAAAAAAACCTGTCAACACGAAAGAGCACGGCCTGATGCAGATCGTCACAAAAATCATTTCGGTGGAAACCGTGAGCCCTGTCGAAATCATCGACATCACCCCTGAAATCAGGAACACCGTCTGCAGCTCGGGCCTTCGGGATGGAACCATCACCGTCATCAGCCGGCATACCACCGCGTTCATCAATATCAATGAAAAGGAGGATCGCCTGCTTGAGGATATGGTTACCTTCATCAAACGGCTTGTGCCTCGTGACGGGAACTACAGCCACAACATCAGCCCGATAGACGGCCGCGACAACGCCCACTCGCACCTGCTCGGACTCTTCATGAACGCATCCGAATCCATACCGTTTTCCGGGGGCGAACTGCTGCTCGGCAAATGGCAGTCGGTGTTTTTTATCGAGCTTGACGGTCCAAGACCCGAACGCACGGTTCTTCTGCAGCTTACCGGTATCTGAAGCCGCAGCCCGGAACCGGGAAATGATTTGCCGGGTTACTATAGAACTGTCGGACAATATGCGTCAACTTCAACAGACAACGTAACCACATGCCGGATTCAGTAACGCTTCCCGTCCTTAGCGCAACCCCCCTCCTTTCGGCGATTCAGTCGCCGGATGACCTGAAAAAACTTTCGATTCCGGAACTTCAGCGGCTTGCCGGAGAGTGCCGTAAGGAGGTGATCGATCTTGTAGCCGAAAACGGAGGCCATTTCGCCTCCACGCTCGGGGTTGTCGAACTCACCGTCGCCCTGCACCATGTCTACAGCACTCCTCACGATAAAATCATCTGGGATGTCGGCCATCAGGCCTATGTACACAAGATCCTGACCGGACGGAGGGAGCGAATGCACACCAACCGGCAGTACGGAGGTCTTGCCGGTTTCCCGAAAATGACGGAGAGCCCGCACGACGCCTTCGGCACCGGACATGCCTCGACCTCCATTTCGGCTGCGGCGGGACTGGCTGCAGCCCGGGATCTGGCGGGAAGCGACGAAAAGGTTATCGCGGTAATCGGCGACGGGAGCATGACCGGAGGGATGGCCTTCGAAGCCATGAACCATCTCGGCGACCTGAAAAGCGATGTTCTGGTCATTCTCAACGACAACCAGATGGCCATCTCTCCGAGCACCGGCGGACTGAAAACCCATCTGATCAACATTACGCTCAACAAGACCTACAACCGTACCCGCAAATTCATCTGGAACTCCATTTCGCTCCTGAACAACGAGTTCGGCGATGCTGCGAAAACCGCGGTAAGAAAACTCGAAGACGGCTTCAAGGCAGCCTTCACTCCGGGAGCTTTTTTCGAGGCTCTGGGCCTGCGCTATTTCGGACCTATCGACGGGCACAACATGGAACAGCTCGTCAAGGCGCTCCGGGAGATGCAGACACTGCCCCATCCGAAACTGCTCCACGTCATCACGACCAAAGGCAAGGGATTCAAGCCTGCCGAGGACAACCAGAGCAAGTGGCACGCCCACAGCGGAGGATTCGACAGGATTACGGGCATAACGCCGAAAAGCAACGGCACGCCGCAGCCGCCGAAATACCAGGAGGTCTTCGGCGAAGCCCTGGTTGAACTTGCCCTCAAGGATCCCCGCATTACCGCCATAACCGCCGCGATGCCGAGCGGCACCTCGCTGGATCTTTTTCAGAACGCCCTGCCGAACCGGTTCTACGATGTCGGCATTGCGGAAGCCCATGCCGTAACGTTTGCCGCCGGTCAGGCGGCGCTGGGGTTCCGGCCGGTCTGCGCCATCTACTCCACCTTTCTGCAGCGCGCCTACGACCAGATCATTCACGACGTGGCGCAGCAGAACCTCCACGTGGTATTCGCCATAGACCGGGCCGGCCTTGTGGGAGAGGACGGGCCAACCCACCACGGATCGTTCGACCTTTCCTACCTGCACGCCGTTCCGAACCTTACGGTGATGGTGCCTGCCGACGAACAGGAACTGCGCGACATGCTCTATACGGCGCTCTACGAGATCAGCGGACCGGTAGCGATCCGTTATCCGAGAGGCAACGGCACGGGCATCACACTCCGAAAAACCTTTACGCCGGTCGAGAGCGGAAAGGGCGTCCTGCTGCGCGAAGGATCGCAGATCGCACTGCTTTCGGCCGGTCCCCTTGCAGGCATGGCTCTCGAGGTGGCCGATGCGCTGCAGAAGGAGGGACTGAACGTTTCGGTCGCCAACATGCGTTTTCTCAAGCCGCTGGACAGCGCTCTTGTCGAAAAGCTTGCAGGGTGCTCGACCCACTTTGCCGTTATCGAGGAGAACAGCGTCATCGGCGGCATGTCGAGCGCGGTCATCGACTGCCTCAACGAAAAAGGGATTGCGCGTCCGGTACTGAAAATCGGCCTGCCCGACCGCTTTATCACCCACGGCAGCATGCCCGAGCTCTACCGGGAAACCGGCATGACCGCCGAAGCCGTGCTGAAAAGGATAACGGAGTTCTACCGCGGCAGTCCTGCCTGAAACAGCGCCGCAGCGCCGAGAGCCGCCCGGACCGAAAGATTTGCCAGAAGGCCGGCGAGCAGATCGTCGGCCATGATGCCCCACCCTCCCGGAAACTGCTGTGCCCGGTCGACCGGACCGGGTTTGGCTATATCGAAAAAGCGGAAAAACAGGAAACCGAGCAGCGCGACCAGAGGAGTTGCCGGAAGCGCGGCAAGAGCGACCCACTGGCCGGCAAGTTCATCGATCGTAACGATGGAAGGGTCCTCTCCGTACTCCTCCTCCATAACCCCTCCCGACCAGACTCCGGCGGCGGTCGAAAGCGCTACGGCAAGGGCGATGAAAAAACCCTCCTGAAAAACCGGCAAGCCGAAATAACAGCACACGGCGACAAGACTCACCGCGGTTCCGGGCGCAAAGGGAAAATAGCCGAGACCGAAACAGGTCGAAAGCGCTCTGGCCAGCACCATCCTCATATGCTACAGATCCCTCCCGGAAGGACGGATGGAAACATTCCAGTTTGCAACGAGGTAGGAGACTCCGGTGTAGACCGTAAAGAGCGTAACTGCAAGCATGACGTAGTCGAGGTAATCGGACTGGAGAACCCGTTCGATGGCCGTTGCAAGCCGTCTGCCGAAAAAAACCTTCTCCTTCATGAGAAGCAGCACCATGATCACGTAGGCAAACAGGTTCTGGGCAAGCGTTTTGTACTTGGCCTCACGGCTGGTCACGATCGGACGGTCCAGGAATTCGGCGTAAACCCTGAGTACGGTAATGAGTATGTCCCTGACGGCAACAAGAATCACCATCCAGAGAACAAGATAGCCCATGTGAACATAGAGCAGAAATGCCGCAGTAATGAGAAACTTGTCGGCAAGAGGATCGAGAAACGCGCCGAGCCGGGTGGTTTCGCCGTATTTGCGGGCATGGTAGCCGTCATAGGCATCGGTAATGGAGGCGACGGCAAACACGATCACACCCATCAGCTTCAGATAGGGATCATCCTGCAGAAGCAGGGCAACAAAAACCGGAACCAGCACGATGCGAAGCATGGTCAGCTGGTTCGGAACCGTCATCTGTAAGGTAAACTGCTCTTTCACCCTGTTTCGTTTGGTTGACACGCCCGCGGAAGGTCGAAAACCGGTTCCGGAACGTTTGGGGGGAACATATCCTGTTCTTTAAGATAAAGCATCACCGGATGTTTTTCAACAAGCCCCGGCAACCATAAAAAAATCATTACCCTTTCAGCTCGACGACGGTAACTCCGGCGCCGCCCTCCCCCCACTCTCCCAGCCGGAAACGCTCGACACCCTTGTGCTGCTGAAGGCATTCCGCAGTCCTGCGGCGCAGGGATCCGGTACCCTTGCCGTGAATGATGGTCGCCGTTCTTATGCGGTTCATGCTCATCAGGTCGAGAAACCGCTCGACCGCGGCGATTGCCTCATCCCCGGTCATGCCCCGAAGATCGAGGGTCGTCGATTCCACTTCGGAGCCCGCCGATGTCCATGAAGCTTTTTTTCCGGAAGCGTGCGGTTCCCGTTCCATCTTGCGGACCCCGGTTTTCGATATCTTTTCAAGACTCTTCAGGCTCGTGGTCAGCCGGAAATTGCCGCAACGGACCACGGCGCTGTCCGCATGAAGCGACTCGACCTCTCCGGTGGCATTGCTCTGGCGAAGCCGCACCAGATCGCCGGCGCGGATATCCTCCGGGGCCTCCAACCCGGCGCACCCCTCTTCTCCGGCGGCTTTCTCCCCGGCGGTGAGCCGTTTTTTGTGCAGATCGAGCTTTTTTCGGGCTTCGACAACCGCCCGCTCGTCGGAAGATGCACTTCTGACCTCATGAACGATTCCGCGAATCTCCCTGCGGGCATGCTCGACCTCCTTCTGCATTTCTCGAAATCCCCGGCTTTTCAGTTCCCTGCGCTCCGCCGAAAGCTCCCCGCGAAGCAGGGAAAGCTCCGCTTTCTCCGTTTCGACGAACACCCTCTCCTTCCGGAGATTCGCCTGCAGCTCGCGGTTCTCCTCCATCAGGCATTTCAGGTCGTCGAGCATCCGCTCTACCCCGAGATGTTCGCTTTGCATGAAGCTTTCGGCCCGAGCCACAACGCTCTGCGGAAATCCCAGGCGCTGCATCATGGCGAAAGCGAAACTGCTGCCCGGCACGCCCTTGATGAACCGGAAGGTCGGCTGAAGCCCCTCGCGGTTGAACTCCATCGCTCCGTTGACCACACCCTGGCGTTCATGAGCGAATGCTTTCAGCTCGCCCAGATGAGTCGTTACGATCGTCATGGCGCCACGATGGAGCAGTTCCTCGATCACTGCCCTGGCTATGGCTCCGCCCTCCTCGACATCGGTGCCGGAACAAAGTTCGTCGATCAGCACAAGCGTGCTGCTGCCGGCCGATTCGATAATGGCCCTGATTGCCGCAAGATGGGAACTGAAGGTGGACAGATCGTTTTCGATCGACTGCTCGTCGCCGATTTCGATGGCGATCGTGCTGAAAAGCGGAAAAACCGAACTTTCGCTGCAGGGAAGCAGGTAGCCGTGCGAGAGCATGCAGCAGAGAAGTCCTGCGGTTTTCATGGCTACCGACTTTCCTCCGGCGTTCGGCCCTGAAATCACCAGCACCTGCTCGTCGACACCGAGATCGAGATCGAGCGGATGCACTTCAGCCTGTTTCATCCTGTGGGATATCAGCAGCCAGGGATGGTACCCCCTGACAATGCGCAGCTGCCTCCGGGAAGCGATAACCGGCAGCACGGAACCGGTCTCGACGGCAAGCTTCGCCCTTGCATGGATGGTGTCGAAAGCGGCAAGAATTCCCTGATTGTGGCGAAGATTCTCCAGCTCCGGGCGTATCAGGGAAGATACTTCACGCAAAATGCGCTCTATCTCCCGGCGTTCGCTGATTTCGAGTTCCTGAATCCTGTTGCTCACGGCGAGCGCTTCCGCCGGTTCGACAAACACGGTCTGGCCGCTGCCCGAATAGTCCTGGATATAGCCGGGAACCTTGTACTTGTACTCGACCCTGAAACCAAGCGTAAGACGGCCGTTCTTCATGGCTACGGTATCGTCCATCAGCCAGCCGTTCTCAAGGCAGCGCCGGAGAAGGCGCTCCATTTTTTTATGCAGGGCGATACGGCTCTCCCGCAGTTCGCTGCGGATCATCTGCAGGCCGTCACTGGCGCTGTCCCTGATTCCTCCCTGTTCATCGACGATGCCGCTGATGGTGAACTGCAGGGTCTTTTCAAGCCAGAGTCTGATGCAGCATTCATTCAGGCGCGGATAGATCTCCCGGTTGGCGAACATGAACCTGCGAAGCTCGGCAGAAGCGCGAAGCAGCTGATGAATATCCAGGAGTCCGGCGGCGTCGAGATAACTGTCGAGCACATCGAGATGGGCGAGCAGCGGACGGGTGTCCGGCAGGGAGGAAAAAGGAAGGGCGTGCCCTTCAAGCAGAAAATTCCGGAGTTCGAGCACGCGCTCAAGCTCTCCGGTCACCTCGTCGATTCCTTCAAGCTGCCGGGAGGCAAGAAGAAGGTCGCGCCCCATCGGCGACAGACAGAATCTTGCGGTATAACCGGCTATTCTGGTAAATTCAAGTTTCTGCAGCAGTAATTCGTCCATCATGCATACCGGTTCATTTCATGAAACCCGGGCTCCGAAAAAGCCGGGAGGATTGAAGATACTCCATCGCTTTTGACATTTGCCACCGAACTCGTTACTTTTGCTGAATCATTTTCACAAGATACCAGCTTTAGCCGACCAATACCCAACAACCCGTCATGAGACTCTCCGTCAATATCGATCATATCGCAACACTGCGCAACGCCCGCAATGAATTCGACCCCGATCCGGTCGCAGCAGCCCTTCTTGCCGAAAAAAGCGGAGCGGCAGGCATAGTGTGCCACCTGCGCGAAGACCGCCGTCATATCAGAGACAACGATCTTGAACGGCTGCGCCGGGCGGTGACAACCAAACTCGATCTCGAAATGGCCATGACTGCCGAAATGCAGCTCATCGCGCTGAAAACAAAACCGGAACTGGTCACCCTGGTGCCCGAAAAACGCGAAGAGCTTACCACCGAAGGCGGATTCGACATCACGAGACACCATGAAACGCTCATCGAATTCATCAAACCGCTGAACGATGCCGCCATAGCTGTCAGCATCTTTATCGAACCCGACCGGAGGGCCATCGATCTGGCCCGGCAGGCAGGCGCAGCTATGGTTGAACTGCACACCGGCATCTATTCGCTGAAGGAGACCGACGAAGAACGCGGGAAAGAGCTGGAAAACGTCCGACAGGCCGCCCGTTACGCCCGTTCGCTCGGACTCTCGGTCGTTGCGGGCCACGGCCTGAATTACCGTAACGCCGCCCCCTTCAGCACCATCAGCGAAATCGAGGAAGTCAGCATCGGACACGCCATCATCGCCAGAGCGGCTTTTACCGGACTGGAAAGCGCCATCAGGGAGATGCTCAGACTTCTCGGGAGCGAAGCATGAGCAGCGGCGCCTCCCCAAAAACCATACCGGTCGTGCTTGCAACCGGAAATCCTGACAAGGTAAAAGAGCTTCGGCCGATCCTGGAACAGATATCGCCGCTTTTTACCATCTACGCTCTTTCCGACCTCGGCATCACCAGGGAGATCGAAGAAACGGAAACAACGCTTTCGGGCAACGCCCTCCTGAAAGCCGACACAATATTCGCCCTGCTGGAGCAGCGATTTGCGTTCTTCATCACCATGGCCGACGACACCGGCCTCGAAGTCGATGCCCTCGGCGGTGAACCGGGAGTACTGTCGGCACGCTTTGCACCGGTTCCCGAAGGCACGAAACCCTCCTATGAGGACAATATCCGTCACCTTCTCCTCCGGATGCAGGGCATAAAAAAAAGAACGGCACGCTTCCGGACGGTTATCGCCATGAAAGGGCGCATTCCGTCCGGAGGAAACGCCTTCGGGTTCCGCCATACCGCCGAAGGAGTTGTTGAAGGCTCCATCACGGAAGAAAAAAAAGGAGATCTTGGGTTTGGCTATGATCCGGTATTTCATGTAAATTCAGCGGAAAAAACCTACGGTGAAATGACCATAGCTGAAAAAAACAGGATCAGCCACCGATCCCTGGCCCTGCTGAAAGCATCGGCAGCGCTTTTCGAAATCATGAGATCACACTGTTCTCCTGAAAACCAAGACACCCCCCCAGGCTTATGAACCTGTTCGAAGCTGTCATTCTCGGTATCGTCCAGGGACTGACCGAATTCCTGCCCATCAGCAGCACCGCACACCTGCGAATCATCCCGGCCCTTGCCGGATGGAAGGATCCCGGAGCCGCATTTACCGCCATCGTCCAGATCGGCACGCTTGCAGCGGTGCTCATCTATTTCTTCCGCGACATAACGGCCATCGTGCGCGAAGTGGTGCGGGGCATGCTCACAGGCAGGCCGCTCGGCACTCCCGAAGCGAAAATGGGGTGGATGATCGCCGCGGGAACGATACCCATAGTGGTTTTCGGGCTGCTGTTCAAAACCGAAATCGAAACATCGCTCCGCTCGCTCTACTGGATCAGCTGTGCGCTTATCGGGCTTGCCCTGCTGCTTACCCTTGCCGAAGGACGGGTAAAAAAACGTCTCGGTCGTGGACTTGGCATGAAATCGATGGAGGAGATCGGCTGGAAAGAGGCGCTGCTGATAGGTCTTGCCCAGAGCGTTGCCCTGATTCCCGGCTCGTCACGCTCGGGAGTGACCATCACGGGAGGACTGTTTCTGAACCTTTCGCGCGAAGCGGCCGCCCGGTTCTCCTTTCTGCTCTCGCTGCCGTCGGTCTTTGCCGCCGGAATTTTCCAGCTCTACGAAACCAGGGATGTACTGCTCTCCTCTCCGGACAACCTGACCGCCATTCTCGTTGCCACCCTGGTATCCGCCGTGGTCGGCTACCTGTCGATCGCCTTTCTGCTCAACTACCTGAAACATCACACCACAAAGGTCTTCATACTCTACCGCCTGGTACTCGGCGCGGGCATTCTGATCCTGCTTGCATCCGGCATGCTTCCGGCGACCTGAGCTTCGGGAGTCGGCCGGATTGATGTCCCGGAGGAACCCAAAGGACGAAAAGAACCCGTGACTCGTCCGCACAAGTGACAACAGGAACCGCAAGGACCTCAGGGATGAACACCGTCACACGCTTTCAACCC
>JAAXXP010000053.1 GCA_013334435.1 Chlorobiaceae bacterium | reverse complement strand
GACCGTCGGAGGGGCGCAGGATTTTTCCCGCGGTCGGTCCGCTGGCCGAGGCGAGGCGTTCAAACTGCAGGCCGGTGATCACATCGGCATATTTTCCGTATCCGTACTCGCCGTACATGGCGGTGTTCTGAATCTGGAAACCTGTAGCCACGACAATGGCTCCTATTTCCAGGTCGAGAAACTCGTCCTGCATTTCGAAGTTGATGGCGTTCGTCTGGCAGAATTTCTGGCACACCTTGCACTTGCCGTTTTTGAAGAAGGTGCAGTGTTCCCTGTCGATAACCGGTATGTTCGGCACCGCCTGGGCAAAAGGGGTATAGATCGCCGGCCTTTTGCCGAGATTGCAGTCGAATTCATCGCTGATTTTTTTCAGCGGACACCTCTGGATGCAGTCGCCGCAGCCGGTGCAGGCTTTCATGTCGACGAAGCGGGATTTCTGCCGGATCCTGACCTTGAAGTTACCGATGAACCCTTCGACCTGTTCCACTTCGGAGTAGGTCAGGAGACGGATTTTCGGGTGCTGGGCGGCTTCCACCATTCTCGGGGTCATGATGCACTGCGAACAGTCGAGCGTGGGGAATGTTTCGGAAAGCTGCGCCATGTGGCCTCCAAGCGATGGCTCCCGTTCGACAAGCACCACCTCCTGACCGGCATCTGCGATATCGAGCGCGGCCTGAATGCCGGCTATGCCGCCTCCGATAACCAGTGCTCTCTTGGTTACGGGGACTTCGATAGGCTGCAGCTCGTTGTTCAGCTTGACCTTTTCGATAAGCGAGCGGGTGATTTCGATAGCCTTTTCGGTGGCCATATCCTGATCGGTGTGCACCCAGGAACACTGCTCCCGGATGTTGGCAATCTCGCACAGATAAGGGTTCAGTCCGGCCTCCGCACAGGCTTTCCGGAAG
This sequence comes from Chlorobiaceae bacterium, assembly GCA_013334435.1. Lineage (GTDB taxonomy): Bacteria > Bacteroidota > Chlorobiia > Chlorobiales > Chlorobiaceae > Chlorobium. The sequence continues at coordinate 12,223 of JAAXXP010000053.1, read as the reverse complement.
GTGGCCTCATGCATTCTCGGAGAGCATGCCGCCACGACGATCCCGGTCAGGTTGTGCTCCCTGATGGCTTTTTTCACGCTCTCCTGACCGGGATCGGAGCAGAAATACTTGTATTCGACTGAAACCGATACGCCAGGGTGGTCGTTCATGGCCGAAACGAGTCTGGTACAGTCTATTTTAGCGCCGATGTTTTCGCCGCAGTGACAGATGAAAACGCCTATTTTTGCCATTCTTTCGCTGATTATATAGATCGCCGTGCTGTGAGGCCGCACCGCTTGATTGTTTTCGACAAGGCAAAGCCGGACAGAAACTCACAACAGTTTTTTCCGGTTTGCGGTTTCAGTGACAAAACCCCTTGCCATCCGTCAATGCGGACCGGAACCCAAGGGGAAAAACAGGTTTTTTCCGTACGTATGGCATTGATCACAGTGGCGGGCAAGAAGACTTTATCTACCCTTGTCCAGGCTGGACGGCCATACCGAACCAGCCCGTTATTGCAGAATTATCCGGCATCGCATTTTCCGGTTACCGCCTGCCGAGCAGGTCGAGCGCGGGAACGAAGTGCTTTCCGACGGCAACCTCTTCGGGATCGGCACCGCATGCAACGGCTACAAGTTCCGAAATATAGTAAACCGGCATGGATTCAATATCCTCATACCGCTTTCTCATGCCCTCCTGCCGCATATCCAGATTGGCGTGGCAGAGCGGACAGGCCACTACGAAGGCCTTCGCGCCGTTTACCGCGGCATTTCGTGCGATGGAGTGCGTCAGGTCTTCGACCATTTCCTGCTGGGCAAGGGTCAGTCCCGCGCCGCAGCATTCTATCTTGAAGTCCCAGTCGACAGGAGTGCCTCCAAGTGTCGTGATGATCTGCTCCATCTTGAGCGGATTTTCCGGGTCGTCAAAACTCATCGCTTCCATCGGGCGGACCAGAAGGCATCCGTAGTAACAGGCCAGGCTCAGATCCTTGAGCGGACGCTTGACCCGTCTGGCCAGTTCTTCCTGGCTGTAACCTTCAAGCAGCTGGGTTACCCCGATGAATGCGGCTCTTCCGGTTGGTTCGATACCGGTTGCGCTTTTTACCTCGAGGCGCAGTTCCTCGGAATCGATGAGGGACCTGCGGGTGGTTACCTGACGGTTCTGGCATGCGGCGCATGGCGCAAGCACGTAATCCATGCCTGCGGCATCGGCAAGGGCCTGATTTCGCGCCGGAAGCAGAAGGCCGAGCCGGTGGCTGGTCGCATGGGCGGATGTTGCTCCGCAGCAGTTCCAGTCGGGAATTTCCTCGAGGCGGATATCGAGCAGTTCGCACATTTTCCTTACGGAAATGTCATACTCCCTGGCCGTGCCGCCGAGCGAACAGCCGGGGTAGTACCCTATGCTCATTCCGGGCCTGATGACGGGTGGCGGCTGAGGCGAAAACGTATTCTTTTTGGGCTTTCTTGCGGGAGCGGCGCCATGTCCCCCCTTTTCGGCAAGTTCGAAGATTTTTTCGATCTGCTCTTTGCCGCTGATTCCCTCCTTGCCGCTGAAGGCGGCAAGCGGATTGATTTTTCCCTCACGGATCATCTTGATGCCGGAGGAGGCGTCCTGCAGAAACGTACGGGTTCTCAGCTTGTAGCTGTTGACCAGCGAAAGCTCCTGGAGGCGACCGTGCTTGCGGATATTGTTCAGAAAAGAGGTGTGGAAAGCCGTAACAAGTTTTTTGGAGCGATCCTCTGAAACGATGCCGGTCTTGATGGCAATTTCCCTGAGCGCGTCCATGGTTGCGGCGATGTCCATGTTCTGCGGACATCTGGCCGTACAGGTCTGGCACCCAACGCAGTACCAGAGCGCGTTGCTCCGCATGGCTTCTTCGATATAGCCAGCCTGGACAAGCCGCATGATTTTCGTGGGAGGATTGTCCATGAACCCGCCCGCCGGGCATCCGGCAGTACATTTACCGCACTGATAGCAGCAGTTGTAGTCATTGCCGGTTGACTCTTCCAGCTGCTTTTTATAGGTATCGGTCGAGGAATGGTTGTGTTTTGACACCGGGTTACTTATTAGCGTGTTGAGGAGCGGATTTCAAAACGACACAAACGTAACATTGTAAGGAAAAAAAAAACAAAGTCCAATTAAGAGAGCGGATATGATCTCTTCAATAGCGATATTTCCCCTTGAATGATAGTTGTAGCCGTGTCTTTCGTGTACTATATTTCGAAAAAGACAAGCCGGAACAGCGTTCAAAATATCCAATTTTGCATCATTATTATACAAATAATCCCGATCATGCTTAAAGAGTTCAGAGAGTTTGTCCTTCGGGGCAATGTAGCCGATATGGCAGTTGGCATCATCATCGGCGGAGCTTTCGGAGCCATCGTCAATACACTGGTCTCCGATGTGCTCATGCCCCCGCTCGGCCTTCTGATAGGCGGTATCGATTTTTCCAATTTCTACCTCGTGCTCAAGGAAGGCGCCACGGCAGGTCCTTATGCGGCCCTTGCCGATGCCAAAGCCGCCGGGGCGGTCACCGTCAACTACGGCATCTTCCTGAACGCCCTCATCAGCTTTCTGATCATGGCCTTCGCGGTTTTCATGCTCATCAGGTCCCTGAACTCGATGCGGCCGAAGCCCGAAACGTCGGTGCCGCCTCCGGCCATGAAAGATTGTCCCTTCTGCTGCAGCTCCATTCCCGCTCAAGCCTCCCGCTGTCCGAGCTGTACCTCGCAGCTTGAAAAATAAAACCCGAACGGTATGGATATAAGCCTCTTTTTGCTTATGATATTTGCTTTACAAGCGGTTTCTGCGCCTTTGAATCTATTCGGTACGTAACCATGTTTGATGAAATCCAGTTTGAGAAAATAAAGAGGCTTCCCAAGTACGTTTTTGCCGCGGTCAATGAACTGAAAATGGCTGAACGGCGGGCGGGAGAGGATGTGATAGACTTTTCGATGGGCAACCCTGACGGGCCTACTCCACAGCATATCGTCGACAAGCTGGTGGAAAGCATCAACAAGCCCAGAACCCACGGCTACTCGGTTTCCAAGGGTATCTACAAACTTCGGGGCGCCGTTGGCGGCTGGTACCGCCGGAAATACAATGTCGATCTCGATCTTGACCGCGAGGTGCTCGTCACCATGGGTTCCAAGGAGGGGTATGTCCACCTGGTGCAGGCGATCACCAATCCCGGCGATCTGGCCATGGTGCCCGATCCCTGCTACCCGATCCATTCCCAGGCGTTCATTCTCGCCGGCGGCAATGTTCACCGCCTGAAGCTGGAGATGCTCGACGATTACCGTCTCGATGAGGATGCGTTTTTCGGCAACATCGAAAAGGCCCTCAGGGAATCCTCTCCGAAGCCGAAATACCTCGTGGTGAACTTTCCCAACAATCCCACCACGGCTACCGTCGAACTCGCTTTTTACGAGCGCCTGGTCGAACTGGCGCGGAAGGAGCGCTTCTACATCATCAGCGATATCGCCTATGCCGAAATAACCTTCGACGGTTATGTCACCCCATCCATTCTTCAGGTTCCCGGCGCGAAGGATGTCGCCGTGGAGAGCTACACCCTCTCGAAAACCTACAACATGGCCGGCTGGAGAGTAGGCTTCATGGTCGGCAACGCCAAGCTCATCGGCGCCCTTGAAAAGATCAAGAGCTGGCTCGATTACGGTACCTTCACGCCCATCCAGGTGGCTTCAACCATTGCGCTTACCGAGGACCAGAGCTGCGTTGCCGATATCTGCGACGTTTACCGCCGCCGCCGCGACGTGATGATCAAAAGCTTCGAGAATGCCGGATGGCCCATACTGCCCCCCAGGGCAAGCATGTTCGTGTGGGCTCGCATTCCGGAACATCTCCGGAGCATGGGCAGTCTCGAGTTCAGCAAGAAACTGCTTACCGAAGGGAAGGTTGCCGTCAGCCCCGGCATCGGCTTCGGGGCTTACGGAGATGAATATGTCCGCGTCGCCATGATCGAAAACGAGGAACGTATCCGGCAGGCGGCGCGCAATATCCGCAAGTTCCTGAAAACCAGCGAATCCTGATACGGTTCATCGCTTCCGCCTCTTCCTACTCTTCGATATCGAAAATCTCATGGATCGCCGCCGGTATGGCATCGAGTATGCCTCCGGCGGACACCAGGCTCGAAACCTCGTCGGCCAGGTCTCCGGCCCTGCCGTGAAACCACGCCGCCGCCGCCGCCGCATGGAGAATATCCGCGCCTTTTGCGGCGACGGCCGTAATCATGCCGGCCAGTACGTCCCCCGATCCGGCCGTTGAGAGCGCCTCCGTTCCCGAATCGTTGAGCATCAGATCTCCTTCAGGGCCGGCAAGCACCGTCGGACGGCCTTTCAGAAGCAGGTTTACCCCGTTTCGCCGGGCAAATGCCGCTGCGAGCCCCAGCGGATCGGAGGCTATCCGCTCCGTTGTAATGCCACAGAGGCGGCTGAACTCTCCGTGGTGCGGTGTAAGCAGGGCATTGGCAAGGTGGTCGATACCGCCTTTGCCGAGATCGGCTTCCTGAAGCGCGAACAGGGCATCGGCATCGAGCACGAGTTTTTTTTCGGAAAATTCCGGTTTCCGGAGCAGTTCCCTTATGAATGCGACGGTTTCCGGTTTCCGGCCAAGTCCGCATCCGATGAGCACCGCATCCGCCCAGAGGGCTTTTTCAAGAATGGCGTCCATCTCCTGGTGGATGATGACCGCTTCAGGAGCAAATGCATGCAGGACGCCTGCTCCGCCAGGCGGCAGTGCGGCGCAGACGTAGCCCGCTCCGGTTTTCAGGGCGGCTTTCACCGAAAGCAGGGCTGCGCCGAGCATGGAGGCCTCAGGGGAGTGCGAACCGGCGATAATGAGCACTTTGCCGTTCTGGTGCTTGGCCCCGGTGGGTTCTCTGAGCATGAACCGGGAGGCCGCATACTCGCGGTCGGTCAGGCGGCAGGTTCCGCGTTCGAGCAGGAATTCGGGAATCGATATGTCCGCCCTCCGTACTTCGCCGGAGAGCAGGGGGCCTTCATTGAAAAAAAAACCTGTTTTCAGGAAAGCCATGGTGACGGTCATGTCTGCAAGCACGGCCGGGTCGGCAGCGAAGCCGGAGGTGGCGTCCAGGCCGGAGGGAATATCGATGGCGATAAGCGGTGAGTCGCTGCGCTGCCGGATACTGTTGAGCAGATCGATCCCTTCGGCAGCAGGGGAGAGCAGCGGCTGGAGGGGCTCGTCGATTTTCAGCCCGGTACCCAGCACCGCATCGACGAGGCCGTCGTACTCCCGCTCCATGACGTAAGGGAGCGCTTCGGCATGGTCCCTGAAGATGCGCAGCGGCCTTCCGCAGCGCTCCCGCAGTGCATAAAGCGTCTCCAGAGCGTTGCGATTCACGGGCGAGAGCGCCTCCTCCGGGTAGAGCAGCAGCAGGTCGACTTCGGCGCCGTGATTGAGCAGGTGGCGGGCGACGACCAGCGCGTCGCCGCCGTTGTTGCCCTTGCCGGCCACCACAAGAAAGAGTGCCCCCTGAAGATCGTCCCTGTCGAGCAGTTCCCTGATGCGGTCGGCCGTGCGTAAACCGGCAAGCTCCATGAGGCGGGTTTCCCCTATATGGAGCTCCTCGATAGCGGCCCGGTCGGCAGCGGCCATTCCGGCCGCGGTGACAACTGGAAGCATGAGCTGTTTCTCCCGTTACAGGGCAATCCCCTCTTTATATCGGAGCGGTTCCCCTACAGTTCGTCGAGATGCAGGGCTTTTTCGAGCGCATGATAGTAAGCTCCGGCCAGCTCTGCGGTTGTGAAGGATACGACGGTTTTTCCGTTGATGGCGATCGCCGCGTTCTTTTCCTGAACCTTGCCGATAACCCGGACCGGCACATTGAAGCGCACAGCCTCCTCGATCACCTCTTTTGCCGACTCCGGAGCGATGCTCGCCAGCACCCTTCCCTGCGCTTCGGAGAAGAGATTCAGCTGTATGCGGAACGGATCCCTGGCGGCATCTTCAAGATCGACGTCAAAACCAAGATGGAGGGCTTCGTTCATGACGGCTTTTTCGGCCAGCGCGGTTACGAGTCCTCCGTCGGAGATGTCGTGAGCCGAGCGAAGCAGCTTTTTCGAGGCGAGAGAGACCAGGAGATCCTGCAGCTGTTTTTCATGCTGCAGATCGATATCCGGGGCATCCTGGCCGGGCGTGCCGTACTGCATGGTCAGGTATTCGGAGCCCTCAAGGCTCAGTTCGGGATCGCCGAAGAGCAGTATCGCATCGCCGGGGCTGACGAAGGTCGAACCCACAAGAAGGTCGATATCGTCGAGCAGGCCGATCATGCCGATGGTCGGGGTAGGGTAGATGGCGGTCCGTTCGCCGCCGATTGATGTCTCGTTGTAAAAACTAACATTACCGCCGGTTACCGGCGTATTGAATGTTCTGCAGGCCAGACCCATGCCTTCGACGGAAGTTTTGAACTGGAAGTATACTTCAGGTTTGTAGGGATTTCCGAAGTTCAGGCAGTTGGTTATGGCCAGAGGTCTGGCTCCCGAGCAGGCAATGTTGCGGGCACATTCGGCGACGGCTATTTTGCCCCCTTTCAGCGGGTTCAGGTAGACGTAACGGGCGTTGCAGTCGGTTTTCATGGCCAGGCCTTTTTTCGACCCCTTGATGCGGATAACGGCGGCATCGGAGGTTCCTGCGGCGGTGACGGTATTGGTCTGGACCATGGAATCGTACTGCCGGTAAACCCACTGCTTGCTGGCTATGCTCGGCCGCGAGAGCAGCGCAAGGCTGAGCGACCGAAGGTCCAGGCGTTCGTCGGCAATCAGACCGGCTTTCGGGGTAGCCGGCTTTTTTTCCACCGCTTCCCGGATATAGACAGGCGCACCTCCTCCGAGAACCAGCGATTCGGCAGGTATTTCGGCCACAACCCGGCCGTGCTGCTTCACCCTGATCCGGTTGTCTGCCGTGACGCTTCCGATCACGACCGCCTGGACATCCCATTTCCGGTAGACGTCGATGATCCGCTCTTCGAATCCTTTTTCGGCCACCACCAGCATGCGCTCCTGCGATTCGGAAAGCATGATTTCGTACGCGCTCATGCCTTCTTCCCGGGCGGGCACCAGATCGAGATCGATCTCGATGCCGCCGGAACCTGTTTTTTCTATGCCGCGGGCGCTCATTTCGGAGGTCGAGCTGGTCAGACCGGCGGCGCCCATGTCCTGAAGGCCGACTACATAACCGGTGGCAATGGCTTCGAGGGTGGCTTCGAGCAGAAGCTTTTCGGCAAAAGGATCGCCCACCTGTACGCTCGGGCGTTTGTCTTCCGATGCTTCGCTGAGGTCTTCCGAGGCGAAGGTCGCTCCGTGAATGCCGTCCCGTCCGGTCGACGATCCCACGATCAGCACCGGATTGCCTTCTCCCTTGGCCGTGGCGCTGACGGTCTTGTGATGTTCGACAATGCCTACCGACATGGCGTTGACCAGGGGATTGCCGGTATAACACTCTTCAAAGTAGATCTCTCCGCCGACCGTCGGTACGCCGAAAGAGTTTCCGTAGTCGCCGATGCCCCTTACCACTCCGTCAACCAGGTAACGCACCCTGGGGTCCCTGGGGGAGCCGAACCGCAGGGAGTTCAGCGAAGCGACAGGACGGGCGCCCATGGTGAAAATGTCGCGGTGGATGCCTCCCACGCCCGTTGCCGCGCCCTGATAGGGCTCAACGGCGGAAGGGTGGTTGTGCGATTCGATTTTGAAGGCGACGGCAAGGTTGTCGCCGATATCCACCAGCCCGGCGTTCTCCTCGCCGGCTCCGGTCAGGAGAGCGGCCCCCTCTCTGGGCAGGGTTTTCAGTACGGCAATGGAGTTCTTGTAGCTGCAGTGCTCTGACCACATCACCGAAAAAATGCCGAGTTCGGTAAAGGTGGGGGTTCTTTTGAGAATATCGAGGATTTTCTGATACTCCTCGGCATTGAGACCATGTTCCAGGGCAAGCTGAAGGGTGACTTCGGGTTCAGTAGGTTTCATAGTGAACGGTGAGCGTTACAGGGCATCACAGCTGCTGGCCGTGACAGTTTTTATATTTTTTCCCGCTGCCGCAGGGGCAGAGGTCGTTACGTCCGGGTTTTTTCTCGGCTATGACCGGCTGCTGGGGACTCTCGGCGTCCATCGGCTCCGCCGCCCCCTCTTCGATCTGCTGATAGACGCTCTCGGCCGCCTGATGCTGGGCAACCAGTTTTTCGAGGCGCATGGCCTCTTTTTTCTGACGGGCCTCTATTTCCCTTGCTTCATCGGGATTGACAGGGAAGAGCTTGAAGGCCAGTGAAAGGGTTTCCTGCTCGATATCCTGCAAAAGACTCACGAAGAGGCGGAAAGCCTCCTGCTTGTACTCCAGCAGCGGGTCTTTCTGGCCATAGGCCCTCAGGTTGATGCCCTCCCGGAGGGAGTCGATCTCCCGGAGATGTTCACGCCACCGCTTGTCGATCACGCTGAGCACGGCATATTTTTCGATCTGTCCCATGATCTCCTGCGGAATCTCCGCCTCCTTGCGTTTATAGAAGGCGATAGCGGTATCGTAGAGCCTGTCGGCGATTCCCCTGACGCCTTCGCGGTCATAGATGCCGTCTTCAGGACGGAACTCGACCGACAGTTCACGGAGTACCCGTTCCTCGAGTTCCGGGGCGTCGAATTCCTTGTCGTATTTTTTAACCACCAGATCGCAGTAGTCCCGAAGCAGGTCGAAAATATCTCCGGTCAGGCGGTCTTTCTGGAGCCCGTTTCGGCGGCGGGTGTAAATGACGTCGCGCTGCTGGTTCAGCACATCGTCGTATTCGAGCAGGCGCTTGCGGATGGCGAAGTTCTGCTCCTCCACCTTTTTCTGCGCCCGCTCGATCGATTTGGTGATCATGGAGTGCTCGATCACGTCACCCTCTTCATGGCCGAGCCGGTCCATGACGGAAATAACCCGGTCGGAACCGAACAGTCGCATGAGCTCGTCCTCAAGCGATACGAAAAACATCGTTTCGCCGGGATCTCCCTGGCGTCCCGCACGTCCGCGGAGCTGACGGTCGATACGCCGGGACTCGTGCCTTTCCGAGCCGAGAATGAACAGTCCTCCAAGTTCACGCACACCATCTCCCAGCTTGATATCGGTGCCTCGTCCGGCCATGTTCGTCGCAATGGTGACGGCGCCCTTCTGGCCTGCGCCGGCAACGATTTCGGCTTCCCGCTCGTGCTGTTTGGCGTTCAGCACACTGTGCACGATCCGTTTTGCGCGCAGCATTCTCGACAGGGTTTCCGAGACCTCGACACTGGCGGTGCCAACCAGTACGGGCTGACCTTTCTTCTGCAGCGCTTCGACCTTCGAGACAATGGCATTGTATTTTTCCCTGCGGGTCTTGTAGACCAGGTCATCCACATCCCTGCGGACAATAGGCCTGTTGGTGGGAATGACCACAACATCGAGTTTATAGATCTCGTAGAATTCCGAAGCTTCGGTTTCGGCCGTACCGGTCATGCCGGCCAGCTTTTTGTAAAGGCGGAAGAAATTCTGGATGGTAATGGTCGCCATGGTCTGCGTCTCGCCTTCGACCCTGACGTTTTCCTTGGCCTCGATGGCCTGGTGCAGCCCGTCACTGTAACGGCGGCCCGGCAGAATGCGCCCGGTAAACTCATCGACAATCATCACCTTGCCATCCTGCACCACATATTCGTCGTCACGCTCGAAAAGCGAATAGGCCTTGAGCAGCTGGCTTATGTTGTGCAGGCGCTCGGAACGGTCGGCAAAAAGACGGTAGACGGCGTCCTTCTGCTTGACCTTGTCGGCAGGGGTGAGTGCCGTGTTGCTTTCGATGACGGCAATTTCCGAACCGACATCGGGCAGCAGAAAGAGATCGCTGTCCTGATGGCTCAGGCGACTGAGAAACTCCCGTCCCTTGTCGGTAAGGTCGATGGTGCCGGCTTTTTCGTCAACGGCGAAAAAGAGCTCGTCGTCAACCTCGTGCATTCGGCTGGCATTGTCCTTGAGGTACTCGTTTTCCGTGCCCTGAACAAGTTTTGCCATACCCTGCTGCGAGAGCATCTTGATGAAGCGGCTGTTTTTCGGCTGACCGCGCTTGACCCGAAGAAGGGCAAGTCCGGCATCGAAGTCGCCCGGCTTCGCTTTTCCGGCGGAATCCTTCAGAGAGGCTTCCGCTTTGGACAGATAGCCCGCCACAAGCTGCTGCTGGTTTCGCACGATCTGCTCGATCCATGGCTTGATCTCCATGAACTTGCTGTCGTTGTCGGCATTGGGAACCGGTCCCGAAATGATAAGCGGGGTTCTTGCCTCGTCGATGAGCACGCTGTCGACCTCATCGACAATGGCAAAATAGAAATTGCGCTGCACCATCTCGTCAACGGTGCCTGCCATGTTGTCGCGCAGGTAGTCGAAGCCGAACTCGTTGTTCGTGCCGTAGGTTATATCGCAGTGGTATTGCTCACGGCGCTCGACCGGGTGCATGGTGTTGAGAATCACGCCCACCTTCAGCCCGTGAAACTCGAATACGGGAGTCATCCACTCCTTGTCGCGCTGGGCCAGATAGTCGTTGACCGTCACCACATGCACGCCGCGTCCGGTAAGAGCGTTCAGAAAGATCGGCAGGGTGGAGACAAGGGTTTTGCCCTCGCCGGTTGCCATTTCCGATATCCGTCCGGAGTGCAGCACCAGGCCGCCGACGAGCTGTACGTCATAGGGCACCATATCCCAGATCATCTCGCGTCCCATGACCTGATAGGAGTGGTTTTTCAGGCGCCGGCAGGTATCCTTGACGAGGGCGAAGGTTTCGGGAAGAATTTCGTCGAGCACTGAAACGGTGGCCTTTTCATAATCACGGGTAAGGGTGTCGAGTTCGTCGTTGATGGCGTCCGCCCTGTCAAGATCGATATCCGGATTGCCGAGTGCGGTTTCGAGTTCACGTCGTTTATCCTCGATGGGCTGAAGTTCGCTGCGTACCTTCCTGCGCAGTTCGGCGCCTTTCTTTTTCAGTTCATCGTCGGAAAGCGACTGAAATGAGGCCTGCAGTTCGTTGATGCGCTGGATGACAGGCTGTATTTTCTTAATGTCCTTATCGTGTTTCGATCCGAATATTTTCTCAAAAATTTTCAGCATTCTTTTTTCTTCGTTCTCGCTTGTGTTTCAGACTGGTTATGAAACGGGATAGATAATTGTTTTGTAAGGTATTGAATTACCGTCTGAGAAAAAAGACGTCCCCGAGAAAAAAAGCGGGGGAGAAGCGCAGTTCAGGCCTGTTTCACCTCCCCGGTTCAGCCGCTGCGCCGCCGTATCCCGGAACTTTACCCGGCAATAACATGCAGGCTCCGCAAAGTCCCGGCGGTATGGCCGGGTATTATGCCGTCCGCAGATGTCTGATTTTTCTGCGCCAGCAGTGGAAAAGCAGATGCCCGGCATACCCGGACAGTTCCGGTTTCAGGATGGTGCGGATATCCTCCTGAAGACGGAGATAGTTTTTTTCCGTCAGCGCATTCGAAGCCGTCCTGATGCCGAACCACTCGGCAAGATACTGCCGGACATGGGTGTCGATCGGAAATGCGTCGAAACGGCCGAGACCGAACAGGGCGATGCAGTCCGCGATTTTCGGACCTATGCCTTCAAAACCGCAGAGAGTCTCCCGTAACCGCTCGAGCGGGAGTTCTCCTGAACCCAGTTTCCCGAAATCCAGTCGGCCCGAAGCCGCAGCCCCGGCAACACGCTTTATGTTGACGGCCCTCCGGTAATTGTTGTTGGTACAGCTCTGCAGCAGCGGCGCCGGGGCAGCGGCAAGGGATGCGGGATCGGGGAAGCGGTAAAGGCGGTGTTTTTGTCCTCTGAACTCCATGGTACAGGGTGTGCCGAACCTCTCGCACAGGAGGGCAATCTGTCGCCGTATCAGCGTCATGCCGATACCCTGGGCACACATGAACGTTATGGTTGTTTCAAACGGATCCTGCCGAAGCAGTTTCAATCCCGAATACTCTTTCACCAGCGCTGCAACCACGGGGTACCGTTTTATGAATCGATCGTCGAACAGGTTCCGGTTGTCGATATCCATGGTTAAATAGGTTCGCAGCCTTTCCGGAAGGGAGGCCCCTCCGATCTCGTCATCCGGTGAGTAAATTCTTATGACCTCATCGTCGAGCTGGCTGATAACTATGGGAGTGCCTTGAATTATTGATGAAAAGCAGTGCTCATGACCGTTGATTCTGTTCCATAAAAAAGACTGACCACTATACAGGGT
>JAAXXP010000002.1:14467-61757 GCA_013334435.1 Chlorobiaceae bacterium | reverse complement strand
TATGACCAGCTCGTTCATTCCCCCGCAGGACTGTTATCATAACCAGTTGTCCCGCAAAAAGGCGCAGATCGTCTACGATGCCACCGTGTATTTCTGCAACCGGTTTTTCCTCAGGCCCGATCGAACCATCGACCGGATGGTGCAGGCTGCCCGTTCGGGGAAGCAGAATATCGTCGAGGGCAGTCAGGCACCGGGTGCGTCGAAGGAGACGGAGATCAGACTGACCAGTGTCGCCCGGGCAAGTCTGGAGGAACTGCTCGAGGATTACCGCGATTTTCTGAGGATGCAAGGGTTGCAGGAGTGGCCCCAGGGGCATCCGTACACAAAGCGGATGCGGGAGTTGAACGGCCAGCCGGGAGCTGATTACGAGACCTTCCGCAAGGGAATCGAGCATGCCGATCCGGAAATTTCCGCAAATGTGGTGATGGGACTGATAAAGGTCACGACATTTCTGCTCGACAGGCAACTGGAGCAGCAGGAGCACTCATTTCCTGAGGATGGCGGTCTGCGGGGAGCGCAGGCATAATGCCCGAAAACGGAATAAAGACAGTTAGGCCCTTTATGTCCCTTCGGTACCCGAAAGTTTTTCCTATGACCTGTAAGTTACTGCCTCATGGTCCGCAACCGCCATATAGTCCCCGTAAAAAAGCAATCCATGAGCCCTTCACGGATTGCTTTTTTGCTTTGCCTGCGTATATATAAATGATATCAGTAACGTATCAAGCAATACACACCATGAATGAGCAGTATGAAAGGATAGCGATTGTAACCGGAGCCACATCCGGCATCGGTGAGGCGACGGCGCGTCTGTTCGCGGCTTCCGGTTACGGGGTCGTGGGCAGCGGACGCAATGCTGAAAAACTGGCCGATCTTGAGCACGAGCTCGGCAGGGTATTCTCCGGGGTGGCCGGAGACGCCGCCGATGAGGCGGTGATCGACCGGCTGTTCGCAACGGCAGAGGAACGATTCAACAGGGAGGCCGACATCGTGGTGGCCAACGCAGGGCGCGGACTCGGCGGTTCGGTGAAGGATGCCGACCTCGGGGAGTTCAGGGAGGTGCTCGACATCAACGTCAGCGGAGCGCTGCTGCTTCTGCAGAAGGCCGCCCGCAGGATGGTTGCCATGCAGGAAGGGCGCTTTCCCGGAAAAGCCGCCGATATCGTCGTTGTCGGTTCCACCGTCGGGCGTCAGATTTCGCCTTTCAGTGCGGTGTACGGGGCTACGAAATTCGCCGTGCACTCCCTTGCCGAGGGGCTGCGTCGCGAAATCGGCCCGAAAGGCGTGCGGGTGTCGCTGGTGGCGCCTGGCATCGTGGTGAGCGGGTTTCAGTCGGTGGCGGGCTATACCGACGATCTGGTCAATACCTTTCACGACCGGTTCGGTCCGCTGCTCTTCGGAGAGGATGTGGCCCGGGCGATTCACGGGATCGTATCGCAGCCGCCGCATGTGCATTTCAGCGATGTCGTCGTGCGGCCGACACGCCAGGATTATCCCTAAGGGCGAGCTGCATAGTTGTCGGTCTCTTCGGCCGCTTTCGGCCGGCTGAATCGGGAAAAACGGTTATTCCGGAAAAGAAGATGAACCTTAAGTCGATTTGTGTTTACTGTGGATCAAGTCCCGGTATTCTTCCCGAATACATCGCTGCCGCGACGCAATTCGGGAGGCTTCTTGCCCTTCGCGGCATCGAACTTGTCTTTGGGGGCGGCAATGTGGGATTGATGGGCGCAGTCGCTGATGGTGCGCTCGATGCAGGCGGGAGAGTAACCGGCGTCATACCCCGGAGACTTCTGGAAAAAGAGGTCGCCCACAAAAACCTTACCGAGCTTCGCTGCGTTTCCTCGATGCACGAGCGGAAGATGATGATGGCCGACCTGTCGGACGCCTTTGTGGCTTTGCCGGGCGGTATCGGCACGCTTGAGGAGATATTCGAGGTCTATACGTGGACGCAGTTGGGTTTTCACCGGAAACCCTGCGCATTCCTGAATGTCGCCGGTTTTTATTCGGGCCTGTTTTCCTTTCTCGAGTTCATGGTGGAACAGCGGTTTGTCAAGGATGAGCATTACAGGAGCCTGATTGTCGATTCGGATGGCGCCCGGCTCATCGATCGCATCGCCGCATACGAGCATGTTGCCCTCGATAAATGGATAGACAGAAAAAAAGAGGCCTGATCAATCTTATCCGGTAGCGCCGTGTCGTTCTATTCCGAATTCGCCCCCTATTACGAGCAGGTGTTTCCGTTCAGGGAGGAGGTGTACGATTTCCTGAAGGGATATGCGCGGGCCGACGGCGCTGTACTCGATATCGGGTGCGGTCCGGGCCATTACTGCGGAAGATTTGCCCGTGACGGCTTTGCCGCCGTGGGGATCGATCTCGACAGCCGGATGATCGGAGCGGCCAAGGCATCCTATCCGCAGGCCTCGTTCCACTGCATGGACATGGCCGATGCCGGTGTTCTTCAGGGGACTTTCGGTTTGGCGTATTCCATCGGCAACGTGTTGTCCCACCTGTCTCCCGGCAAACTGGAGCGGTTCATTGCAGAGATGTACACCCTGCTCGCTCCGGGTGGATGCTGGGTGCTGCAGGTCGTGAACTGGGAGGAGATGCTCGATCGGAGGGAGTTCCTGTTTCCGGTAAAAACGCTTGATGGCGGAGAGATGACCTTTCATCGCCGGTACAGCGATATAACGCAGGAACAGGTGCGGTTCACGTTTTCGCTCAAAAGGGGGGATGCGGCGGTTTTCAGCGAAGAGTTCGCTCTCTATCCGGTAACTTCCGGCAGGTACCGCCAGCTTCACGAGCGAGCGGGTTTTATCTGTACGGGCAGTTACGGCGCTTTCGGCGGCAAGGCGTTCAGCAGGGAGCGTTCGGCCGCGCTGGTGATGGTTTTCAGGAAAGGGAAATAGCGTATATCAGTTCACGGCCACGATCCGTACCGATGCCGTGCCTCTGCCGAGCAGGCCGAGCTCTCTTGCCGCGGCGGGAGAGACGTCTATAATCCGGCTTCTGAGGTATGGGCCGCGATCGTTGATTCGCACGATAACTTCCCTCCCGTTGTCGAGATTGGTTACCCTGACCGTGGTTCCGAAAGGGAGGGTGCGGTGTGCGGCGGTAAAGTCCTGTACGCTGAAGCGTTCTCCGCTTGCAGTTCTTTTTCCGTGGAAGCGCTGGGAATAATAGGATGCCCGGCCTTCAGAAGCGAGCATGCCGCTGCTGCCGGAAACAGCCGTGGTCGCGGGTGTTTCGGACTGAAAAACAGGTTCGGCAGCACCGCAGGTAGCCGGGCGGAGTGCGACCAGAACGAGCAGTATTGCCGTGGCTGACGCAGACGGGAATTTGAACGTTTGCCGCATGATCCTGTTGTTTTCTGCCGGGTACCGAGCGCTCGGGGCTTCTCCTGGCGGCCTTTCAGGCAATTGGAGCGGCGCGATGCTCGATAGCAGTGCAGGTTTCTGAAAATGCTCTCTATCCGGAGTATGCGTCCGCGATTTGTTTATTGATGGCTTCCACGCGCACCTGGGCGGTTCCGGATCTGAACAGGCCGATCTCTTTGGCTGCTTCTGCCGAAAGATCGATTATTCTTCCCTTGATAAAAGGACCGCGGTCGTTGATGCGCACAATGACATCCTTGCCATTTCGGAGATTGGTGACCCTTACGCGGGTACCGAAAGGCAGGGAAGGATGCGCGGCGGTCAGTTCGTTCATGTCGAACGTTTCGCCGTTTGCTGTTTTTTTACCGTGAAACTGGTTTGCGTAATATGATGCCTTTCCTTCCGAAACCAGAAGAAAGCTTTGGGCTTTGTTTCTGCCCTCAGGACGGGAGTCGGCAAAAGCTGTGGAATGAATTGCTGATTCGAGCTGGTCTGATGAACCCGAAAAAGGCATGCTTGTCTGGCATGCGGAAAAGAGTAAACAGGTCAGTACGCCATAGATCGAAAAAGAGAAGATTTTTTTTTCATGTCTCATAAATGCTAAGGTTTAGCACTCTGTCCCTTAAACAAGATCGACAATAAGAACAGGTAAATTGAATAAAATTTCATTTAGTATTCATTGTTTTGACAACACTAAATATAGAGAATAATATTTTAAAGATGCAAATAAGGCACTAAAGCCGCTGATAGCGGTGCTTTCCGGAGGCATAAATGGCATTTTTCCTCAGAAATCCGGTCGGTTTTTCGTCCGGGTTTGTTACTTTACCATGCCGGTAAAGAGGAGATTGATAAGGGTTTTTTTTAAAAAAAATGAATATTATTCACAGGGCATCCATTGTTGCCGCTGTTTCGCTGCTGCTGCATACGACCACCGTGGTCGCCGAGACCGCAGATGAGTACATTGAGCTGGGTATCGGACTTGGACGACAAGGGCACGTTCAGGAGGCCATCGATTCTTTCAGCAGAGCCATCATGCTCGATCCCGAAAATGCTGGAGCGTATTACAACCGGGGACTCGCAAAATCCCTTGGAGGCGATGCCAGACAGGCTCTTGCCGATTATACCAGAGCGATTGATCTCGATCCGAAACTGCTCGGGGCGTATAACAACAGGGGATTTGCCCGTGCGGCTCTCGGGGATTTCAGGGGAGCAGTCGCCGATATTTCAAAAGCGATAGCGCTTGACCCTGCCATCCCGGAATTCTACAATAACCGGGGCACGGCCAGATCGGCACTTGGCGACTACAAGGGAGCTATTGCAGATTACTCCCGCTCGATACAGCTCAGTCCGCAGCTTGCCGGCGCATATAACAACCGGGGTCTTGCAAAAAGCCTCAGTGGCGACCACAGAGGAGCCATCAGTGATTTCTCGCTCGCTCTCGAACGGGACCAGGGGTATGACGCAGCATGGTACAACCGCGGCAACGCCAGGGCGAACAGCGGTGATCTGAAGGGTGCCCTGGAAGATTACAACAAGGCGCTGATTCTCAATACCGGGCTGGTCGAGGCATACAACAACCGAGCCTGTACGAAGGCTGCGCTTGGCGATTACCAGGGCGCCATTGACGATATGAACCGGCTTCTTCAGATCAGACCGGAGAACGCCGAAGCCTATTACAACAGAGGGCTGGCCAGAAAACAGCTGGGAGATGCCGGCGGAGCGATCGAAGATATGCAGAAGGCCGCCAGTCTTGGCGATACGCTTTCCATCCAGGCGCTCAGGGCGCTGGGGAAGTAGGCTTCTTCCGGTCCTCGCTGCCGGTAAACTTTTTATATGACGCTGCCGGTTATAGCAAACGGTGTTTAACGCTTGGTAACGATTGCTGTGAGGTGCCTATGCGTCTTATTCTCATGACCGGCAAAGGCGGCGTCGGCAAAACATCCATGGCGGCTGCGACAGGGCTTCGCTGTGCGGAACTCGGCTACAAGACGCTGGTACTGAGCACCGACCCTGCCCATTCGCTTGCCGACAGCTTCGATATGCCTCTCGGGCATGAACCGGTAAGAGTTTCCGAGAACCTTTACGCTGCCGAGCTCGATGTGCTGCAGGAACTCGAACAGAACTGGGGGGCGGTAAAGCGTTACATCACGGAGGTGCTGCAGGCACGGGGGCTGGATGCCGTACAGGCCGATGAGTTGGCTATTTTGCCGGGAACCGATGAAATTTTCGGGCTTGTCAGGGTGTTCCGCCACCACCGGGAGGGGAGCTACGATGTGCTGATCATCGATTCGGCGCCTACCGGAACGGCTCTGAGACTTCTGAGCATTCCGGAAGTGACCGGCTGGTACATGCGCCGGTTTTACAGGCCGATGGAAAAAGTCGCGCTCTATCTTCGGCCACTCGTTGAACCGATTTTTCGCCCGATTGCGGGGTTTTCGCTTCCCGACAAGGCGCTGATGCAGATTCCCCATGAGTTCTATGAAAACATAGCGGCGCTCGGCGGCATTCTTACCGATAATACCGTTACCTCCGTACGGCTTGTTACCAACCCTGAAAAAATGGTGATCAAGGAGTCGTTGCGTGCGCATGCTTACCTGAGTCTCTACAATATCTCCGTCGATCTGGTCATCGCCAACAGAATCATCCCGCCCGAGGTCAACGATCCTTATTTTGTTTACTGGAAGGCGAACCAGGCAATCTACCGTCAGGAGATTATCGACAGTTTCAGCCCCCTGCCGGTCAAGGAGGTGCCGCTTTATTCCCGTGAAATCTGCGGTATGGATGCGCTGGAAAAACTCAGGGATTTTCTCTATCCGGACGGGGAGGACCCATCACAGGTATACTACCATAACCAGACCTTACGGGTGCTGAAGGTTGCGGACGGGTTTTCTCTCGAGCTGTATCTGCCCGGAATACCCAAAGAGCAGATACAGCTCAGCAAGAGCGGGGACGAGCTCAATATCCGGATCGGGAATCACCGGCGCAATATGGTGCTTCCCCAGTCGCTGGCTACACTGAAAACGGACGGTGCGGAAATGGAGGGCGAGCGTCTGGTGATCCGCTTTACCGAAAAACCCTGAAAACGGACGGTTATCGTACAATAAACCGCATTATTGCGGTTCCTGAAGCGACAAACTGTTTTGAATATCGGTTATCGATTGTAAATTAAAAGTTTAGGGTTTCACTATCATTCAACGCAGTCAAGCAGCCGGATGTCTATGCCGGAGAGGAGGTCAAGATGACGCAGTTCAGGGTTGGCGATGCCATTGTCTACCACAAGCCGAAAAGTTCGTTCTGCCCGGGTCCCAGAGCCAGGCAGGTTTATCCTCTCGAACACGGAGAGGAGTATCATTATGTGGTGGACAAGTTCTGGAAGGTAACGGATGTACATAATGACGGAACCATAGAGGTTACCACCCGTACCGGAAAAAAACATCGGCTTGAAGCCGGCGATCCCAATATCCGCAAGGCAGACATCTTTCAGCACCTCATGTACCGCAAACGGTTTCCGCAACTGGCGGAGATCAGGAAATAGCGGCTCGACAGATTTTCACTCCTCACCATCGCCGGCCGGTTCGGTTCCTGCACGAAGATGATGTGCTTCGGTATCGTACCAGAGCGGAGCGTCATGACGCAGCATGCTGATAACTACCTGAAATTCAGCAGGGTCTTTGAATACCCTGTTTTCTATCTGCTGGTTGTCCGAGTCATAGAAGGCTATGCGCCCTTCATGTTCGGTAATGTCCCATCTGCTGTAGTAGCTCGAAACGAGAATATTTGCCATAACCGGAATTTTTTCAGCTTTTTTCTTTCTGGTCGGGGGGGCGGCCGGGAGTCGGCCGCCCGTTTCCGGTATTCAGGGTTTCCTGAAAATCGCTCCTTTCGGAATGGCCCAGTCTGCAGTTGCATTTTTTCCTGAAGGAAGTATGGTTTCGGGAGTGATGATGGCATTCTTCAGGTTTGTGTCCATCATGTTGGCGCCCTTGAGTATGGCTCCCGAAAGATCGGCACCCTCTAAATCGGCGTCGAAGAGCGAGGTGCCGCTAAGATCGGCGCCGCGCAGGTTGGCCCCTGCGAGCATCGCTCCGTAAAGGTTTGCCCCTGTCAGATCTGCATTGCTCAGATCGGCTTCCCTGAGGAATGTCCGGTCGAAGTTTGCCTTCTGGAGCTTTGCTCCCTGCAGTTTTGCCCCTTTCATGTCGGCTTTCTGGAAATTCGATCCGCTGAAATCCGCGCCGTTGAGAAGCGCCTCGTCGAGGTTGGCATCCTCGAAATCCGATCCTGCCATCGATGCCTGCTGCAGGTTCACTCCCCTGAGCCTGGCATTCTCCAGTTTTTCCTGTTTGAGGGTTATCGGCAGTTCCGGATTTTTGGATCTCATGCTGTTCCATGTCTCCACGTCGTCAATAAGGAGCGCCTGCTGTTTTTCCCTGCTTTGCGGTGCGTTTTTTACGCTTCCTGAACGGTTTTTCGCAGAGGTTCCGTCATCTTCCGGCTGATCCGACAGGTATACCGGTTCGGGGGGCGTCAGGTAGACCGGCGGAGCGGTTTCGGGTTCGCTGACAAAGCGGGCCTTGCGCATGGAGGCCCAGGATCTCGTCGCTTTATCGCCGGAAGCGGTGATGGTGTTGCCGGAAACCGAGGCTCCGTTGAGGTCGGCAGTGTCCAGGAACTGCGCGCCCTTGAAATTGGCGCCTTTCAGATTCGAGTGCTGCAGATTGGTTTCGAAAAGAACCGTACCGGCAAGGTTAGCTCCGGAAAGATCCGCGGCCTCAAGCTGACTCCATCTGAGGTTGACTCCCTGCAGGTTAGCCCTGCTGAGAGAGGCTCCTTTCATGAACGACTCCTTGAGATTCGCCTTGACGAGAGACGCTCCGCTTAAATCAGCCTCTTTCATGTCGGCTTTCTTGATGAAGGCCATGGAGAGATTCGTTCGCTGCAGGTTAGCCCTGTTGAGGTTTGCTCCGCTCAGTTCCGCCCGTACCAGCGAGACGTTGCTGAGATTTGCCCCTTCGAGGTTGGCGTCATCCAGTTTTGCCTTGTTCAGATCGATGGTTTTTCCGGGATTGGACTGCCGTGCGGCATGCCATTGTTCTCGGTTGTTGATGAGCATTTTTATTGCCTCGGGATCGGCAGCCAGGCCGGGAGTCGGAGCGGTACAAAAGCAGGCCGCAAGCAGAAAAGCCTGCGCAAGGGAGCGTTTCAGGTTCATGCCGGGAGTGTTGATGCCCGAACGATGCGTCTTGCTGTCAGTCGCTGCGTTCGTGCGGTGATAAGGGTTATGGTTACGGTAAAAGTAAGGAAAATGCCGGTAAGTAGTGAAACTTTCTTCTTTGAATGGTGATTGTATAATATACGGATAAAATTTATCTGGATTCATTAAAGGAGCTTCAATTATGGACGGAAAGTCATCATATAAAGGCAGGGTGCTTGTTGCCGGAGCGACAGGCAAAACCGGACAGTGGGTTGTAAAGCGTCTGCAGCATTATGGTATTCCGGTTCGCGTACTTGTGAGATCATTCGAAAAAGCCGCGATGTTCGGCAGCGGTGTCGAGGTTGCCGTGGGACATGTGCAGAATACGGAGGAGATTGCCGCCGCTGTAAAGGGCTGCGACGCCGTCATTTCCGCTCTTGGATCGAGTTCTTTTTTCGGAGAGGCATCGCCGCAGGAGGTTGACCGGGATGGAGTTATCCGGCTTGCCGACGAGGCATTGAAGGCAGGCGTGACGCATTTTGCCATGGTCAGTTCCATTGCGGTAACCAAATGGTACCACCCCCTGAATCTTTTTGCAGGGGTGCTTTCCATGAAGTATGCTGCCGAAGAGCATGTCAGATCGGTATTTTCCCGTGAAGGCCGGAGTTATACCATTGTCCGTCCGGGAGGGCTGAAGGATGGGGAGCCACTCATGTTCAGGCTTCACGTGGATGAGGGAGACCGGATATGGAACGGGTGGACGAACCGTTCCGATGTTGCCGAACTGCTTGTGCTTTCGCTGTGGAATGGCAAGGCCCGAAACAGAACCTTCGAGGTGATCAGCGAATCCGGCGAGGTTCAGGAGAGTCTCGAACGGTATTACGACAGGCTGGCGGGTTAGTGCAGGATGGCTGAAACGGTAAAGCCCTCCGAGTGGAGGGCTTTATTGAAATCCGGAAAATCTGTTTCTGCAGCGAAATCAGTCCTTGAACCTGCGTTCGACATCCTTGTTGGGTACCGCATATCCCGACGTGTCGGGGGAAGAGCCTCTCAGCCCTGCGGATGCTCCGCCGCCACCGTAAAGATGAGGGTATGCATTGGCTCCAAGCCGTTTTGTGGTTTTGCCGATGTTTTCCAGGGCATCGCCAACAACCCACCAGTGGCCGTCAATGAACACCTCCAGAAACCTCCCGTATGCTTCGGCACCCTGAACGAATGCTCCTGAATTATTGCTCATTTTTTCTGTTCTTAGTGGTTTGCATATCGATTGTCCCGACCGCATCCTGTTGCAGTGTCAACATCCGGCAGGCGCTTTTTTCAAAGTAAAAAAATATTTCTCGACTGCCAAAGGCTTTTTATCGACCGCACGGGCGGTCAATCGACCCTGTTTTTACAGGTTTCTGATGATGTCGAGCAGCTCCTGCCGTCCGAACGGTTTGCAGAGAGAGGCGTCTGCGCCCATCATCAGGGCGAGGTTCAGGTAGTTTTCCGGAATGCATATTCCTCCGCCCGAGATGGCGACGATTTTCGTTGCGGGAGATTGTTTTTTTACCTCTCTGATGGTTTCAATGCCCTCCTTTTCGGGCATGAGCATGTCGGTAACGATCAGGTCGAAAGGTCCCCTGCAGTTCAGCTGCTTCGTGCCTTCAAGACCATTGCACGCCTCCACGACGGAGTGCCCTTCATCAGCCAGGATCAGGCTGATCATGTTTCTGATGTCCGCATCGTCTTCAATCACCAGGACGTTCATGATGTTTTTCCGGAGAGGTTCTGATAGAGAGCTTTTCTGACAGCTGCGGCCAGTTCGCTGAACGCAACCGGTTTTACCAGCACGGTACTGATGTCGGACAGCCGCAGCTGTTCCCGGTCGATATCCTTGTCATTGCCGGCGATGATGATGACCGGGACGCCTGGTTGTGCCGCGCGGACTTTTTCTGCAACGTCGAAACCGTTCATCTCCGGCATGAAAAGGTCGGTGATGACCAGTTCGAAGCCCGAGGGATTTTCCGAAAAGAGGGTTACCGCCTGGACGCTGTCGTTGCCGGTTACGGCGTGATAGCCGAGCTGGTCGAGCATGTGGCTGATGGTTTCGGTGACGGCCGTTTCATCGTCGATCACCAGAATAGATTCATTTTCGCTGCCGGCGACGGCGTTTTCCGGTTTTTCACTGCAGATGTTCCGGTTGCCCAGGGGAAAGTAGACGTGAACGGCGGTTCCCTTGCCGGGTTTGCTGTGAATGGTGATGGTCCCGTGGTGACTCTGAATGATGCCGTGAACAACCGACAGGCCGAGTCCGGTTCCCTTGTCAGGAGGTTTCGTGCTGAAAAAAGGCTCGAAAATCCGTTCGAGATTTTTCTTGCTGATCCCGATACCGGTATCGCATATGGTCAGGCGGATATACTCCAGCCCCGGCTTCAGCCCCGGCCAGGCTTTTGCCATCCTGAGGGTAGAGTGGACGGGCTTCAGTCCGACGGTCAGCGTTCCGCCCTTTTTCTGCATCGCCTGAACGGCATTGGTGCAGAGGTTCATGACGACCTGATGCATCTGTTCGGGATCGGCGAGAATTTCCGCACAGGGGACTGAGAGGAGCTGGCGTACGGATATCCCTGCCGGGATTGACGGTATCAGGAGCGACATCACGTCGGTGACGATGGGGTGAAGGCTGACGGGTTTCTGCTGCTGGGCGGCCTGCCTGTTGAAGGTGAGTATCTGTGCGATGAGTTTTTTTGCCCTGTGGGCAGCCTTGACGATCGAGTCAAGGTACTGGTTGTTCGGATCCGATGCGATCATTCTCAGCTTGGCCATCTCTGCATAGCCGAGGATCGGGGTGAGAATGTTGTTGAAGTCGTGAGCGATTCCTGCGGCGAGGGTTCCTATGGTTTCAAGTTTCTGGGCCTGGCGAAGCTGTTCCTCGAGTTTTTCTTTCTGCGTTTCCGCTTTCTTGTAATTGGTTATGTCGAGAAATACCGTCTGCGTTGCCGGAGTCCGGTTGTATTCGATGGCGGTACTGTGAACGGCAACCCAGACGAAACTGCCGTTTTTGTGCAGGATTCTGTAGTCTCTGCGAGGCTTCTTTTTCTTTCCCGCCAGCCGTTTTCTGAACTGCGCGAAAAAAATGTCGCGGTCTTCAGGGTGAACCATGTCGGAGACCTGCCGGGCACTCAGGCCGACCAGCTCCTCTGGAGTGTAACCCGTGATCGCCTCCATGGGCTGACTGGCATAGGAAATCCTCAGCGGGTCGTCCTGCGCGATGATTACCCCCTGAATCGAACCCTCGACGAGCTTCCGGTATTTTTCCTCGCTCTGCTGCAGGGCATGCTCGATGCTCCTTTTTTCCGTTATATCCTCGTTCAGGGCTATGAAGTGGCTTATTTCTCCTCCGGCCTCCGTAATCGGGCCAATGGTAGTCTTTTCCCAGAAGAGTTCGCCGTTCTTTTTCCTGCTGTGGAACTCCCCCTGCCAGACAGCTCCTTCCGAAATGGTTTTCCAGATGTTCCGGTAGTACTCATCGGGCCGTTCAGGGGTTTTGAACATGCGCAGATTGCGGCCAGCAACCTCGCCGGCCCGGTATCCCGTTGTGTTGACGAAGGCCGGATTGACATACTCGATATCGCCCTCTTTATCGGTGATGATGATGGAGATCGGGCTCTGTTCCACGGCGGCGGAGAGTTTGCGAAGCTGCAGTTCGGTCTGTTTTCGCTCCGTGATGTCGATGCAGGTGATGAAAAAGGCAGCTTCGCCTTCGTAGTCGAAGGGGTAGACCTTGTAGTGCAGCCATATCTGCTTCCCGTTTTTTCTTTTGATACGGGTTTCAAAATTTTCCAGGATGCCGTTTTTCCGCAACAGGGCGATGAGGCGATCACGTTCGTCGGGGTCCACATAAAACTGTCGGGAATTAAGCCGGACGATCTCTTCCTGGCTGTAGCCTACGATATTGCACAGAGCCTTGTTCGCGACGTGGATTTTTCCCTTTGCATTGGTGATGGCTACGCCGAGGAACATGTTGTCGAAAAGGAAGCGGTATCTCTCCTCGGAAGCTTTTTTTGCGTTTTCCGCGTTTTTTCGTTCGGTTATATCGGTTATGAATCCTTCCAGAAAGATTCCTTCACCGGGCTCCTCAACGCCGAGCCCTTTTTCCCAGACATGCTTTGTCGAACCCTCAGCGGTTATGATGCGGTACTCGATTTCGAAAGGCTTTTTTTTCTTCAGGGCTTTTCCGACCGCCGTCGAGATTCCCGGGAGGTCATCGGGATGAACCAGATCGGTGAATGCCTTTTTCCGGTTGTGGATCAGGTCATCTGCGGGATATCCGGTAAGGGCAAGGCATCCGTTGCTGATGAATTCCATGGTCCAGAACAGGTCGTTTCTGCATCGATAGGCTATGCCAGGGATGTTGTCCATCAGGTTCGCCAGCTGCCTTTCCGAGTAGCGGAGAGCCTCTTCGGCGTTTTTCTGATCGATGAGGGTGTGCTCTATGGCGTAAACGAACTGTCGTCCGTTTTCGGTGACCATTTCGGTGGTTATTCTTACCGGAAAGGTAGAGCCGTTTTTCCGGAGAGCGTCGCATTCGAACGGCCGGTGCTTATTCGAAAGGGCCCGGCCGATCTGTTCCGTCACGAATTTCCGGTGATGCCGGGCAAAGAGGGAGGTGAAGGGCTGATGCTTCAGTTCCTTCTCCGTAAAGCCGTGTATGGCGCAGGCGGCAGGATTTGCGGTTTCTATGGCCGGACCGCCGTCGTGCGACGGGTCGACGACCACCAGATAATGGGGGGCGTGCTCGACAAAGGCGAAAAAGTTTTTTCTGAGCCCGATCAGGGGTTTTTCAGCATCTTCCTGTCGGTCAGCTCTGTTGCCGCACAGCGAAAGCTGCTTTTTCAACGAGGCTATCTCGTCCTGCAGTTCAGCCTTTGTTTTGTTGCGCTCTGACACAGGGGTTCCGGCTTATGGGCTGCTCTTTTTTTTAAAGATACGATATGCCGTCATTATCGCAATCAGGACTTTGCATTCATTTCAGGTTTGATGCTTTTGATCAGGATATCGGCAAGCAGGGTTATCAGAATGTTGACGGAGACCGAAATGATGATGTACCAGGTCCAGGCGATTCCGTTCATCTTCAGGATAAAGACTATGCCCATGCTTGCAAGCAGGCCTGACGCCAGGCTTGCGGGATGAAAGTTCCGTTTGCTTTTCGAGAGCAGGAAGAGGCCGAGCAGCCCTCCGTAGGTAAAGGATGCTATTTCAAGACCGACCATTATGATGGCTTTGTCGTTTTCGTCGAACAGCAGGGCTATTCCGATAAGCACGGCAGCCCATCCTGCGCTGATGATTCTGGAGAGGTTCAGCGACGCCCGTCCGCCCATCAGATCGGTAACGGTCGATGCGGCAAGGGAGTTGATCGAGGATGCTATGGTGGACATTGCGGCTGAAAGAATGCCCGCCAGCAGCAGACCCTTGAGTCCGGACGGCAGGTAGTCGACGATAAACGTGGCGAACTCCCTGTCCTTTTCGGTTACGGCGCCCTGCATGAACAGATACATGAGCGATCCTGCCAGCAGGAAGATCATGAATTGCACGAATACGAAAAGGCCGCTGCCGATCAGGGCTTTTCGTGCCGAGCCGAGGTCGCTGCAGCCGAGTACCCGCTGCACCATCATGTAATCGACGCCGTGAGATGCCAGGGAGAGAAACACGCCTCCGAGAAAGGCGCCGCCGAAAGCCATGGGATTGAAAAGCAGGTCGCCGCTCATGTTGAACATGGTGAGCTTTCCTGCAGCCGCAAGGGAGCCGAGTATCTGCGGCAAGCTGTCATCGAGCTGGAGCAGGATAAAGACAATGGATATGATGCCTCCGAGGAGGTAGAGCCCGAACTGGATGCTGTCGAGCCAGACTACGGTTTTCAGGCCGCCCGAAATCGTGTAGATCAGCGTTACTGCACCGATAAGGAGTACGGCGACCGGAAGCGACCAGCCGGTCACAACCTGCACGACAACGCCGGTAGCCAGAAACCTGACGCCGTCGCCGAGGATTCGGGTTACAAGAAAGACGACCGAGGCAAGCTTCTGCATGCCGGTGCCGAATCTCTCGCCGATTATTTCATAAATGGAGCTGACGCCGTTTTTAAAGTACATCGGCAGGAGAAAAGAGCTTACCAGCACCCGGCCCAGGATATAGCCGAGAGGCAGCTGCAGGAAGGTCCAGTCGCCTCTGTAGGCAAGTCCCGGCACGCTGACGAAAGTCAGTACAGATGTTTCCGTCGCGACAATGGAGAGCATGGCGACGACCCAGGGCAGCTTGTGGCCGCCGAGAAAGTAGTCTCCGGTGTTCTTGTTGCTCTTGCCCTGCCAGAGGCCGAGCAGGATATTTCCGGCAAGGAAAAGGATGACGATGGCAATATCGGCAGCATGCATGGAGAGTGGGTTTTCAGGTCGTCATTGATAAAGGTGGTAGTGCTTTTTTGTTTCGGTGAAGGTTCGCTCGTCGGTCTCCCACGATGCGATCAGCGAAGCGGCGTCGCATCCGTCGAGTATCGAGGTGCGGATGGCGCTGTTCCCGGCAAGCAGATCGAAGGCCGGGATGGTGTCGTTGAATTCGTAAATGCCGCCAAGGAACTGCAGGTCGTCGGGATAAAGCTTCTGTAGTGCGGCCGTGAGGGCAACGGCGGCGGCGAAAGGCCTGAACCTGTCGTGGTCGGCGACGTGCAGCCAGATGCCGCCGATAACCGAGCCGCTGAACTTGTGGAAAGTCGGCCTGAACCATGTCGGCCTCATGCGGAGTCCCTCGAATCCAGGTCCCTTGCATTGCTCCATCAGATCGTCGGGGCGAACGAATGGCGCTCCGAAGAGCTGAAAAGGGGTTGTGGTGCCCCGGCCTTCCGAAACATTGAGCCCCTCGAACAGGCACATTCCGGGATATACCGCAGCGGTTTCAACGCTCGGCATGTTCGGCGAAGGAGGTACCCAGGGGAGTCCGGTTTCAGGGAAGCGCATGTCGCGCCGCCACCCTCTCATGCCGAGAACCGTGAGCCGGACGTCGAGTTTTTTCCAGTCGCGGTAGAGCAGGGCCAGTTCTCCGGGTGTCATGCCGTGACGGACCGGAACGGGAAATATCCCGACAAAAGATCGGTATGCCTGATCGAGCAGCGGCCCCTCAACGATGGCGCCTCCAAGAGGATTGGGACGGTCGAGCACCATGATCTCCAGATCCCTGCCGGCAGCAGCTTCCATGAAGAGTGCCAGCGTGTTGACATAGGTATAGTAGCGCGAGCCGACATCCTGAATGTCGAAAAGGATCAGGTCGAGGTCTTCAAGCATGCTGCCGTCGGGTATCAGTGTTTCGGCGGAGCTGCCGTAAAGGCTTGCAAGTTCGATGCCGGGCACCGGCTGACAGCCGACGGCGATCTGGTCCTGCTCGGTGGCGAAAAGACCGTGCTCCGGAGAAAAAATCCGTCGGATGTTCAGCCCTTTTTCCCTGAGTACATCCCACGAGTAACAGAGATCGGCGGTTACCGAAGTCTGGTTCACGATCATGCCGATGTTTCTCTGACGGTACTGCCCGATATTGTCGAGCAGGATATCCAGACCGGTTGCTATCATGGTTGCGAGTGTTGCGTTTTTATTTGTTCAGCAGGCAAGAAAGACGGTGCTGCAGCGGTCCCGGATGGCGGAGCTGAGCGTTTCCCCGGGCTCGACAACTGCACCCGGCAGGAGCACCGAGTTTTCAACTGCAGCGCCCCGGCCGACAGTGCACCCGCTGCCGACACAGGAGCGTACGACGCTCGCTCCGGCATCGATCGCGGCATCGGCAGCGATGCGGCGGGGCATCATGCCGATGCCGGTCCGCACTCTTCCGGCAAGCAGCTCAGGAAGCATGCCCGGGGCCGTGTTGGCCCTGCAGTAGCTTTCGAGCGTTCCGATATCCATCCACGATCCGCCGTGCAGGTATGCGCCAAGTCCTCCGTTGTCGATGAGGCCGGTGAATCCGGTATCGACGATGCTCGAAAACCCCTTTTTCAGGTGAGCGAAAATTGCCGGACTGAGCACGGCTGTACCGGTATAGATAAGCGAGGAGAGGAGGCCGGTAAGGCGCATGTTCCTGAAATCCCTGACAAGGCCGTTTTCGACACCGACGGCTCCGATAGTGCCCGCATCGGGCGTTTCATACAGGGCCAGCGTTCCGGCAACACCCGACATGCGGTGGCTGCCGACAAGTGCCGCGAAGTCGATATCGGAGATAATATCGCTGTTTACGAGCAGAAAATCGTCGTCTTCAAGCAGGGGTTCGCATTTTTTCAGACCGCCGCCCGTGCCGAGTATCGACGTTTCTTCCGAAAAGGTGATGCGTAATTTCCCGAAATCGAAAGCATCGACCGCTTTACGGATTTCAGCGGCGTGGTGGTGAATGTTGCAGACGATTTCGGTGACACCCGACTCCTTGAGCAGCGCGAAGGCATAAAAGAGGGACGGAACGTTGAGAACGGGTATCAGGGGCTTGGGGCAGTGCTCGGTAAACGGTCTGAGGCGTGTACCGAAACCGGCGGCAAGGACAAGTGCTTTCATCGGGGGCCTGTTTTTTCAAGGAGCGACTGCAGCAGCACTCCTGCTTTTTTCAGCTCCATGCGGGATTCGATATAGTCTGAAAGGTATGCCAGCGTCGGAGGGATCGATGCTTCATACTGTGTTTTGCCGAGAACCGCAGTCTGATAACAGAAGGTGCCGAGAGCCTTTACATTGCGCTGGAACGCCATCAGGTCGAAAAGGTAGAGATATTCGTCGAGGCTCATCGTCATGGCGTCGCGGCCCTGAAGCGTCATGAAATGACGGGTTTTCAGTTCGTTGCCGAGAGCCGGATCGAGTACGACATAGGAGTCGCGGATAAGCGAGACGGCATCGTACTGGGGCAGCCCCATGCGGGCATCCTGAAAATCGATGATAACCGGCTTGCCCTTATGGATCATGATGTTTCGGCTGTGAAAATCGCGGTGATTCAGCACGAAATGCTTCGGTTGAACGAGAATTTCCGTTATGGTTTCGAATTCGCGGCGAAGCTCACCGGCTTTGCTGCGGTCGAAATCCGCTTTGAAATAGCCGAGCAGTGCGTGTTCGATGAAAAAATCGAATTCAAACATCAGTTTTTCCCTGTCGAAGCTGAGCCTGAAGGGCAGTCGGTCGGGGTTCCCCGTTATGGACTGGATGCGGGCAAGCGTGTCGATCACCTCCCGGTAGATTTCCGGAGCGGAGTACTGTTTTTCCCCGGAAACGATGTCCTGCAGCTGAACCGTTCCGCAGTCCTCTATCAGCAGAAGGCCTTCTCCGGCATTGACGGCAAGGACTTCCGGAACCGGCAGGTTGTGGCCGCGCATGAGATCGTACACGATCAGGAACGGGTAGTCGTCCGGGTTCGCTTCACGGAGCAGTGGGTCGCAGCAGGCGATTGCGCTGCCGTCCGGGCCGGAGACCCTGTAATAGCTTCGGGTGGAGGCATCGCCCTGTATTGGCGTTATATGAAGCTGATTCCGATCTTCCGGGCTGTAGAAGCCCCGTATATGGTACTCGGTGTTCATACTGGAGCGTGTAAGGATGCCGTGTGTCGGCAAAGGTCAGCGAAAATCAGATACCTCGACAGGTTTTCCCGGCAGCAAGACAAAAAAAAAGCACCTTATCCCTCAAGGCATAAGGTGCTTCAGGAAAAAGGCGTTGCTTACTTTTTCGGAGCAACAGCTGAAGAGACGCTCTGCAGAACCTGGGTAGCGGTAGCTGCGAAGTTTCCGATCAGGTCGGTTGCTGTTTTTGCAAGCGGTTCTGCTACGTTGGCAAGAACCTTGAGGCTGTTGTTCATGAGGTCAAGCTGAAGCTGGAAGAGCTTGCCGGCGGTTTCAACAAGATTGTTGACTGCGCCCTGAACATCGATGTTTGATCCGTTTGACATGATGCTTTATGGTTTGAGTTTGAGAAAGAGTTTAAGGGAGAATATCCGTAACCGACATTGCCCTGGACATATTTGTTTCAAGCTAACTAATTTTCCGATGCGGAACAAATAAAAAACCGGCAGGAAACCATGAAAGATCAAGGGGTTAGATCATTGGAATCCTCTCTCCGGCATTGCAATGGCAAGGGTTGGGGGATTCCTTCGGCCTATCCGGCTTTTTTCTGGCCGGAATTTTTTCCTATGAATTTGTTCAGCAGCAGCACGATGAAAATACCGCTGATAAAAAAGGCCACAGGGGCTACGATCGTCGTATAATTGAATGATTCCTGCATAAAAGAGGCATTGATGGCGTGAACTGAACGGATCGGCAATGACGGACGGTCCTGCCGTTACAGGATAATAAGAAAAATCCGGCAAATAGATAAGCTGTCCGGAAGGGTTCTCCGCTTTCTGTTTTTACCGGTTTCTGCAGGGAACTCTTGAAATAGCGTCACTGTTCCTTTGAAGATTTCTCGATTCATCATTTATTACAGGTTTACAAGTAAATCAAGTGTTGACTGACTATGGAGGTTGTTGGAAAAAGCAAGGCCAAGGTGGTTATAGAATCATGTCTGCATGACTCTTCCCGGTATTTTGCCGATCATACAAGAATTATCAGATGCAATCCCTACTGTACCAGCGTTGTTCATCTGAAGGAGCTGGGCATCTACAAATGGATATTTCAGGCCAAGGACCCGAGAAACAATCCCATAACCGCGATTTTCTTCGTCGAGCAGGTCGAGGAGCCGCTCGATCACCATTCGCCTGCAGTGGTTCCGCATGAAGTAGCCCGGCACCTTCCGACGGGGGCAAGGTGCATCAGGTGGGCTCATGCTCAGAATACACCGCATATCGACATCGAAGATAACCACACCTTTGTCGGTCGGGCCAATACGCGTATCTGTCTGTACCATCTGGACGAAGGGAAAACCGAAGTGCACTTCGAGACCGATATCGCACTGGATTTCACGCTTTCGTTTCCCCTGAACATGATGCCTGAAGGGATCATAAAGTTCATGAGTGAAACCATCATGTCCCAGATCATGCAGCAGGCAACCGAGAGCATGCTCTGCCAGGTACAGGCCGATATCTGCTGCTCGACAGCTGAACTTGCCGTTGAGGGGGGGGCCCGCTAAGCAGTTCCCTCTTTTGGCTTTTAATACTTTTTTTTGTACTTTTTATACCCTAACCGGGTATAGGTATGCCGGCGCCGGGTATGCAGATTTATGCGATGTTTTTCATCAAAAGGGCTTGAAGCGTATGGACGATGTGATTGTACGGCTGAAAAAGGTAGCCGGTCAGGTAGAGGCTCTTGTCAGGATGATCGAGAGCTCGCAGGGATGTGAAAAGGTCATCATACAGTTTCAGGCAGCAAAAGCCGCGCTTGACAAGACCTATTCCCTTGTTCTCGACAGAAGTCTGAAAGAGTGCATGAGCCGTAACGACTCGGAAAATGTGGCACGGATTTTAAAACTCATCTCAAAACAGTAAAACACCATGAAGGTATACCAGGTACTGACCGGTATCTGTCTGTGCGGAGCGCTTCTCTCGCCCGGCCAGGCAGCTGCAGGCAGCAGAACCGTGAGGCTTTCGCTTGAAGATGCGGTGCGCATGGCCCGTGAAAACAATTACACGATCAGGGCGGCACGCAGCAGGGTTGACCAGGCCGAGGCGAAAATCACCCAGTCCCGCCAGTCCTACCTGCCGAAAGTAACGCTGTCTGAGACCTTTCTTGTGACCAACGATCCAGGCGCGGCACTTGTTCTGAAGCTGCAGCAGAACAGTGTCACGATGGCCGATTTCAATCCTGAAAAACTCAACAACGCCGATACGATCAACGACTTCAATACGTCGCTGCAGGTTATACAGCCCATATTCAACGCCGATGCGGCAATTGGCCGCAAGGTCGCTTCGACCTCAAAGAAGGCCCAGGAGCTCATGACGGCAAGAACGGCGGAAGCCATTGAGCTGCAGGTCAGCAAGGTTTATTACGGCCTGATCCTCGCCCGGAAAAACATCGAGGCCATCGACCAGTCCATTGGCACCATGAGCGGGCACAGCCGCGAGGCGGCGAAAGCGTATAGTGTGGGGCTGCTGACAAAATCCGACAAACTTTCCACCGAGGTGAGGCTTGCCGAGCTCAACGAGCAGAAACTCATGCTTCACGACGCCATAAAGAATGCGACCGACGCCCTTAAAGTGCTGCTGAATCTCGAGCAGGACGTCAACGTCATTCCTTCCGGCGATTTCGTTGTCGGCAAGGGAGTGCCTTCGGTCGATGAGGCGGCAGTGCCTGAAAACCGGTCCGACCTCATGGCCATGCAGACCTACCGGGAGATCGCCCGGCAGCAGGGAGATATGGCAAGGGCATCGAGGCTTCCGAGAGTGAACGGTTTTCTCAGAACCGACCTGCACAGCGACAATGTTTTCAGCGGCGGTTCGAGCTGGTCGATGGGGGTGAACATGCAGTGGGATATTTTCGACGGCATGGCCTCGGAAGGCCGTATCCAGGAAGCGAAAGCAAGGGAGCTCGAAGCGCGATACTCTTACGAGGCGGCCCGCAGCGGCAGTCTTGCGGAGATCAGGAAAGCTGCTCGTGAAATGAAAACGGCCAAGGCCAGAATGGCCGTTGCCCAGCAGGCGCTCGAGGAGGCGCGGGTGAGTCTCGATTATATCGGAACCCAGTTCAAAACCGGTATGGCCATGACCTTCGAGCTGCTGATGCGTGAAGGAGCCTACACCTATGCGAAGCTGCGCCTCAACCAGGCGCGCCACGACTTCTGCATAGCCAGAAGCGAGTACGACTACTACTCGGGAAAATAGCGCAACAGCTGAATGTTTATCATAAACGGACGGGAAACCGGATTGAGCATTATGGATATAAGGATGATCAGACTGTTTCTTTTTGCCGTACTCTTCGGCATTGTGACGGGGTGCGGAAAAGAGGAGCCGGCGTCTCAGGCAATCGTGAAGCCGGCCACTCCCTTGGCGGTGGAAAGCATTGTTACCGTCGGGGAGAGTTCCGGCCGTGAGGGAACGTCAACGCTCACCGTTCCCGGAGGAGCGGTGTTTCACCAGGGGGAGCTGGCAGGGGTTTATGTCGTTGACGGCGAGGATCGGCTTACCGTTCGGTGGGTACGGACCGGCCGTACCGTCAACGGTTCAGTTGTCATTCTCGGAGGTCTCGATGCGGGAGAGAGGATTGTCGGCAGGTATAACCGGTCGCTCCGGGAGGGAGCGCTGGTGAAAGAGCAGGTTTCAGAAACAAAAGAGATTCAGTCCAATGAATGAAGGTATTGCAGGCAGGCTTGCCAGGCAGTTCATCAACTCGAAGATAACGCCGCTTCTGATGGTGGCCTCGCTTCTTGTAGGCGTGATCGCAACGTTCATGACGCCGAGGGAGGAGGAACCGCAGATTGTCGTTCCGATGGTGGACATCTACATTCCCTATCCCGGTGCGCCCCCCTCCGAGGTCGAAGAACGTGTCGCCAAGCCGTTCGAGCGTTCGCTGACCGAAATTCCCGGCGTTGACTATGTCTATTCAACCTCCATGCCGGATTTTGCGCTGGTGACGGTTCGCTTCGACGTGGGTCAGAATACCGAGGAGAGCATGGTCAAGCTCTGGGCAACCCTCATGAAGAACATGGACAAGATGCCTCAGGGGGTACAGATGCCGCTCATGAAAAAGGTGGCCATCGACGATGTTCCGGTGCTGAACCTGACCATGTGGAGCAAGAGCAGGGACCCCTATCAGCTCAGAAAGACCGCCATGGATGTTGCCGATGAACTGAAAAAGACCGAAAATATAGGCGACGTCGACATCAAGGGGGGGCTCAGGCGACAGGTGCGCATTCTTCTGGACAAGCAGAAGCTGCTGCAGTACAACGTAAGCGCCCTGCAGATCGCCCGCCAGGTGCAGATGGCAAACAGCCAGATGCCTTCCGGTGATTTCAGGCAGCAGAACAGCGAAATTCTTGTCCGCTCGGGTAGTTTCCTGGAAAGCGCCTCAGATGTCGGCAACATCGTTGTCGGTATTTACGGCGCATCGCCGGTCTACCTGAGCAGTGTCGCCCGTATTGTCGATGGGCCCGAAGAGGTCAGCAACTACAACTTTTTCGGCTGGGGATCGGCTTCGGAGTCCAAAGACCGCGGCGAATATCCGGCCGTCACCCTGACGGTGGCGAAGCGCAAGGGAGCCGATGCCTCGGTGCTTGCCGAAAAGGTTGTTGCCAAGGTCGATCAGCTCAAGGGATCGGTCATCCCGGCCTCCATTACCGTTACCGAAACAAGGAACTACGGCGAGAGTGCGACGGAGAAGGTGTTCACGCTGCTCGAACATCTCATCATCGCCATTGTTGCGGTGACGATCGTCGTGGGTCTTTTCCTTGGATGGCGGGGCGCGCTGGTGAATTTCGTTTCCGTGCCGATTACCTTCGCCCTGACCCTTCTTGTTTATTACCTGTTCGATTACTCCCTGAACCGGGTGACGCTTTTCGCACTGATTTTCGTGACCGGTATCGTTGTCGATGACTCGATCATCATTGCCGAGAACATTCACCGCCATTTCGCCATGAAGCGTCAGCCGAAACTGCAGGCGGCCATAACGGCGGTCAGCGAGGTCGGCAATCCCACGATTCTGGCAACCTTTACGGTTATCGCCGCCGTGCTGCCGATGGTGTTCGTTTCCGGACTGATGGGCCCATACATGAGTCCGATGCCGATCGGAGCTTCGCTGGCCATGATCTTTTCGCTCCTGATCGCCCTGATCGTAACCCCGTGGCTTTCCTACAGACTGCTGAAAGTAGAGGACGGAGGGCATGCGGAGTATGATATCACGAAGACCGGGTACTACAGGCTGTTTGAAAAGATTCTCTCTCCGCTGCTCGACAACAGCTTCATGCGTCTGATTGCATTTGCCGGAGTCGGTCTGCTGCTTGCCGGCGCGATCATCCTGATACCGCTTAAAGCCGTGCAGATGAAAATGCTGCCGTTCGACAACAAGAACGAGTTCCAGGTTATCGTCGATATGCCGGAAGGCACCGCCCTGGAACGGACGGCAAGGGTTGCCAAGGAGATTTCAGCATATCTGAAAACGGTGCCGGAGGTCAGCAGCTACCAGTACTATGTCGGAACCAGTGCGCCGATAAATTTCAACGGCCTCGTCCGCCACTACTATCTGCGTCAGGCATCCAATCTTGCCGACATTCAGGTCAATCTTGTCCATAAGGGAGAGCGCAAGGACCAGAGCCACGATATCGCCAAAAGGGTCCGTTCCGGAGTCCAGAAGATCGCCCTGAAGTACGGTGGCAATGCGAAAATTGTGGAAATTCCTCCAGGCCCTCCGGTGCTCTCGACCATCGTGGCGGAGATATACGGACCTTCGCAGAAAGAGCAGATCGCGCTTGCAAAAGAGGTTAAGCGGGTTTTTTCCGAGACTCCGGGCGTGGTTGATGTCGACTGGCTTCTGGAGGACGACCAGAAGGTCTACAACCTGGTGGTCAACAAGGAGCGGGCGGCGTTTCGCGGCGTCTCCACCGAGCAGATCGCCCAGACGCTGCGCATGTCGCTCAGCGGCATGGATGTCGGTGTGCTGCATACGCAGAATGTCAAGGAGCCGGTCATGATACAGGTGCGGCTGCCTCAAGCCGACCGGACCTCTCTCAGGGATCTTTCCGGCATCTTTGTCCAGTCGCAGGGAATGGGGTCCCTCACCACCCGTCTGCGCGCCGGAGAGATGATTCCGCTGTCGGAGCTGGTGAAGGTCGAGGAAAAAATACAGGACAAGAGCATCTACCGCAAGGATCTCCGCCGGGTGCTCTATGTAACGGCCGATGTTGCCGGTGCGACGGAAAGCCCGGTCTACGCCATGCTCGACATGGACAAAAAAATCCGGCAGATCAAGGTTCCCGGCGGTTACAGCATCAACCCGCTCTATACCTCGAATCCTGCCGTCGAGGATAGACTCGCCATGAAATGGGACGGGGAGTGGCAGATAACCTTCGAGGTGTTCAGGGATCTCGGTACGGCTTTCGCCGTGGTGCTGGTCATCATCTATCTCCTGATCGTGGGCTGGTTCCAGTCGTTCAAGACGCCGCTCATCATGATGATCTCCATTCCGCTGAGTCTTGTGGGCATCATTCCCGGCCACTTCATTCACGGCGCGTTTTTTACCGCCACAAGCATGATCGGCATGATCGCCCTTGCCGGCATCATGGTGAGAAATTCCGTTCTTCTGATCGACTTTATCCAGATCCGGAGGGAAGAGGGTACCGAACTTAAACAGGCGATCATCGAATCTGCAGCGGTGCGGACGCGTCCGATCATTCTGACCTCCGGGGCTGTGGTTATCGGATCGGTGATCATGCTTTTCGATCCGATATTTCAGGGACTGGCCATTTCGATGATCTGGGGGGGGATTCTCTCGACCGTCCTGACGCTTGTTGTCGTTCCTCTGGTCTATTATATCACTGAAAAAAAATCGGAAAAACCGGTGCAGGAGGCGAATAAACCATGAAATTCATAGCGATTATGGGTCATGAAGAGACCCGGCCGATGGTCCGTGCCCTGTTCAGGAAGTTTCAGGTGCACATGTTCAGCAATGTCTCTATCCGCGGGTGCAACTGCGACCGCAAAACGGGAACCCAGCAGCCCTGGTGGCCTTCCGATGAGATGATCGGCACCTACTCGTCGCTCTGTTTCGCCGTGCTCGACGACGACAA
Organism: Chlorobiaceae bacterium; assembly: GCA_013334435.1. Classification (GTDB taxonomy): domain Bacteria; phylum Bacteroidota; class Chlorobiia; order Chlorobiales; family Chlorobiaceae; genus Chlorobium. Next base: position 36,513 of record JAAXXP010000002.1, on the reverse strand, counting down.
GGCGGAAGCGATCATGGAGGAACTCGAAACGAACCCCATTGCCGTCGACCGGGATTTTCCGGCAAGGGCTTTTCTCATGAATGTCGAAAAAACCGCCTGACAGGCAACCCAAAGGATATCCATGATCGTCAAACAGTTCCGCACGGGGGGCGACAGGAATTTCGGCTATCTTGCCGCTGATGAACACTCGGGGGATGCGCTGGTCGTCGATGCCTCCTGGGATCCCCGTTCCATTGCCGATTTCGCGGCAGGGCACGGCTACAGGGTCCGTTATGTTTTTTCCACCCACTCTCACGCCGACCATACCAACGGCAACGAAGAGATGGCGCGCCTGACCGGTCTTCATCCGCTGCTTTACGGGGATATCTGCCCTCTGACGGGGACGAGGGTGGAAGATGGAGCGCTTTTCCCGCTCGGCTCGCTTAGCGTGCATATTCTCCATACTCCCGGTCATACTCCTGACTCCATCTGCCTTCACGCGGGCGATGCGCTTTTTACCGGTGATACGCTCTTTACCGGAAAGGTCGGGGGCACCTGTTCCGGGGAGGAAGCCGCCGCCGAATATGACTCGCTGCGCCGGCTGCTGAAAGAACTGCCGCCTTCCACCACGGTTTATCCCGGGCATGATTACGGGGAGCGGCCCATCACCACGCTCGGGGATGAAAAGGCTTCGAACCCCTTTCTCCTGCAGCCCGATCTCAACGCATTCATCGCCCTGAAAAACAACTGGGCCGCCTTCAAAAAAGCTCACGGCATAAAATAATTTTTGTCTCCTTCCGGCTGATTTTCTATATTGTTAAGTTGCTTTTTTTGCGTATAGGCCCTGACGGGCCTCCCTTCCTATCCAGATTTTTCAGACATAGTCCCGGCACTCTTTGCGAGTTGCCTTTTTTCCAATAATAATGGGCGTTTTGTCCTTTTTTTAATCAGAGGGAATTTCTATGGATCAGCTTATAACACTGCGGACTCTCCCGGTTTCGGCTTTGATGCAGAAAGATTTTAAGACGATCAAAGGCAGTTGTACGGTTGCCGAGGCGCTGCAGATCATGAAAAGCACAAAGCAGAGCGGCCTGGTTGTCGAGCCCCGCAATGAAGACGACTGCTACGGTATTGTCACCGAAAAGGATATTCTCGAAAAAGTTATCGATCCCGGCGAAGACGTGCATCGCGATCCATGGAACACTCCGGTTTTTCAGATCATGAGCAAGCCGATCATCAGTATCAATCCCGCACTCAGAGTCAAGTACGCTCTCCGTCTGATGAAGAGAACCAATGTCAGACGGCTTACCGTCATGGAAAACGACAAGGTACTCGGCGTGCTGAACATGACCGATGTCCTCCACGCTGTCGAAGAGCTTCCTGTCCATGACGACCATGTAGCGCTGTAACCGCTCGCTGTTGTCTTGCCGTCTCTCTCCTCTTCACAAGAGACAAATCATTCAACCTGCAGGGTACTGCCCCTTCTGCAGCCCTTCTTACATTCACTGAATCTGTTCTGCAGCTTCATAACGAGATAAGAGCGTATGAAACCATTTGATATTGTTATCGTCGGAGGCGGAGGCGCCGGTTTGTATGCGGCGATGGAAGCCATGAAAACCAATCCGGCGCTCAATATTGCCGTGTTGTCCAAAGTCTATCCCAACCGTTCCCATACATCCGCAGCCCAGGGGGGCGCCAACGCGGCTCTTGCCAACACGGCAAAGGACGATACGGTCGAACTGCATATTTTCGATACCATCAAGGGCAGCGACTACCTTGCAGATCAGGATGCCGTAGAGATACTCTGTTCCGAGGCGCCGAAAATCATTCGTGAGCTTGACAACATCGGAACGCCCTGGTCGCGGCTTGAGGACAACACGATCGCCCAGCGTCCTTTCGGCGGCGCCGGCCGGCCGCGCTGCTGCTACTGTGCCGACAAGACCGGGCATACCATTCTGCAGACCCTTTACGAACAGTGTCTGAAAAAAGGGGTCTTTTTTTTCAATGAGTATTTTGCCCTGCAGCTGTCGGTCAACGGCAGCCGCATGAAAGGGCTTATCGCCCTGAACATCAAGACCGGCAAGGTCGAGGCATTTCCTGCAAGGACGGTTGTTTTCGCAACCGGAGGCTACGCCAAAATGTACTGGAACCGTTCGAGCAATGCAGCCGGCAATACCGGCGACGGACAGGCCATAGCCTACCGGGCGGGTATTCCGCTCAAGGATATGGAGTTCGTGCAGTTCCATCCCACCGGTCTGAGAAAGAGCGGGCTTCTGGTAACCGAAGGCGCCAGGGGCGAAGGCGGCTATCTTGTCAATGCCGCAGGCGAGCGGTTCATGTCGAGATATGCGCCTGAAAAAATGGAGCTCGGGCCCAGAGATCTCGTTTCCCGGTCGATCGAGACCGAAATTCTGCAGGGACGGGGTTTCGACAGCCCCGCAGGCAAATACGTGCATCTCGACCTGACCCATCTCGGGGCCGACCTTATCATGTCAAGGCTTCCGCAGATTCGCGAGATGTCGATGTATTTCGAGGGCGTGGACCCCATCGAAGAGCCTATTCCGGTAAGGCCTACGGCTCACTATTCGATGGGCGGCATCGATACCGACAATTTCGGCAGAACCGTCATGGACGGCGTCTATGCCGCCGGTGAGTGCGCCTGTGTTTCGGTACACGGAGCCAACCGTCTCGGAGGAAACTCGCTGCTCGACATTCTTGTTTTCGGCCGTCTGGCCGGACGGACTGCCGCCGAGGAGGCGCGCAGATTCGAGCCCGCACAGATCGGCGCAGAAGAACTCAAGGATACGGAAGCAGCGCTCCGGAGTTATATGCGCCCGTCAGGCCACTTCGAGCGTTACGGCACTCTCCGGGAGGAGCTTGGCCAGACGCTCGGCATGAATGTCGGCATCTACCGTGAGGCATCGAAGATCCGGAAAGGCATCGAAGATCTCGCTGCACTCAGTGAGCGTTTCAGGCATATCCGTGTTTTCGACACCAGCGATATATTCAATACCAACCTGCTTCAGGTTCTTGAACTGAAAAACATGCTTGATCTTGCTGAAACCGTCGCATCAGGAGCGCTTGCCCGTGAAGAGAGCCGCGGTTCGCATACGCGCACCGATTTTCCGGTAAGGGATGACGAGAAATGGCACAAGCATACCCTGGCGACTCTCGACAGAAACGGGGTGAGGCTGGGCGAAAAGCCTGTGTCCATGGGCAGGTATGAACTTCAGGAAAGAACCTATTAACAACTACTCGATATGACAGGAGCTTTAGAACTGCATACGGAAGAGAAAAGAGATATAACCCTCAGGGTGTTCCGCTTCAACCCGCAGGTGGACAGCAAGCCGTATTTTGACGATTACACGATACAGATCGAAAAAGGTATCACGGTTCTCCGTTCTCTCAACTATATCAAAGAGCATGTCGATGCCTCGGTGAGTTTCCGGGCATTCTGCCAGGCAGGAATCTGCGGTTCCTGCGGCATGCGCATCAACGGAATTTCAAAACTGGCATGTACCACCCAGGTGTGGGATGAACTTTCGAAATGCAGGGAGGCGGGGATCATCAAGATCGAACCCCTGCGCAACATGCCGCTGATCAAGGATCTCATTGTCGACATGGACCCGCTTGTCGAAAAGATGAAGCAGTACTCGAACTGGATCGAGACCAGAATGCCCGAATCGGAAATCGGCAAAAAGGAGTTTCTTGTATCGGAAGAGGAGTTCCGGAAATACGACAAGGCTACAGACTGCATTCTTTGCGCTTCGTGCGTGTCGGAATGCACCATTCTCCGGGCGCACAAGGAGTATGTCTCTCCTGCGGTTCTTCTGAAATCATACAGGATGAACGTTGACGGCCGTGACGCCATCCACGATGTGCGCCTTGGCGAGCTTGTCAAGGACCACGGGGTATGGGACTGCACGCACTGTTACCGCTGCCAGGAGACCTGCGTGAAACATATTCCCATCATGGAGGCCATTCACGGCATCCGGGAGGATGCGATCGAAGTCAGGGGCGTCAGGGATACGAGCGGAGCGAAACATGCCGAGGCGTTCATGGAGGATATCGAAAAGAAGGGCAAGCTTGTCGAAGCCACTCTGCCCATCCGAACCAACGGGGTTGCCTGGACGCTGCAGAACCTGCTTCCCATGGCGATAAAAATGATCTTGAAGCGCAGAACGCCTCCTCCTCCCCCTCTGGTCAAACCGGCCAAAGGGATGAAAAAATTCAGGGAGATGTTCCGGGAGATGACGGAACACGTCAGGGCGGAACAGAAATCCCATAAAAAATAACCATGGAGAACCGCGGTATGAAGAGGTATGCCTACTATCTGAGTTGTATCAACGAATCCATGACCAAAGAGGTTGACCGTTCCATCGATCTGTGGCAGAACGATCTTGGCATCGAGTTTGTAAAGCTTCATGAAAGCACCTGCTGCGGCGGCAGCAATCTCGATTATGTCAGCCCGAAGCATTTTGCGCTTGTCAATGGCCGCAATATCGCTCTTGCAGAAAAACTCGGACTCGATCTGGTTGTCTCCTGCAATACCTGTCTGATGACTATCCGGACGGCCAAGAAAAAACTCGATGAGACGCCGGAACTGAAAAAAGAGGTCAATGAGCTCCTGAAAAAGGAGGGACTCGAGTACAAGGGAACGGCAAATGTGCGGCACCTTCTCTGGGTGCTTGCCGAAGACGTCGGTTTCGAGGCTATCCGGCAGAAGGTCAGGGTGCCGCTGAAAAATTACCGGATTGCACCGTTTTACGGCTGCCACATTCTCCGCCCCTCGATGGTTCTCGGAAAGGACGATCCGCTCGAACCGAGCACTCTGGACATGATGATCGAGGCGCTCGGCGGAACGCCCCTGCCCTATGAGCATAAAAACCGCTGCTGTGGTTTCCATACGCTGCTTGTTGCCGAGGAGGAGTCTCTCAACGTTGCTGCCGAAGCGCTTGAAGAGGCTATCGAGATCAAGGCGGATTTCATTGTCACCCCATGCCCGCTCTGCCATACCGTACTTGACGGCTACCAGGCCAAAGCGCTCAGGCAGGCCAATGTTAACAGCTCCATCCCTGTTTTTCATCTTTCGGAGATGGTTGGTCTTGCTCTTGGTTATACGGAAAAACAGCTTGGCATCAAGCGGCATATTGTCAGCTGAGCTTTTGTCTTGCGGCTTTTTTTAATTGCAGCAGGTCTGACGGCTCATCGGTAAAGTTTTCAAATAAGGCTAAAAAAATGTAGTTTTGCACTTTGAAAAAATACCCGAAGCCGGATGGCTCCGCAAGCTGCAGCGGGTAAAACTGTCTTTACAAACCATTCAAATTATTGCATTGCATGCTCAAAAATGATCTTTTCCTCCGGGCATTGAAGCGTCAGCCGTGTTCCCGGACGCCTATCTGGGTGATGAGGCAGGCCGGTCGCTATCTTCCGGAGTATCGGGCAGTCAGAGAAAAAACGGACTTTCTGACCCTCTGCAAAACGCCTGAACTGGCTGCCGAGGTAACCATCCAGCCAGTTGATCTGATGGGTGTCGATGCCGCCATCATCTTTTCCGACATTCTTGTTGTCAACGAAGCCATGGGCATGAATGTCGAGATCATCGAAACAAAAGGAATCAAGCTTACTCCGGTTATCCGCAGCCAGGCCGATATCGATAAACTCATCGTACCCGACATCGACGAGAAGCTCGGCTATGTTATGGATGCCCTCCGTCTCACCAAGAAAGAGCTCGACAACCGCGTTCCCCTTATCGGTTTCTCGGGCGCAGCATGGACGCTCTTCACCTACGCCGTCGAAGGCGGCGGTTCGAAGAACTACGCTTTCGCCAAGAAGATGATGTACCGCGAGCCGCAGATGGCCCATCAGCTGCTCAGAAAGATCACCGAAACCATCAGCGCCTACCTCCTCAAGCAGGTCGAGGCCGGTGCCGATGCCATCCAGATATTCGACTCCTGGGCCAGCGCGCTTTCGGAAGACGATTACCGCGAGTTCGCACTGCCCTACATCAGGGAGAATGTTCAGGCAGTAAAGGCCAAATACCCGGACATTCCGGTTATTGTCTTCTCGAAGGACTGCAATACCATCCTTTCCGATATCGCCGATACCGGCTGCGATGCCATGGGGCTCGGCTGGGGCATCGATATCGCCAAGGCGCGCAAGGAGCTCAACGACCGCGTGGCCCTGCAGGGTAACATGGATCCCACGGTGCTTTACGGAACGCCCGAAAAAATCAGATCGGAAGCCGCCAAGGTCCTCAGGCAGTTCGGTCAGCATACCGCAGGGTCGGGCCATGTTTTCAACCTCGGCCACGGTATCCTTCCCGACGTCGATCCGGCCAACCTGAAGCTTCTTGTCGAATTCGTCAAGGAAGAGAGCGCGAAATACCACTAGGGAGGGTTTCTGTTTTCATCTCTCCTGAACTCCGCCTGATGCTGCTCGTCAGGCGGAGTTTTTTTTTAAGATTCGGTCCCCTTCGGGTATCACGGGAGGGGGTGGTGCATGCCCTGTTTTTTCCTTATATTATCAGTTTTCAACGTCGTCCCAGTGTTAAACTCTCTGTTATGACCGGCAAATGCAGATGTCCGGCGGGCCTGACCGACCGTACGCCATACGAAGAGGTTGTGCTCGACACCATGCTCTACAGCGCCAGGCTGAAGGAGAGTGTTGCCCGCCAGAACAGTGCGGTTATCGTGGCCATGGCGCGCCTTCTGGCCTCTACCTTCGAGGAGGGGGGCAAGCTGCTGCTCTGCGGCAACGGGGGGAGTGCGGCTGATGCGCAGCACCTGGCTACCGAGCTGACCATCCGCTACCGGAGCAGCGTGGATCGTCCGGCGCTGCCGGCCATAGCCCTGAACGCCGACACGACGGCGCTGACTGCGGGAGCCAACGACCTCGGTTACGATGAGGTGTTCCGCAGGCTTGCCGAAGCCTACGGCAGGGAAGGGGATGTGGTGCTTGGCCTCTCGACCAGCGGCAACAGCCGGAGCGTGCTCAATGTGCTGCACTACGGCCGCGAACACGGCATGAAAACCATCGCGCTGCTCGGGGGGGATGGCGGCATGATGAAAGGTGCGGCCGATCTTTCGATCGTGGTGCCCCATTCGGGATCAGCGGACCGGGTACAGGAGTGTCATATTACCATAGGCCACGTTATCATCGATCTTGTCGAGCGGATGCTCGGTTACGGCCACTCGAAAACCTAACGTTTTAAACTCACAATCATGATGCAGATAAAACAGATTGAAGGCACGCTCAGCGCCAGTGGCATCCGTTTTGCGCTGGTGGTTTCACGTTTCAACGATTTTATCGGACAGAAGCTGGTTGAAGGCGCTCTTGACTGTATCCTCCGCCACGGGGGCAGCGAGGAGAACGTCACCATCTACCGCTGTCCCGGCGCTTTCGAGTTGCCGATGGTATCGAAAAAAGTCGCCCTGAGCGGCAGTGCCGATGCGGTGATCGCTCTTGGCGTGATTATCAGGGGATCGACTCCCCATTTCGATGTCATTGCCGCCGAGGCGACCAAGGGAATCGCACAGGTTTCTCTCGACACCATGGTTCCCGTATCGTTCGGGGTGCTGACTACGGACAACCTCGAACAGGCAATCGAGCGTGCCGGCACGAAATCCGGCAACAAGGGATTCGACGCCGCCATGACGGCGATGGAAATGGTGAACCTCTACCGTCAGTTCTGACTGCTGCCGTACCGGACGAGATTGGCCTCGATCGCCTTTCTGGATGCCTCCATAAGAGCTTCGACAGTGCTGAACCCGGCCGGTTCGAGAGGTTTTCCGATAACGATCCGTACCGTTCCCCTGTTGATTCTGAGGCTTTTTTTCGGGGTGATCAGGTTGCTGCCGATAATGGTGACCGGCAGTAGCGGGGCGCCCCCTTTCTGCGCTACGAGAAACGCTCCCCGCTTGAAGGGCAGCAGTGTTCCCGTTTCCGAACGGGTGCCTTCCGGGAAAATATGCACCGAGCGTCCGCTTTTGAGGACATCGGCTGCGGCCAGCAGGCTTTTCAGCGCCTCCCGGTTCTGCCCCCTCTTGATCATGACATATCCCGACCGCTTGAGAGCCCATCCGAAAACCGGAATCCGGCCAAGCTCCTCTTTTGCCACAAAGCGCAGATTCAGTCTCATGGCTCCGAGAAGCAGCGGGATATCGGCCATGCCGGCATGGTTGCTGATGACCAGATAGTTCCGGTCCGTTCTGTAGTTTTCCTTGCCGATCACCTCGATGGCGATGCCGAACACTCCGGCGCTGAACCTTCCCCACCAGGAAGCCAGACGGGCGAAGGAGTCACCGGTGCGTTCGAATATACTCACAACGAGAGCGCCGGACATGCCGAAGAACATGACCGGGATGATAATGAGAAAAAAAAGCAGTGTGCGCAGGTTCATGCGGTTGTTCCCCCGGTTACCGGTCGAGCTGTTTCAGGAAATCGGCAAGCTCCCTGTAGTCCGTGCCGATCAGGTCCGCTTTTTTCTCTTTTTCGAGCACCACACGAAGCCGTTCGGGAATCTCGATCTCCCGTTCGAGAGCCTCTTCGATCACTTCGAGGAATTTTGCCGGATGGGCCGTTGAGAGTACGATGCCCGGCGACCTGCTGCCGCTCTGTTTGCGGTACTCTTCGAGCGCGTGGAACCCGACGGCGGTATGCGGATCGGCAATGTATCCGTAGCGTCCGTAAATGTTGCGGATCGCGGCGGTTGTGGCTTCATCGGAAACGGAAATCCCGGTGATGTCGGCGCCCATCGCCCGGTAGTCGCTGTTGTAGAAATGCCGGAGTCTGGCGAAGTTGCTCGGGTTGCCTACATCCATGGCGGTCGAGAGCGTCGGGATGGTAGGACGCGGTTCGTACCTGCCCTCATCGAGATAACGGGTGACGCTGTCGTTGGCGTTCGATGCGGCGATGAAATGCCCGATCGGGAACCCCATCATCATGGCAAGCACTCCGGCGGTAAGGTTGCCGTAGTTGCCGCTTGGCACCGAGAAGACCGGGTTTTGCATGCCGTGCTCCGCCTTCAGATGGAGCGATGCCCATGCATAATAGAATGACTGGGGTATCAGTCGGGAGATATTGATGGAATTGGCCGAGGTCAGGGTAAGCTGCTCCCTGAGTTCGGGATCGATGAAGGCCTGTTTGACCAGTCGCTGGCAGTCGTCGAAATCACCCAGTACTTCCAGCGCATGCACATTGCCTCCCGCGGTTGTAAGCTGCTGTTCCTGAAGGCGGCTGACTTTGCCCGAAGGATAGAGCAGGACGACCCTTGTATTGGGGATGCCCTGAAATCCGTAGGCGACCGCGCTGCCGGTATCTCCGGAGGTGGCTACCAGTACGGTGATGAGCTTCCGCTCTTCCGATGCGAAGTATCCGGTGAGGCGGGCAAGGAACCTTGCTCCGTAATCCTTGAACGCAAGGGTCGGGCCGGAAAAGAGCTCTTCAATGAAGGTGCCCTTTTCAAGTTCGACGAGCGGCGTTTCGAAGGGGAAGCAGCTGTCGATGATATCGCCGAGATGATCGAGGGGTATCTCGCCGCCGACGAACTTTTTTGCGATGGCGAATGCGATGCTCGTGAAGTTTCCTCCTTCGAGCAGCTCCAGCTCCGGCAGGGAGAATTCCGGGACCATGGACGGTACGTAAAGCCCTCCGTCAGGAGCGAGACCTTCGAGCGTGGCTTTTTTTATGGAGACAGGAGTGGATGTCTTGTTTGTGCTGAAGTAGATCATACGCGCTTGAAAAAACAGTGAGATTTACAGTATTCTGGCCCCTTCGCTGCAGATGGGTGATACCCACATATCGGAGTTGAGGTTTGCTTTTGATGAGCGGAAGGCGTGCTGCATCGCATCACCAGCCTCTCTTGCGGTTTTTTCCGATGACGAAAATGCGAACAGGGAGGGTCCCGACCCGGCAATGCTGCAGCCCAGCGCACCGGCTTCGAGTGCGGCATGCTTGACTTCGAAGAATCCCGGAATGAGCGGAGCGCGTTTCGGCTCCGCAACCACATCGACCAGCGCGCGGCCGATCAGTTCGTAGTCCGAAGTGAGCAGCCCCGTGATGAGCGCTCCGACATTTCCCCACTGCTGGATTGCCGTTTTCAGCGGGATATTCCGGGGCAGTACCGAACGGGCGAACGAGGTGCGGAGTTCCGTATGGGGATGGACAAGCGTGCAGAAGAGATCTTTCGGCGAGGGGATGGTAATGAGATCGAGCGGCGTATAGCTGCGGATCAGCACGAAATTGCCAAGGATTGCCGGGGCGGCATTGTCGGCATGCGCGGAACCGCAGGCGACCCGTTCCCCCTCTATGGCGAAATGCACAAGCTCCATTTTTGTGCACGGCTGGCCGAGCAGTTCATTTGCCGCAACCAGAGCCGCGGCGGCGCTTGCCGCGCTGCTGCCCATGCCGCTGCTGAGCGGCAGGTTCTTTTTCAGTTCGAGGGAGATATGGCCGGAAAAATCGATATCCTTGTGCGTCCGGATATATTCGAGAAACTTCAGGACGACAAAGCTGGAGGTGTTTTTTTTGGGATCGAGAGGAAGGGCTCCGCCGTCGCCGGTAATGCCGGTGAGTGATACCGGGCAATCCTCTTTTTTTTCGTCAAGCAGGGTCAGGGTCACTTCATCACCAGGCTCGGTAATGGCAAATCCCAGTACATCAAATCCGCAGGCAACATTGCCGACTGTAGCGGAAGCAAATCCCTTGACCGTTTTCATACTGTTTGCTGTAACTTCTCTTTGTCTGGTTAGTCTTTATTCTGTATTGTGTCTGTACCGGGCAGGATTGCCGGAAGCCGGAAAAGCGCGGTCATCAAATTATGCAGAGAATTTGAATAACTAAAAGCTTTTCGTTAAATTTGGCTTTTATTTTTTGAATGGTAAAAGACCGAGTCAGATTTCAAAAGAAGGTAAGCAGAATCTTTCTCTTTTCTTAAAAACAAATAACCAAGCGAATACGATATGTCTACAACAGTCAGGCCTGATGAGGTTTCATCCATACTTCGCAAGCAGCTTGCCGGTTTCGAGTCCGAGGCGGAAGTTTATGATGTGGGAACAGTGCTGCAGGTTGGTGACGGTATTGCTCGTGTGTACGGTTTATCACAGGTTGCAGCTGGTGAGCTTCTCGAGTTCCCCAACAAGGTGATGGGTATGGCTCTGAACCTTGAGGAAGACAATGTCGGCTGCGTATTGTTCGGTGAATCAAACACGGTAAAAGAGGGCGATACGGTCAGAAGAACCGGCATTCTTGCTTCGGTTCCGGTTGGCGAGGCCATGCTCGGCAGGGTGGTAACCCCCCTTGGAGAGCCGATTGACGGCAAGGGTTCCATTGAAACGGAAATCAGGGTACCTCTCGAACGCAGGGCTCCGGGCGTTATCTTCCGCAAGTCTGTGCATGAACCGCTTCAGACAGGACTGAAAGCTATCGACTCCATGATCCCGATCGGTCGCGGTCAGCGCGAACTGATCATCGGTGACCGGCAGACAGGAAAAACCGCCGTCGCCGTTGACACCATCATCAACCAGAAGGGCAAAGGGGTTTTCTGTATTTATGTTGCCATCGGGCTGAAAGGATCGACCGTTGCCCAGGTGGTCAACACGCTTGAGAAGTACGGAGCAATGGAGTACACCACCGTGATTTCCGCAACAGCATCGGATCCCGCTCCGCTGCAGTTCATCGCGCCTTTTGCCGGTGCGGCGCTCGGCGAGTATTTCCGTGATACCGGACGTCATGCGCTGGTTGTCTACGACGATCTGTCGAAACAGGCCGTGGCCTACCGTCAGCTTTCCCTCCTGCTCCGCCGTCCCCCGGGACGCGAGGCATATCCCGGCGACGTGTTCTATCTGCACTCCCGTCTGCTTGAAAGAGCTGCAAAGATCACTGACGATATCGAAGTCGCCAGAAAGATGAACGATCTTCCCGATGCCATGAAGCCGCTGGTCAAGGGTGGCGGAAGCCTTACGGCGCTGCCGGTTATCGAAACGCAGGCCGGTGACGTTTCGGCATACATCCCGACCAACGTGATCTCCATCACCGACGGACAGATATTCCTTGAGTCCAACCTTTTCAACTCCGGCCAGAGACCGGCCATCAACGTCGGTATTTCGGTATCGCGCGTCGGCGGCGCCGCCCAGATCAAGGCGATGAAGAAAGTTGCCGGTACGCTTCGTCTCGACCTTGCCCAGTTCCGTGAACTCGAGGCCTTCTCCAAGTTCGGTTCCGATCTGGACAAGACCACCAAGGCTCAGCTCGACAGAGGTGCACGGCTGGTTGAAATTCTCAAGCAGGGTCAGTATATCCCGATGCCCGTCGAGAAGCAGGTCGCCATCATCTTCCTCGGTACCCAGGGACTGCTCGATGCCGTCGAGGTTGCTCATATCCGCCGTTTCGAGGAGGAGTTCCTCAGCATGCTCGAACACAAGCATCCTGAAGTCCTGAAGACCATTGCTGAAAAAGGTTCGCTTGAAGCCGACACGGCAAAACAGCTGAAGGAGGCCGCCGAGAGATTCGTCAGCTCTTTCAACCAGAAAGTGAAGGCCTGAAGCGCATTGAAGAGCAAGTAAGCATATAATTTATTAACAGACCCTAATACATGCCGACATTAAAGGATATACGTGTACGAATCAAGGGGATAAAATCCACGCAGCAGGTTACCAAGGCCATGAAAATGGTTGCGGCGGCCAAGCTGCGCAGGGCGCAGGAGCGGGCAATCATGGCCCGACCCTACGCCGGCAAGCTGAAGGAGATGCTGGGCTCCCTTTCGGCGAAGGTGGATACATCGCTCAATCCCCTGCTTTCGAGCCGTCAGGATGTTAAAAAAGTACTGGTGATTCTCATCGCAGCCGACAGAGGTCTGTGCGGAGCCTTCAATACAAACATCATCAAGCTGGCCCAGAAGGTGGTTACGGAGGACTACGCTGCCCAGTACAAAAACGGTGGTGTGTGCATGATCTGCGCAGGTAGCCGGGGGTTTGACTATTTCCGTAAACGGGGATTCTCCATCGTCAAGGGGTATCCTTCGGTGTTCCAGAACCTCGATTTCAGCGTCGCAAAGGAGATCGCCGAAACCGCTTCCGCAATGTACCTGCGCGGTGAAGCCGACAGGGTTATCGTTGTGTACAACGAGTTCAAGAGCGTGCTTGCGCCAGTCCTGAAAGCCGAGGATCTGCTTCCGATAGCAGCCGAAAGCACCGGAAAGGAGAACAGCGGCGATTATATCTATGAGCCCTCTCCCGCGGCTATCATCGATGAGCTTGTACCCAAGCATCTGAGCACGCAGGTCTGGAGAATGATGCTTGAATCCAATGCCGCCGAGCAGGCCGCAAGGATGACGGCAATGGACTCCGCGACGGAAAACGCCAAGGAGCTGCTCAGAACGCTCAATATCAGCTACAACCGGGCCCGTCAGGCAGCCATTACCAAAGAGCTGAGCGAGATCGTGGCCGGCGCTGATGCCCTGAAGAACTGATAACGCACTCTCTTGACCGAATGTGTTGTTTTAGAAGCGCCCGCATGGGCGCTTTTTTTTTGCCGAACCGGTGCGTTTTTCCCTGAAGGGGTTGACGTCTTCATGGAAATGATGTTTATTTCGTAAGTTCGTGATGAGGGCGCCGGTCATTTATTCAATGAATGTGTTAACGTCAGAATGAAGATATTCAAGTTCGGAGGTTCGTCGATCGCATCAGCGACAAAAATCTGCAATGTAGCCGGTATAATCCAGAATGCGTCGAGCAGGACTTCACTTATCATCGTGGTTTCGGCGATTTGGAAAGTAACCGATATGCTTGCCGAGATCGCCTTTTTGGCAGGGAAAGGCGATGCGGCTTACCGTGAAAAACTTGACGGGATAGCGGCATTGCACAGCGGGATCGTTCGCGAACTGTTCCGTGAAGCAGCATCAGCAGAAGATTCCTGGCTTCAGGAGCTGCTTGCCGAGCTGAGGGATGTGTTGCACGGGGTGTTTCTGCTGAGGGAGCTTTCCGATAAAAGTCTTGCTCTTGTACTGAGTTACGGCGAACGGCTTTCGTGCAGGATTGTCAGTCGCTATCTCCATTTTTCGGGAACGCCGGCAGAATGTATCGATGCTCGCAGTCTGATTGTGACCGATGAGAACCATTGCTATGCCAAAGTTGATCGTCTGGCTACCGGCAAGCGGATTCGCGAGCGGTTCAGCGAATTTCATTCACTGCCCGTTGTCACCGGTTTTATCGCTTCCGCTCCGGATGGAAGCGTGACCAACCTTGGTCGGGGCGGTTCCGATTTTACGGCCACGATTCTCGGCGCCGCCCTGCATGCCGAGGAGGTGTGGATATGGACCGATGTCGATGGTTTCTACAGTGCCGATCCGAAGCGGGTGACTGATGCACAGGTCATTCCCGAGATCAGCTATGTCGAAGCGCTGGAGCTTTCCCATGCCGGCGCGAAAGTGCTCCATCCACTTGCCGTGCAGCCGGTCATGAAGGCAGGTATTCCTCTGCGGATAAAAAATTCATTCAATCCGGACAGTCCCGGCACCAGAATCGGCAATGAATCCGGCTTGCAGGAAGGACGGCCCGGAACGGTTACCGGTTTGACCTCGATCAACCATGTGGTTCTGCTGAGCCTTTCAGGGAGCGGCATGGCAGGTGTTCCCGGCACGGCGTCACGTCTTTTTACCTGCCTTGCCCGGCACAGCATCAATATTATTTTCATCTCCCAGGCATCTTCGGAGCAGTCCATCAGTGTTGCAATTATGCCCGCGCAGGCGATGATGGCCAAGAAGGTGCTCGAAGAGGAGTTTGTCCGCGAAATCGATGAGCGCCGGATCGATCCGGTCAGCGTTCGCCGCAATCTGGCAATGGTGGCCGTGGTCGGCAACAAGATGTCCGGTCATCCGGGGGTGTCGGCGCAGCTTTTCGAGACGCTCGGCAAAAATGGCATCAACGTGATCGCTGTCGCTCAGGGAGCCAACGAGATGAACATCTCGCTCGTCATCGAAAGCGGCGACGAGGACAAGGCGCTCAACTGCATTCATGAGTCCTTCTTCCTGTCGATGCGCAAGGTGCATGTCTTCATCGCCGGCACCGGAACTATCGCTAAAAGTCTTATCAGCCAGATCCGGCAGCATCGCCTGACCCTGCAGAAAGAGATGGATCTTGACGTAGTGGTATGCGGGTTGGCCAATACAAGAGTTATGGTGATTGATGGTGACAGGAAAGAGATGGATTACTGGTATGACACTATACACGAAATGCATGAACGGTCTTCACGTGATGGCCGGGCCGGTATCGATGAGTATATCGGGCTGATCAAGGAAGCGAATAGGCACAATACAATTGTGGTTGATTGTACCGCAAGCAGGCTGGTTGCCGAAAAATATCCGGAGTTGCTTCAGGCAAACATCTCCGTGGCCACGGCCAACAAGCTCGGCATGGCCGGAGAGTGGGCTCTGTACCGCAGGATCATGGAGGCCCAGCGATCGAGCAACGCGAAGTTCCTGTATGAAACCAATGTCGGGGCGGGGCTTCCGATCATCAGTACGCTCAACGACCTGAAGAACAGCGGTGACCGGATACTCTGTATCGAGGGGGTGCTGTCGGGTACGCTGAGTTTCATTTTCAACGAGCTGCGCAAGGGTGGCCGGTTCAGCGAGATCGTCAGGAAAGCGAGAGACGCCGGTTATACCGAGCCCGATCCGAGGGACGATCTTTCGGGCGCTGATTTTGCCAGGAAGTTGCTCATTCTTGGCAGGGAGCTTGGCTATAAGCTGGAGTATGCCGATGTGGAGTGCCAGAGCCTTGTTCCCGAATCGTGCCGTGGCGAGATGACCCCCGCCGAATTTCTCGACCGCCTCCCGGCCATAGATGACTGGTATGCCGCCGAGATGGAAAGCGCCGCCAGAGAGGGCTTTACCATCGCCTATACCGGCGAACTCAAGGAAGGCAAGGCGAAAGTGGGATTGAAGCGGGTTCCGCTCGAGAGTCCTGTGGCCGGACTGAACGGTACCGAAAATCTGGTGGTCTTTACCACCGACCGCTACCTCATGACGCCTCTTGTGGTCAAGGGGCCGGGAGCAGGAGGTGAAGTGACCGCAGGAGGGGTATTCGCCGATATTCTGCGTATCGCAAGTTATCTGGTATAGCGTAAAAAATGGTTGCTGAAATCGTTTCAATCGGCGATGAACTGCTCAAAGGCGGAAAGGTCAACACCAATGCGCCCTTCATTGCTTCCGCTCTCGGAGAGATCGGTATTCCGGTTTCGAGGATCGTGGCCTGTGCCGATGATGAGGTTGCCATCGGTACGGTATTTTCAGAGTCTCTTTCAAGGGCGGATATTGTTCTGGTGACCGGAGGTCTCGGGCCGACCCGTGACGACCGGACGAAGAAAGCCGTCATGCGGCTTCTCCAGAGAGGTCTTGAAGAGAGCCCCGAAGCACTCGGGAAGCTTTCTTCCTGGTTTTCCGCGAGAGGCCGTTCCTTTCCGGAAAGCATGCGGGACCAGGCAATGATTCTCGAAGGCTCCCTGCTTGTTCCCAACAGTGTGGGAACGGCGGCCGGCATGATTGTGCCTTGCGGCGAACGTTTTCATGATCACCACCTGGTGCTGATGCCGGGAGTACCTGCTGAAATGCAGGCCATGATGCGCGAAACGGTCATACCGTTTTTTGCCGAAAAAAGCCCGACGGTCATGCTGCATACCCCGGTCAAAACGGTCGGCATCGGTGAAACCATGCTTGCCGAACTCATCGAAGCCGTCGAGGATGCCCTTCCCGAAGGAACGACCCTCGCCTATCTTCCGCATACGGCCGGCGTCGATCTTGTCGTCACCACCATCGGCGCCACCATGGAGAGCGTGGAGGAGGACAACCGCAGGGTGGTCGAGGCCGTTCTTGGCAGGGCGGGTCGTTTTGTCTACGCAACCGGAGAGGCCACCCTCGAAGAGACGGTCGGCAGGATGCTTGCCGAAAGCAGGAGGAGCATCGCCGTGGCCGAATCGTGTACCGGCGGGCTTGTGGCAAGCCGCCTGACCGATGTTCCGGGTTCATCCGTATATTTTCTTCAGGGAGTGGTGTCCTATGCCGACCAGTCTAAAGTCCGGCTGCTCGGCGTTTCTCCGGAAACTCTCGACAGGTACGGCGCGGTCAGCGAAGCCGTTGCCGAAGAGATGGCTCGAGGCTGTCTTGCAAAGAGCGGCGCCGATGTTGCCGTTTCTACCACAGGCATTGCCGGACCTTCAGGAGGTTCCCGGGAAAAACCGGTGGGGACGCTCTGTATCGGTATTGCAGGAAAACAGCAGGACGGCAGTATCGGTTCCAGAACGGCGTCGCTGCGGATGTACGGCACAAGGCTGCAGAACAAGCAGCGTTTCAGCGAAGCGGCGTTGCGGGAAGTATGGAAGTATCTTCAGGAAACAGGGCAGTGACCGGCTGAAGGTTTTTTTCGGCCTGCAGCGGCAGGATCGGTCGACGGTTACTCGGTGAAACCGGAAGCGATAAACGTATTTACAGGGTTGTAATGGCAAAAATTTCAAGATTACCGGATACGGTTGCCAATAAAATATCGGCCGGCGAGGTTGTTCAGCGTCCGGCTTCGGTTATCAAGGAGCTCCTTGAAAATGCAATCGACGCAGGCGCGTCCAGGATAACCGTCATGGTCAAGGATGCCGGCAAGGAGCTGATCAGGGTTATCGATAACGGCTCGGGCATGAACCGCGAGGATGCACTGCTCTCGGTCGAGCGTTTTGCCACCAGCAAGATTTCGGGAGTCGAGGACCTCGATACCCTGATGAGTCTCGGGTTCAGAGGCGAAGCGCTTGCCAGCATCTCATCGGTCTCCCATTTCGAAATGAAAACCAGGCAATCCGCTTCCGCTCTCGCGCTCAGGTTCCGGTACGAGGGAGGGGCGCTTCTCGAGGAGAGCGAGGTATCCGGTGAAGAGGGGACTTCCGTCAGTGTGAGGAACCTGTTCTACAACGTACCGGCCCGCCGCAAGTTCCTGAAATCCAATGCAACGGAATTCCGCCACATTTTCGAAGCCGTAAAGGCGCTTGCGCTCGCCTACGGCGATATCGAGTGGCGCATGTACAGCGATGACGAAGAGCTGTTTCATTTCAGGAGCCCGGATATCCGCGAACGCCTCGACTACTTTTACGGCTCCGGTTTTTCCGAAGGACTGCTTGCCATCACCGAGGAGAACGATTATCTGTCCATCCACGGATTTATCGGAAAGCCGGGGATGATGAAGCGCCATAAATCCGATCAGCTGTTCTTCGTCAACCGGCGGATCATCCAGAACCGCATGCTCTCCCAGGCGCTCCAGCAGGCTTACGGGGAGCTGCTCGCGGAGCGTCAGGCCCCTTTTGCGATGCTCTTTCTCGGTATCGAGCCCTCACGTGTCGACGTCAACGTTCATCCGGCGAAACTCGAGGTGAAATTTGAGGATGAGCGCAGCGTGCGCAACATGTTCTATCCTGTTATCAAGAGGGCGGTTCAGCTCCATGATTTTTCGCCCGATCTCTCGGCAGCTCCCCTTCAGGAGTCGCCGGGGGGTGAGGTTCGACAGGTGGACGAGGCGCTCTACCGCAGGCTCATGTACCATGATCGTCCTGGAAAGATGTCGACGACGGGGGAACTCTATGAGGGTTTCCGGGAAAACTCCCTTGCGGCCGCTTCCCCTCAGAGGTCCGGATCGTCACGGCAGGAGGAGATTTTTCCTCTCCGTGAAGCTGAAGAGAGGTGGAGGAAAGAGAGCGGAGTACCTGCGGGCGATGAAGTGCTGACCACCATTCTCCAGTCGAGGTTTCAGGACGACCAGAGCGATACTGAACCGGGCGGGGCCGAGCCGAAAATCTGGCAGCTGCACAACAAGTACATCATCTGCCAGATCAAGAACGGCATGATGATCATCGACCAGCATGTCGCCCATGAGCGGGTGCTCTATGAAAGGGCGCTCGATGTCATGAACCAGAACGTGCCGAACTCCCAGCAGCTGCTTTTTCCCCAGAAGGTCGAACTCCGCCAGTGGGAGTACGAGGTATTCGAGGATATCCGCGACGATCTTTACCGTCTCGGCTTCAATCTCAGGGATTTCGGGTCGAGAACCGTCATGATTGAAGGGATTCCCCAGGATGTTCGTTCGGGAACGGAGGTCACCATCCTGCAGGACATGATTTCCGGCTACCAGGAAAACGCCTCGAAGCTCAGACTGGAGAAGCGTGACAACCTTGCGAAGTCCTATTCGTGCCGCAACGCCATTATGGCGGGCCAGAAACTAAGCCTTGAGGAGATGCGCTCCCTGATCGACAACCTGTTCGCGACACGGGTGCCCTATTCGTGTCCTCATGGACGGCCGGTCATCATCAAGCTGATGCTCGATCAGCTCGACAGGATGTTCGGGCGGACGTAACCGGGCGGGGTTGCATGTTTCTGTGAAAAAAACTACATTCAAGCGCATACCCTTGTAGCTCAGTGGATAGAGCAACAGTTTCCTAAACTGTGGGTCGGCAGTTCGAGTCTGCCCAAGGGTACATCGCTTTTCGGGCGAGTTGTGAAAGGAACAGGGCCTTGCCCTGTTTTTTTTATTTTCAGCCGGCCCGGAACTCCGGATGTTGTCCCGGAGGTTCCGGTATGGCTGCAGGATGAATGCCTCCGGTTTAACGGCAGTTGCCGTTTCCCCCGTTCTGTGAGCCGCCCACTCCTTGTCCCATGTTCGGATTATACTGATCCCAGACCCAGCCGGCTACCGCCTTCAGCTCTGCATCGCCCAGCGCCACAGGAGGCATCAGTCCGAAACGGGTAATGGCTTCCGGATCTACCTTCGATGCCGCTTTCGACGGCGATTTCAGGAATGCCGCCATATGGGAGACTCCCGCAGCTTTCGATGCGAACTGCCGGTGGTAGGCCGAGGCGATCGGCACAATGGGCGGAGCGCTTTTCGGCGGAGGATTCACCGAATGGCAGACGCCGCAGTTTCTGTCGAACAGGGCCTTTCCATCGGGACCCGTTGATGCGCCGTGTGCTTCAGGGGCGGCAAGAGGAGCCAGCAGCAGGGCCGGCAGCAGGATAAGAATCGGTTTCATGGCAGTGTTTTTTGCTGGTATTGTGCTACAGGCGTCAGCGTTCATTTTTTTGCGGATCAGCCCCGGGAGGCCGGTGTCACCATCTTCCGGATTGTCATCGGTGTTGCCGGGTTCTCATCTGCGGGAGGGGCATCAGGATGCGGAGTCATGCCGCTCCTGCAGGGATGGAGGTACCGCACGCGACCATTGACGGGGGCTCTCCGGAAAGGTAAAGATTTTATTATTGCGGGGAACAATTTTCCCGCATCCTGACGTCATATGACCGATTATTGGTATTTTACGGTCAAATAAAAGGCCTTTACGGGGATAATCTTTTGATTTCAAATGTACGGAACATGAAGCTTGTCAGAACTCTCGCGACCCTTCTCCTGCTGTTTTTCGTTATCGATGTAGCCCGCTACCTGGTTTTTCCCGATGTCGGTCAACTCGCCCGCGAAAATCCGTCCGTTACCGCATTCATGGAGTACCGTCAAGACCAGTGGAGAAGAGATGGGCTCGACGACAGGAAAATTCTCCAGAAGTGGGTTCCTCTCGACAGGGTATCACCCAATCTGGTAAAGGCCGTACTGATCGCCGAGGACAACAAATTCTGGGAGCATAAGGGGTTCGACTATGAAGCCATTGAAAAGGCGATCGAAAAAAATATCGAGGCAAAGAAGTTCGAGTCGGGAGCGAGCACCATCAGTCAGCAGCTGGCCAAAAATCTCTTCCTTTCACCATCGAAAAATCCTGTCAGGAAAATCAAGGAGGCTATCCTGACCTGGAGGATCGAAAAGAGTCTCACAAAACGCAGGATTCTTGAACTGTACGTGAACGTAGCCGAATGGGGAGACGGCATATTCGGTATCGAAGCGGCGGCCCGCCACTATTTCGGTGTCAGTGCCGCCGGACTTTCCGCTCAGCAGGCATCGCGTCTGGCCGCAGTGCTGCCCAATCCCCTGGAGTATTCGCCGGTCCACCCGTCCAGCTACGTGAGGAGCCGGGCCCGCCACATTTACGCCATCATGCGAAGGCGGGGAATCGTGGTGCCCGATTATCAGGAGGTCATGACTTCTCCACCGGATACCACAACAGTCGATTCCGTCGTTGTCGGGGTTCCGGATTATCTGATCGAGCAGGCTGAATCATCCGACAGCGCTTCCGTCCCTGGGGTGGAAGCTCCCGGATCCGGCGAGGGAAACGGAAATTCCGACGCCACCGGAGAAAGCCCGGCACCTTCGCCTGAAACCGGTTCATCAAATCCCTGAGGCGAGGGAGATTCAAACTATGGCACTTCAGCTTGGCAGGGCAACAGGCATCGTCATGCGTACCAGCGCATATCTTTTCTATCGTGCAATGGTTTACGGTGTGATTGTCGCGGTGGTGGCGGTTTTTCTGGGTTTTCTTGCGCTCATCGGCTCTGTTTTCGGCGGCGGCGCGGCGGCAGTGCTGTTTTTTCTCTTGCTGCTCGGCGGGGGATTCGGTTTCAGGTTCATCCGGGAGTATGTACTCTACCTGCTGCAGGCCGGTCATATCGCCCTGATTACCGAAATCGTGGAAAATGGAGCGTTACCGCAAGGGATCTCACAGACGGCCTGGGCAAAGGAGCGGGTCATGAGCTGTTTCAGGGAGGTCAGTGTGCTCGCCCTCGTCGATCAGCTGGTCAAGGGTGTGCTTGTTTCTCTCAATCGCACCCTGTTCAACATCATGCAGGCAGTGCCCATTCCTGCGCTTGAAGGACTGGCATCCGTCGTTCAGCGCATCGTGACCTTCAGTCTCACCTATATCGACGAGTCCGTTATCGCCTGGACCTTCCGCACGAAAAACCCGAACGTGTTCGATGCGGCGAAATCCGGCATTCTTATCTACTGCCAGTCGTGGAAACCCCTGCTGAAGAACGCGGTTGCCCTGACCCTGCTCAGTTATCTCTTCGTCATCCTTACAACGATCGTGTTCATGGTGCCTTTCGGCGCCATTGCGTTCGTGCTTCCTCAATCATGGGCTTTCGGAAAGTTCGCGCTCTTCATGCTGGC